>DATJHU010000187.1:0-87413 GCA_035493715.1 Alphaproteobacteria bacterium | reverse complement strand
GCCGTTGCGCCGATCGAACGTGGCGTCACCGTCATCTGGCCGGTGTGATAGACGATGTTGTAGTTGCTGAGACGGTTGCCGGTCGCCCCGCTGATATTGATCGTGTAGGGCGAATGGGCGACGTCGGCCGAAGCCGCGGCGCCGAGGCTGCTGAGCGAGGCGTGACCGACCGAATCGCCGTTCGCCGTCACCAAGCCGCTTACGGTGAATTCCGACGGGTTGCCGGTAAAGGTGAAGGTGTCGCCGTAGGTCTTGGTCTGGTTGTTGGCGGTGATGATCAGCGTCTTGGGCGTAACAGCGACATCGCCCTTCACATAGGTGATGCTGTAGTTCGCCGTGTTGAACGTACCGCCGCCGGCACCCCCGGCAGTGATCGCGTTGCTCAGCGTGCCGACATCGGTCGAAACCGCCGTGGACGCCCCGGTCACCGACAGGTTCACGTGGCCGACTGTCTCGCCGTTCTTCAGGCCGACGACCGTGTAGTCGGTCGTCTGGTTGCTGCCGAAGACCAGGCCGGTACTGGAGCCGTAAATACGGGACTGATCGACCGCCGTGATCGTCAGCGCCGCCTTGCCGATGCTGACGTCGCCTTTAACGTAGGTGATCGTGTAATTACCCGTGTTGAAGGTGCCGCCCGTCGCCGCCGAGGCGGTGACGGCGTTGGTCAGGGTGCCGGCGTTCGTGTTGACGTTGTTGGCGGCGGCGTTGTCGGTCAGCGTGATGCTGCCCACCGTGTCGCCGTTCTTCAGGCCCACGATCGAATAGCCGGTCGTTTGTCCGTTGCCCTGCTGCAAGCCGCTCAGAGAACCATAGGTACGTGACTGGTCGCCCGCCGTGATCGTCAGCGCCGCGGGGTCGATGACCACGTCCGCCTTGACATAGGTGATCGCATAGTTCGACGCCGTGAAGCTGCCACCGGTCGCCGCCGAGGCGGTGACCGCGTTGGTCAGTGTGCCGGCATTCGTGTTCACGTTGTTGGCCGCGGCATTGTCGGTCAACGTGATGCTGCCCACCGTGTCGCCGTTCTTCAGGCCGACGATCGAATAGCCGGTCGTCTGTCCCCCGCCCTGCTGCAGGCCGATCAGCGAACCATAGGTGCGCGACTGGTCGTTCGCGGTGATCGTCAGCGCCGCGGGGTCGATGACCACGTCAGCCTTTACGTAGCTGATCGTGTAGTTCGACGTGCTGAAGGTGCCGCCGGTCGCCGCCGAGGCGGTGACCGCGCTGGTCAGTGTACCGGCATTCGTGTTCACGTTGTTGGCTGCGGCATTGTCGGTCAGCGTGATGCTGCCTACCGTGTCGCCGTTCTTCAGGCCCGTGATCGAATAGCCGTTGGTCTGTCCGCTGCCCTGCTGCAGACCGGCCAGCGAACCGTAGGTGCGCGACTGGTCGTTCGCCGTGATCGTCAGCGCCGCCTTGCCGATGTCGACGTCGCCTTTGACGTAGGTGATGGAATAGTTCGAGGTGTTGAACGTGCCGCCCGTCGCCGCCGAAGCGGTCACCGCGTTCGTCAGCGTGCCCGCGTTGGTCGTTACATCGTTCGCAGCGGCGTTGTCGGTCAACGTGATGCTGCCGATGGTGTCGCCGTTCTTCAGGCCGCTGGTCGAATAGCCGGTCGACTGCCCGCTGCCCTGCTGCAGCCCAGCCAGCGAGCCATAGGTGCGCGACTGATCGTTCGCCGTGATCGTCAACGCCGCCGGATTGATGATCACGTCCGCCTTGACGTAGGTGATCGTGTAGTTCGACGTGCTGAACGTGCCGCCCGTCGCCGCCGACGGCGTGACCCCGTTGGTCAGCGTGCCGGCATCGGTGGTCACATCGTTGGCCGCGGCGTTGTCGGTCAGCGTGATGCTGCCGACCGTCTCGCTGTTCTGCAGCCCGGTGATCGAATAGCCGGTCGTCTTGCCGCTGCCCTGGAGCAGGCCGGTCAGCGAACCGTAGGTACGCGTCTGGTCGTCCGCCGTGACGGTCAGAGCCGCCTTGCTGATCGTACCTGTCAGATTGTTTGTGAAGTCGATGCCGTAACCGAACACAACGACATTGTTGCTGTCCTTCGCCGAGGCGATCGTCGGGTCGGTATCGATCGCGATCGCCCAGGCGCCGGCATTTTTATCGGCATAGGTCAGATGGCCGGCGCCGGTCGTTTTGGTGATCGTGACACTGTCGCCGTTGATCACGCCGGTGACGGACGAGTAGTCGCCGAGCACCACGGAATGGTTGACGGTGTTGTTGCCGTCGTAGCTTTTGTCGAACGTGCCGTCGAGGGAGAGCGCCGCCTTCGGCGCCACCGTATAGAGGAAGCCGTTGCCGGAACCGGTGTAATTGCCGGCCAGGACCGAATTGGCGTTCGAGAACGGCGAGGGCGAGCCGGATGTACCCGAGCCCGTGCTGCCGGTCGGGTCGCCGTAATAGTTGGCGGCGCCGTACTGCACGAAGGCGTAATCGGCCGCACCGCCGGAAACCAGCGCGCCATAGCTGTCGTTGCGCGGATCCTGCGAATAGATGCGCCAATACCCGCCGTCGGCCACGCTGATGCCGGTGGCGTCGTTGTTGATGAAGCCGGTATTCGCGGCGACCGTGCCGTCGCCGTAGTTCGGCGAGCCGGCCTCGAGCAGGACGTTGCCGCCGGCCGTCGCGGGCGCACCGCCGACCAGCTGCGAAACGATCGGCGCGCCGCTGGCGATGGTGAGCACGCCGTTGACTGTCACCGTCACGTTGCCGGTCTGGGTCGTCGCGGGCTCCGACAGCTGAGCCGGGCTGTACAAGGCGGTCAGGCCGTTGAAGACCGTATCGGCGCCTGTGAACTCGTTCCAGCCGTTGCCGGTCAGATTGTCGTGCAACGAGGCCGTCGTAAGCGACACGCTGTCGGCAAGGACGAGCGACCCGACAGTGCCGGCGACCTGCCCGATCTGGTTTTGGGTGTTGTTGAGGACGAAGTTGCCGGTGAACCCATTATAGCCGTGGGCCACGATGTTGGGCTCGTTGCCGTCGGGATAGGTAAACTGCTTGGTCTCGTCGAAATATTCATATTGAGCATATGCGCCGGTGGCGCCGCCCTCCAGGATCAGGCTGCCGACCTTGATGGCGCCCGCAGCGCCGCTGTCCTGGGTCGTGGTGCCGACATTGATGAGCGTCACGTCGGAACCCGGCGCCGAGATGCCGGAGATGCCGTTCAGCGTGGTGACGTTGAGCGTGCCACGGTTATCGTCCGTCGAGTTGGCTTGAACGACGATGCTGCCGCCGGCGCCGCCGGACTGTTTGATCGCGATGCTTGCGAAGAAATTCAGAAAGTCGGGCAGGAATATCTTGCCGCCGGTCACAAGAATTACGCCGCCGTCGGCCGTGACGTCGCCGGTGAACAGGCCGCTCGACACCGCGATCGGGGTGCGCTGATCCTGGGTGATCGAACCGTTGGGGCCGGTCAGGAATTCGAGGTTATGGGCAGCCGAGTTGATGCCCGGGTAGGCCGGGAAGTTGACCGGAGCGCCCGGGATGCCGGTCGGGCTGCCGATCGTCAGGTCGGTGACGTCCGTGCTGCCGATGATGAGCGTATCGGCCTTGATGACTCTGATCGAATCGGCATTGACCAGTGCGGTGTTTTCGGGGTCGTCGTCAGGCTGGGAACTGCCGCCGCCGTTATTGTTGTTGCCGACCAGGACGGCACCGGGCGTGAACGGCTGAACGATCACATTGCCGTCTGTCTCAACCGATCCGATGTAGGTGTGACCGGCGCCCAGGCGCACCCGGTCCGAGCTGAAGACGATCAGCCCGCCGTTCGAGTTGGTGACGTTGCCGGAATCGACAATGAAATTGTTCGCGCTCTGCGACGCGAGGGTGATCGTGCCGCCATGCGCTTCGATGTCGGCGCTGATGGTGATGACCGACGCGTCGGTCAAGCCGCCGCCGGAGGCCGCGTTCAGCGTGAAGCTGCCCGTACCCGCCGCATCGATCAGAAGGCCGGCCGCCGCCGCGGCCTGCGCACCGGCACCGGCCGCTGTCCCGGTTGACCCTGTCGGCGAACCGCCGATCGTGTCGATGACGCCGACCGCGTTCAGAGTCAGGCTGTGACTGCTGGTCCAATAGATCGGCGCCGCATTCGACCCGTTGACGCTGTTGTTGTTGCCGAAATGGATGTTGCCCGAGCCGCCGAGCCCGTCGCCGGGGCTGCCGGTATTGATCACCACATTGTTGGTGGCGAGCGCGGCATCGATATCCGTGTTCAGGATGAATGAGGTGCCGGTCGTCGGATCGTAGGTCGGCGCGGACCCCGCGCCGGTGGTGCTGCCGGGAACAAGGCCGGATGAGTCGGTGGAGCTGAAGATCGTGACGTCGGACGGATCGATCAGCAGGGTGCCGGCCTTTCCTTTCAGGCCGTAGGTGCTCACCTTGCCGTGGAAAGCCAGCCCCTCGCCCGACACCTCGACGAAGCCACCGTCGCCGCCGGCATGGCCACCACGCACATAGGACGACCCCTTATAGGTGGTGACGCCATCGGACCAGACGACGATGTTGCCGCCCTGGCCCTTGCCCCCCGCGGAGCCGCCGTCGGCGCTGATCTTCGCGCCTTTGCCGACCGTCGTCGTCGTCGCGTTGGCGATCCGCGCGGCGGACAGATCCTCCGAGCGAACGGCGCCGCCATGGCGATCGCCACCGACGAAGACATTACCGCCGTTGGCAGTCCCGTCCGCCGAAACGGTCGCACCCATCTTGAGGTCGACCGAAGACGCCGTCAGCACGACCTTGCCGCCGTTCTTGCCGGCGCGCTTCGCGTCGGCGCTCACCGTGCCGCGAACGGTTAATTCCCCTTTGAGGTGGCCGGCCGTCGCGACGATCGTGCCGCCGCCGCCGTTGGCGTTGACGGCGGAAACCCTGGCGCCGGAATCAATATCGACGTCGCCATCGGCGGTCAGGAAGACCCGGCCGTTCTTGGTGGACGTGCCGGTCGCGCGGATGATGCCGCCGTTGTTGGTCGCCAGCGCGTAGACATTGCCGTCGGCAGCCGCCAGCTGGACCTGAGCAGCCGAGATGTTGCCGGTATTGGTCGTGTCGCCGTGGCCGGCCCTGATCTGGACGGTTTCATTGGCGCCGTCCTGGAGGAGGACGTCGTCGCCCGCGGCCAGCGAAACCTGGCCGTTGGCCGCACTGATCTTTCCGTCGTTGGTGACCGACTTGCCGACCAGCACGACATCGCCGTTGGCGGACGAGATCGTACCCTCGTTGACGACGTCGCCCGAGGACGAGCCCTTAAGATTGAGAGCGCCGCCGCCCATGAAGGATTTATTGGAAACGTCGCGCGTGGAGGCGACGAAATCGCCCGAGGTAAAGACCTTGCCCGTCGGCATGACGATGACGCCGGCGGTGTTGATGACATAGACCGAGCCTGTCGACGTTAGTTGGCCGGCGATCTTGGACGGATCGTTGCCTGTGACGCGGTTCAGCGTGGCGCCGGATCCGTTATTGATGCTGACGGTCTTGCCCTGGCCGATCGAGAAACTCTGCCAGTTGATGATCCCGCGCGTGGATGTCTGATTGATCGACAGCCCGCCCTTGCCCGGCATGCCGATCGTGCCCGACCCGGCGACGAACTGGCCGCCCTGGGGCAGCTTTGCAACCGTCGCGGCGTTGGCCGCCGGCGTCCAGGCGGCGGAAAGCGCGAGCAGCGAGGCGCCCGACACCAAAGCCGCGGCGCGCCCCGCACGCGCAGGCGTGTTCGGGATGAACGAATGGGTTCGCTGGGAGACGGTCAATTCATCAGACTCCAGTCGTTGCCGCGCTGCGAACGCGCGGCGGGCCGTATTTCGTACGTAAAGCAAAAATCGCGCCAATAGCAAAATCTTTTTAAAATCAGCGATATAATTCTTGCAGTTTTTTTAAGTGATTAGCGATTGTAAAACTTCCCGACAGGCTGGCGCGGCATATCTCCGGCGCGCGCATAATACCGGTCCGATAGCCCCGGTTGTAACAGCAGGGCCAGTGCCTCTATTAAGACTCCGGAGACCATGCGCGCTCGTATATGATCCGGCCAGGAGCGAGCGCTACGACGGCTGACCTCGGGACTGTCAGGAACTTTTACACTCAAGGCACGGGAACTCTTTTCGAGCATAGCAACCGCTTGATATCAGAGCGATTTATAATCTGGCACGATATCTGCATCGTACCCGATTACGGGCTGAACCCCCGCAAGCTTTAGGATACGAGGCCGTGATGTTGACCAAATATTTTGCATCCGCGACAGCCGTGGCCGGCACGCTTTTTCTGGCGTCTGGCGCGCAGGCGACCGCTGTTCCGTTCAGCTGCGTCGTGAACAACGCGACCTGCCTGAACAGCTTCAAGAATATCGGCAACAACTCGGCCGTGGGCTCGGCGGCGGATTCGGTCGATTGGGGCCAGTTCGCCACCAATTTGCATACGTCGCAGAACAACGGCGCGATCGCCAACAACGCGTCGCAGACGACGCCGAACAACGACACGGTTAAAGTTACGAGTTCCTCCGGCAACGCCTTCACGACCTATGTCGAGGGCCTGGGTACGGCGCCGACAATGAGCGGCCACACACCTGTGCCCGGCACGGCCTGGGACGGCCTGTTCGCCGCCGGCGCCACCATCCTGTTCGCGGGAAGCGGCACGATCACGCTCAGCTTCGCCACCCCGCTGATCGGCTTGGGCATCGATGCGCAGGTGTTCAATGCCGGAGGCTATACCGAGACACTGCAGGCCTATAACAGCGCCGGGACGCTGCTCGGCACCTCTACGCAAACGGGCATCAGCAAAGGCGTAAACCTGGGTGTGCTGACCAACGAAGGCACGGTCCCGTTCGTCGGCATCTCGACCGACGCGCAGAACAATGCGAGCTCCCTCGCGACCAACGGTATTTCCTACGTCACGATTTCGACGAGCTGCACCAGCGTCACCATTGCCGGCAATACGACAGCGGGATGCTCCTCGACCGGCGGTTTCGCGATCGACACCTCGTTGATCTACCACTACCCGATCGCGGCCCAGACGGGCGGTGGCACGACGACGCCGGAGCCCGGCACGCTGAGCCTTCTGGGCGCCGGCCTGGTCGCCCTCGGCTATGTCCGCCGCCGCCGCAACAAGACGGCCTGAGCGAGCAACCACACAAGACGAAAACGGCGCCTACGGGCGCCGTTTTTATGTGCGCCACCTAGTAAGAACGTGGCAATCCCAGCACATGTTCGGCCAGATAGCTCAGGATCAGGTTGGTGGAGATCGGCGCCACCTGATAGAGCCGCGCTTCACGAAACTTGCGCTCGACGTCGTACTCTTCGGCGAAGCCGAAGCCGCCGTGAGTCTGGATGCAGGCCTCACCAGCGGCCCAGGATGCCTCCGCCGCTAGCATCTTGGCCATGTTGGCCTCGGTGCCGCAATCGAGCCCGGCCGTGAAGCGCCGCGCGGCCTCCGCCACCATCAGTTCCGCCGCGCGCATCTGGGCATAGGCTTTGGCGATTGGGAACTGGATGCCTTGATTCTGTCCGATGGGCCGGCCGAACACGACCCGCCCTTTGGCATAGGCGGTCGCCTTTTCGATGAACCATTTGGCGTCGCCGATGCATTCCGCGGCGACTAGCACCCGCTCGGCATTCATGCCGGACAGGATGTAGCGGAAGCCCCGCCCCTCCTCGCCGACCAGGTTCTCCGCGGGCACCCGCAGATTGTCGAAGAAAATCTCGGTGGTGGAATGGTTCATCATCGTGCGGATCGGGCGGATCGTGAGCCCGTCACCCAGAGCCGCGCGCATGTCCACGATGAAAACCGACAGCCCGTCAGTCCGCTTCGCGACCTGGTCCTTAGGCGTCGTGCGCGCCAGCAGCAGCAGCAGGTCGGAATGCATCGCGCGCGATGTCCAGACCTTTTGCCCGTTCACCACATAATGATCGCCGTCGCGCACCGCGAAGGTCTTGAGCGAACCCGTGTCCGACCCGCTCGTCGGCTCGGTTACGCCGAAGGCCTGGAGCCGGAGTTCGCCTGAAGCGATGGACGGAAGATATTTGGCCTTCTGCGCGTCGCTGCCGTGTCTGAGGAGCGCGCCCATGATGTACATCTGCGCGTGACAAGCGGCGCCGTTGCAGCCGGCGCGCTGAATCTCCTCCAGGATGGCGGCGGCGGCGGCGAGCGGTAAACCCGAACCGCCATATTCCTCGGGAATCAGGGCGGCCAGATAGCCCGCCTCGGTCAGGGCTTGGACGAACTCGGTCGGATAGGCATTTTCGCGGTCGGCCTTACGCCAATATTCGCCCGGAAATTCCAGGCACAGCTTGCGCACGCTGTCGCGGATATCCCCATGCGACCGATCCTGTTCCGCGTCCGACATTCGCACTTCCCCGATCTGGCCCGGTCCAGCGCCGGGGACGGCCCTTCTTATAAGCAACCGGGGCGCGCGCCAACCGCGCAGGCGGCACAAACAAAATGAGCCGGTCCGCGATCGCGAACCGGCTCCAGGTGACACCAAGTCGTTGGGAGGGTTACTTGGCGTTTGGCTGATAGATCTGATCGAACACGCCGCCGTCGGCGAAATGGGTCTGCTGCGCCTTTGCCCAGCCGCCGAATTTCTCGTCGATCGTGAAAAGCTTCAGTTTCGGAAACTGAGCCGCGTATTTCTCGGCAACCGCCTGGTTGCGCGGGCGATAGTACCAGTTGGCCGCGATGTTCTGGCCTTCGTCCGTATAGAGATATTTGAGATAGGCTTCGGCAACCTTGCGCGTACCCTTGCGGTCGACATTGGCATCGACCACCGCGACCGGCGGCTCCGCCAGGATGCTTTCCGACGGGGAGACGATCTCGTAGGCATCGCCGGCTTCCTTGACCGCGAGAAAGGCTTCGTTTTCCCAGGCGACCAGCACGTCGCCGACACCGCGCTGGGTGAAGGTGACGGTCGAGCCGCGCGCGCCGCTGTCGAGGACCGGAACGTTCTTGTAGAGCTTGGCCACGAAATCCTTGGCCTTTGCCTCGTCGCCGCCGGATTTGTCGAGTGCGTAGCCCCAGGCCGCCAGATAGTTCCAGCGAGCGCCGCCGCTGGTCTTGGGATTGGGGGTAACGACCGCGACATCCGGCCGAACGAGATCGTCCCAATCCTTGATGTGCTTCGAATTGCCTTTGCGCACCAGGAAGACGATGGTCGAGGTATAGGGCGTGCTGTGATCCGGCAACCGGTCGATCCAGTCCTTCGCGATCTGGCCGCTCTTGGCGATGCCGTCGATGTCGCCGGCCAGGGCCAGCGTCACCACATCCGCTTCCAGCCCGTCGATAACGGCACGGGCTTGCTTGCCCGAGCCGCCGTGCGACTGCTGAATCGTCACCGTTTCACCGGTTTGCTTCTTCCAATAATCGGCGAAAGCGTTGTTGAAAGCGACATACAACTCCCGCGTCGGATCGTAGGACACATTCAGCAGCTGGGTGTCGGCGTGGGCGTGCGTGGCGGTCATCGCCGCGAGCGCCAGTCCGGCGGCGACGAGCGCCGCGCGGACCTTGTTCCGGTTCATCATGATGGATCAGTCCTTTATATTCTGCGCGTGTTACCAGTTCACCTGGGTGCGGAAGCCCAGCGCGTCGATCGCAGCCCCGATGGGTGCGCCGAGCGTGCCGGATGTGCCGGAGTTCACCTTGTCGAAGTCGGTGTGGATGTAGTTGAGCTCGAACCGCATATAGCTGTTCGGATACCAGTTGAGGCCGACCGTATAGCTGGTCTGCTTGCCGCCATTGAGCGCGGCGGAGCTGGACGAGGTCGTCTGGCCCGAGTGGAAATTGCTGGTCATGTCGATATAGCTGACCCGCCCCGCGACTTCCCACGCGCCCCAGAACCCTTCGGCGGGCGAGAAGGCGTGAGCCGGCACGATCCGCGCATAGGAAGCGGTGCCGGGGACATATTTGTGGCTTTCGCCAGTCAGCGTGTAGGCGATCAGGCCATAGCCGCCGTCGAAGCTGGCGGTCGGCAAGCCCTCGCGATCGACCGAGTAGTGGAAATATTCGCCCTGGGCGAAGAGCGGGCCGTAATTGCCGGCCAGTTCCAGATCGTAGACCTGCGCGCCGCTGAGCGGGTTGGTGAGCGACCCGAGCGAGCCGCTGTTGACGAAGGTCGCCGGATCGACGCGCAGCTCCGGCTGGTCGGAAAGCGAGATCGAATAGGCACTGGGAACCGTGGTGGTCACGATCCCTTTCACCGGGTCGTAGGTCAGGGACGTCGCAGCCGCGTTACCGTTGTTGAGCGGCGCCTTGAACAGCTCGTCCACCGCGAAACCCACGTGCAGCGAATAGTTCGGATCCGCCAGTACCTGATAGGCGACGCGCTGGAACGCGCCGATACGCTCGGGCTGTCCGTGTACTTCTCCCGGCGCCGGCCCGGTCACATAGGCGCCGACCCATAGACGGTCGTTGAAGTAGCGGGCACCGATGTTCGAGCGATTGTCGCCGCCGTTGAAAGCGGTCGCAATGTTCGACGGCGTCGCGCGCTCCATGAAGATCGTGTCGTAGGAGCTGGTCGCCTGATCCAGCGTGAAATTCACATTGGAATAGCCGAAGTCGATCGCCAGGTTCTTGATGCCGAGATAGCTGACCTGCGCGGTGTTGATGCCCTTGGGCGTGGCGTCAGAGCTGTTCCCGGCGTCATAGATGAAGGTATAGGCGAAATCGCCTGCGGCCTTGCCGGTCACGCCGATACGGGCGCGGCGGGCGTTGAAGCCGGCATGGAGATTCTGCGGACCGGTCTTCGATTGTGCGTCGAAACCGGGATAATAGCCGACATCGCCTTGGAACCCGCCGGTCAGGCCGATCGAATATTGCCCATCGGCGCTCTCGATCGCGAACTTGTTGCTGGCGCTCTGGGTCACTTTCGGCGCCGGCTTGACATCGGCCTTGGCCGGCGCGGCGGCCTTCACCTGCATCTGTTGCAGCTGCTCCGACATGATCTCAAGCTGGTGCTTCAGATAGTCGATTTGAGCCTGCTGGGCGGTGATGGCCTGCTGTGTCGTCTGCGCCGAGGCGATGGCGGCCCCAGCCGTCGAATGAAAGGTCCCGAATGCCAGACCGGCAACGGAGCCGGCCAAAAGCAACGATCTGACATGCATCTTGATTCTCTCTTCGGTTTTTCGAAAACGCGAGGAACCCCGCGATTTCTTATTTCACATTATAGATACGCATAAAATATTAAATTACATAAATCACTTTGTCAAATATATTATCAAACGTGTATAATATGTTGTTTATTCCCGCGATGCCGCGGCCGGGCTCAAGCGCGGGCACAAAAAAAGGGCGGGGTTTCCCCCGCCCTTTCGGAAACTATGTGGTGTTTAGCTGCGCGTTACCACGCGACCTGCGTGCGCAGCGCGATGGCGTCCATCGTCGCGCCAATCTGCGAGCCGAGGACACCCGAAGAGCCCGAATTCTTCTTGTCCACATCCGCATGGATGTAGTTCAGCATGAACCGCATATAGCTGTTCGGATACCAGTTCAGGCCGGCGGTGAAGCTGGTCTGCTTGCCGCCATTGACCGCGTTGGGCTGGGCCGACAGGGCAAGGCCCGAGTGGAACTTGCTGGTCAGGTCGATATAGCTGACCCGCCCGGCGATTTCCCATGCACCCCAGAAGCCTTCGTTGGGTGCAAAGGCATGAGCCGGCACGATGCCGCTATAGGCGCCGGAAGCCTTGTTGTATTTGTGGCTCTCTCCTGTCAGCGTATAGGAAACCTCACCGTACCCGCCGTCGAACTCTGCATCCGCAAGGCCGTCGCGGCTGATGTCGTAATGCAGATATTCGCCCTGGGCGTAGAACGGGCCGTAATTGCCGGCCAGTTCCGCGTCGAAGATATAGCCGCCCGAAACCGGGTGCCCGATCGTGCCCAACGCGCCAGTGGAGATCAACGACGCCGCATCGATCCGCAGTTCCGGACGATCGTTCAGCGTGACGGTGTTGGTCGCAGGCGCGGTGCCGGTCGTGATCTTGCCGGTGGTCGGATCGTAGTTGTAGGTCGTCGTCAAAGCGGAACCGCCATTAAGCGGAGCTTTCAGTATCTCGTCGACGCCGACGCCGACATGCAGCGTGTAATCCTGCTCGGCCAGGACCTGATAGGCGACGCGCTGGAAGGCGCCGATGCTCTCGCCCTGCCCATGCACGTTCAAGTTCGCAGGACCGGTGAAGTAGGCGCCGACCCACAGGCGGTCGTCGAACCAGCGGGCGCCGACGTTCGAACGGAAGTCACCGGTATTGACGTTGGTCGCCACGTTGGCCGGCGTCGCGCGCTCCATGAACAGCGTGTCGTTCGAGCTGGTGGCTTCATCCAGCGTGAAGAACGTGTCGGAATAACCGATTTCGAACACCATGTTCTTGATGCCGGTATAGCCGACCTGCGCGGTCTGGATGCCGCTGGGGTTGGCGTCGCTGGATCCGCCGGCGTCATAGATAAAGCTGTAGGTGAAGTCGCCAGCCGCCTTGCCGGTCACGCCGATGCGTGCGCGGCGGGCGTTGAAACCGCTATGCAGGTTCTGCGGCGAGGTCAGAGACGACTTCGGGTCGTAATTCGCATAGTCGCCGACATCGAGATGGATGCGACCGGTGAGGCCGATCGAATACTGACCGTCGGCGCTTTCGATCGCGAACTTGTTGGATGCGCTCTGCGTGATCTTCGGCTTTGGCGGCGCGTTCGGCGGATTCTTCTCGGTCATCAACTCGAGCTGTCGCTTCATATAGGCGACCTGCGCCTGCATCGCCGTGATCTGCGTCTGCAGCGCGTCAACTTCCGCTGCGGTCGGCGCGGCGGGCGCGGTGTCCTGAGCGGCCTTCTTGGCATAGGCCGCGCCGGTGCTTGCCAGGCCGGCGACGACGCCAGCCAGCAACAATGTCCTAATGTGCATCTTGGTTCCCTTTTGCAGGTTTACGGGCAAGTCCGCCGCTTTAGGCGACCGAATTTCCCGGCCGAACGCTTACCCGCTCACCTTGGATAAGGGAACTATGAAAAAACCTTAATGAGAGCCGTTATGCCGTTTTAATCGTCCACTGTTGCAAAACTGCCAAACTCTCCGTGTTATAATATCTAAATATTTGTTCAGACATCATTCTGTAATCTGATGTCGATTATAATGCAGGCCGGTGTACTTATCTAAATCCAGACGAATCAGCAGCAAAACTATCGGCGCTTGCGCGACGGGCAGCATTAAGGCTCGCCGATCAGCAGCCGGTAGCCGATCCCCATCTCGGTCCGAATGATCTCGTTTTCACCGATCCGGTCACCCAGTTTTTTTCGGATCGCCCGCACGTAAACCCGCAAATATTGTACATCATCCGCCTTATCGTCGCCCCAGACACGGCGCAGGATATAGTCGTGGGTCAGGATCTTGCCGGCATGCTCAGCCAGCAGCCGCACAATATCGTACTCGGTGGGTGACAGCTTGATCTCGGTGCCGCCCCGGCTGACCTTGCGGTTTACAAGGTCGATCTCCAGATCGCCGGCCCTTAAGACCGGCAAGGTACCCTGGGCCTGGTAGCGATGACGCAATGCCACCCGGATACGCATCACGAGTTCCGCCATCCCGAACGGCTTGGTGATGTAGTCGTCGGCGCCCAGTTCAAGCGCCTTGACCTTCCCCGCCTCGTCGTTTCGGACCGACAGCACAATGATCGGCACCTGCGACATCGCGCGAATCTCGCTGATAACCTCAATCCCGCTGCGGTCCGGCAGGCCAAGGTCCAGGATCACAAGGTCGAACGCGTCCGCGGCTAACAGCTTCAGCGCAGCAGCCGCCGTGCTCGCCTCCGCGATCTCGAATTTCTGCGGCACCAAACTGGTCCTGAGCAGCCGGCGAATCTGCGGTTCGTCGTCGACGACCAGTATCTTCGTGGGATTAGCCGACATGCACGATTCCCTTGTCCGTGGTCTCCGGCTCGCGCCGCGCGGCGCCTGCGGCGGGCAGGCGGACGGTGAAGACCGCGCCCGAACGGTCTAGGCGATTGCCCACGGCGACGGTCCCGCCCATAGCCTGGACGAAGCCCCGACAGATCGCCAAGCCAAGGCCGGTGCCCGCGCGCTTGCGATCACCCGCCTCAAGCCGCGTGAATTTGTCGAAGATCGCCTCCGCCGCCTCGTCTGGAATGCCGGTGCCCTCGTCGATCACCGCAACCGTGAGATCCGCGCCGTCGGCCCGCCCGACGATGCGTATCCGCGAACCGGACGGCGTGTATTTCGCGGCATTGTCCAGCAGGTTGAAGAACACCTGCTCCAACAGGACGAAGTCGGCGTTGGCCATCGGCAGGTCGTCCGGCAGGTCGATTTCCGTCTCGCGTTGCCTGAGCAGCGGCCGGGCGCGGCCGAGCGCAACACCGATCACCTCGCCGACGTCGGTCGGCTCAAGGCGCGGTTGTATCGCCCCCGCCTCAAGCCGCGTCATATCGAGCAGGTTGCCGACGAAGCGGTTCAGCCGCTCCGCCTCGTCATGCGCGGTCGTGATCAGGTCGGAGCGTGTCTGCGCGTCGTACGTCTCGCCATAGGATTTGAGGCTGCTCAGGCCGCCAATGATCGAGGCCAGCGGCGTCCTGAGGTCATGCGAAATCGAGGTGAGCAGCGCGTTGCGCAAGCGCTCGGTCTCGGCCTGCAGCCTGACCCTGTCGACCGCGTCGGCTAGCCGCGCGCGCTCGATGGCCACCGCCGCCTGGTCGGCCAGGGCATCGAGCAGCCGCCGCTCGTCACCGATGGGCGGCTCGGCGCGCTGGATGCCGACGACGCCGACTGGCCCGCCTTGGGTATTGAGCGGCAGAAAAAGGCGCCGCCCGCCGGGCAGCGTATCGGCGCCGCGCCCGGATGGGCGGTTCTGCTTCCAGGTCCAGGACGCTGCGGCCATGTCCGCCGCATCCAGACTATCCTCCGGCGGATAGCCGGCCCGCACCTGAAGCCCGCCGCCTTCCGGTAGCAGCAGGACGACGTCGCATTTCAGCATCGCCGCGATCTGGTAGGTCACCACCCACAGCAGGTCTTCCAGAGATCCGATACCCGCGATCTTGCGGCTGAAGCCGTAGAGATCGGCGGTCAGCCGGGCGCGCGCCGCCACGCGTTCGGCCTGGCGCTGCTTCTGCGCCGTCAGGTTGCTGACGATCAGCGCCACGACCAGGAAGAAGACGAGCGACAGCACATTCGCCGGGTCGGCGATGGTGAAGGTGTGGATCGGCGGCAGGAAGAAAAAATTATAGACCGCGACCGACAGCAGCGAAACATAGATCGACGGCCACAGGCCGTAACGCAGCGCGCTGAACAGCACCGCGGTCAGGAACACCAGCGACAGGTTGGGCAGCGTGACGATCTGCTGGATCGCGAACGAGATGCCGGTCGCCACGACGACCATGAGCGTGCTGAAAAGATAGGCCGAGGAGCCGACGCGATGCGGTGCATCGCCGGCAGCCGGGTCGGGGGCCGAAGCCCCCTTCCCCAATTCGGCATCGGGAACAGTCATAATCTGTGGATTAGGTGGGCCTCGAGCGATTTCCCGCAAGGCCTACGGATTATTTGGCCTGTCCCGTAGCGTCGAGCGCTAGGTTGAGCTTCAGCACGTTCACGTGCGGCTCGCCCAACATGCCCAGCATGCGATCGCCGGTTGCCGAGGCGACCGCCTGACGGACTGAATCCTCGCTGATACCGCGCGCCTTGGCGATACGGGGAACCTGGAACGCGGCAGCTGCGGGCGTGATGTCGGGATCGAGTCCGCTCGCTGAGGTCGTGACCAGGTCGACCGGCACCGGCGCACCGTTCTCGGCCGTCAGCTTGTCGGTGTCGCCCTTCACGCGGTCGATCAGAGCCTTCGAAGTCGGCCCCAGGTTCGAGCCGGTCGAGCTGTCGGCGTTGTAGGGTGACGGCACGGACTTGGTCGAATCGTTGGGATCCGTGTCGGTCGTCGCCGACGGGCGGCCGTGGAAATATTTGTCGCCTGTGAAGTTCTGGCCGATCAGGCTGGACCCGATCACCTTGCCGTCCTTTTCGATCAGGCTGCCGCTCGCCTGGGCCGGAAAGACCGCCTGGCCGATACCGGTCATGACGAAGGGATATATGAGGCCGGTCAGGATCGTGAACACGACCATCATGACGATGGCGGGGCGAAGTTCCTTAAGCATGGTGCAAATTCCTTAAACGAGACCGAACGTGTTCACGATCAGGTCGATGGCCTTGATGCCGATGAACGGCACGATGACGCCGCCGACGCCATAAACGAGAAGATTGCGGGCGAGCAGCCGCGCGGCCGATTGCGGGCGATAACGCACACCCTTTAGCGCCAACGGAATCAGCGCGATGATGATCAGCGCGTTGAAGACGATGGCCGACAGGATCGCGCTTTCGGGCGTCCCCAGCCGCATGACGTTGATCGCCTGCAACTGCGGGTAGAAGGCGAGGAACATGGCAGGGATGATCGCGAAATACTTCGCGACATCGTTGGCGATCGAGAAGGTCGTCAACGCCCCGCGGGTCATCAGCAGCTGCTTGCCGATGCCGACGATCTCGATCAGCTTGGTGGGGTCGCTATCGAGATCGACCATGTTGCCGGCCTCGCGCGCCGCGACCGTCCCCGTCTGCATCGCCACGCCAACATCGGCCTGAGCCAACGCCGGCGCATCGTTGGTGCCGTCGCCGCACATCGCGACCAGCTTGCCCTTGGCCTGCTCGTCGCGGATCAGCCTGAGCTTGGTTTCGGGCGTTGCCTGGGCCAGGAAGTCGTCCACGCCGCTTTCCGCAGCGATCGCGGCTGCGGTCAAGGGGTTGTCGCCGGTAATCATCACCGTGCGAATGCCCATCTCGCGCAGCTCGCCGAACCGCTCCTTGATGCCGCCCTTGACGACGTCCTTCAGATGGATGACGCCCAGCATCCTGCCGTCCCTGGCGACGGCGAGCGGCGTGCCGCCCGACTTGGCGATGCGCTCCACCGCATGGTCAAGCTCCGGCGCGAAGGCCAGATTCGGGTTGCCGGTAATCTCGCGGACATAGAGCTTCACCGCATCCACCGCACCCTTGCGGATCGCACTGCCCTCCACGTCGATACCGCTCATACGGGTCTGCGCGGAGAACGGGATGAACCTGGCATGCAGCGACGCCATCTCGCGGCCGCGCAGATCATATTTCTCCTTGGCGAGCACGACGATCGAGCGGCCTTCCGGCGTCTCGTCGCTGAGCGAGGCGAGCTGCGCCGCGTCCGCCAGATCCTCGGCCTTCACGCCGGGAGCCGGCACGAACTCGGTCGCTACCCGATTGCCGAGCGTGATCGTGCCGGTCTTGTCGAGCAGCAGCGTGTCGACGTCGCCCGCCGCCTCGACCGAGCGGCCGGACATGGCGAGCACGTTGAACTTTACCAGCCGGTCCATGCCGGCGATGCCGATGGCCGACAGCAGGGCGCCGATGGTCGTCGGGATCAGGCAGACGAACAGCGCGACCAGGATGACGACCGAGACGCTGCCGCTGGCATAGGTCACGAAGCTGGGGATCGTGACCGTCGCCAGGACGAAGATCAGGGACATGCCGATCAGGAGGATGTTGAGGGCGATTTCGTTCGGCGTCTTCTGCCGGCTGGCGCCTTCGACCAGCGCGATCATGCGATCGAGGAAGGTCGACCCGGCACTGGCGGTGATGCGGACCCTGACCCAGTCGCTGAGCAGCCGGGTGCCACCGGTCACCGCCGAGCGGTCGCCGCCGCTTTCGCGGATCACCGGCGCGCTTTCACCGGTGATGGCGGATTCGTCGACCGAAGCGACGCCTTCGACGATCTCGCCGTCGGACGGGATGATGTCGCCGGCCTCGACCAACACGTAGTCGCCGGCCTTCAGCATCAGGCCTGGCACCGACTCGAAGCGCGCGGCCTTTGGGTCGGACAGCTTCTTCGCCATCGTCTCGGTCCGTGTCCTGCGCAGTTCGTCCGCCTGCGCCTTGCCGCGCCCCTCCGCCACTGCCTCGGCGAAATTGGCGAAGAGGACGGTGAACCAGAGCCAGAAGGCGATCTGGGTCTCGAACAGGAGCTTGCCTTGCCCCATGGCGAAGTCGCGGACGAGGATCACGGTGGTGAGCATCGCGACGATCTCGACCACGAACATCACCGGGTTGCGGATCAACGTGACGGGGTTGACCTTCCCGAAGGAGGCCCATATGGCCGGAACGATGATCGTGCGGTCGAGCAGAGAGCGCGAGCGCCGGTCATGCCGGCCAGGCTCATGCGTCATTGACGGATTCATTATGAAAGCTCCGATCAGAACAGTGTGCCGGCTTGCATGGCGAGATGCTCGACCACCGGGCCGAGAGCCAAAGCCGGGAAGAAGGTGAGACCGCCGACGATCAGCACCACGGCGATCAGCAGCGCGACGAACAGGCCGTTGTCGGTCGGGAAGGTGCCCGCAGAGGGCGGAACCGATTTCTTGGCGGCAAGCGAACCCGCGACCGCCAGCATCGGCACAATGAACAGAAAGCGCCCCATGAACATCGCGATCGCCATGGTCACGTTCCAGAACATGTTGCCGCCGAGGCCGGCGAAAGCACTGCCGTTGTTTCCGGTCGCAGAAGTGTAGGCGTAGAGGATCTCGCTGAACCCGTGCGGCCCCGAATTGGTGAGGGTCGCCGTGCCGGCCGGAACCACAGCGGCGATGGCCGTGAAACCAAGGATCGACAGCGGCAGGATCAGGATGGCGAGGATGCTCATCTTCACCTCCCGCGCTTCCAGCTTCTTACCGATATATTCCGGCGTGCGCCCGACCATGAGCCCGGCGACGAACACAGCGACAACGGCGAACAGCAGCATGCCGTAAAGGCCGGAGCCGACGCCGCCGAAGATGATCTCGCCCAACTGAATGTTCAGCATCGGGACGAGACCGGCCAGCGGCATCAGGCTGTCATGCATAGTGTTGACCGCACCGCATGAAGCGTCGGTGGTGACGACGGTGAACAGGGAGGAGTCGGCGATGCCGAAACGTACCTCCTTGCCCTCCATGTTGCCGCCGGACTGCAGGTTGCTGGCAGATTGGTCGATACCCAACGCCGCGAAGGCCGGGTTGCCGCCCGCTTCCACCGGATAGACGACGAAGGTGCCGATCAGGAACAGGATCCCCATCGCGCCGAACAGCGCCCATCCCTGCCGCTGGTTGCCGACCATACGGCCGAACACGTTGGTCAGCGCGGCGCCGATCGAGAAGATCGACACGATCTGAACCAAGTTCGTCAGCGCGTTCGGGTTTTCGAACGGGTGCGCGGAGTTGCCGTTGAAGAAGCCGCCGCCGTTGGTGCCCAGCATCTTGATCGCTTCTTGGCTGGCGACCGGCCCCAGGGCCAGCGTCTGCTTGGCACCCTCGAGCGTCGTGGCATCCACATAAGCGCCAAACGTCTGCGGCACGCCCTGCCAGATCAGGAACAGAGCATAGGCGACGGAGATCGGCAGCAGGATGTAAAGAACGCAGCGAGTCAGATCGATCCAGAAATTGCCGATCGTCTTAGCCGAACGCCGCGCGAAACCGCGGATCAGCGCCACAGCGAGCGCAATGCCGGTGGCCGCCGACACGAAATTGTGCACGGTCAGCCCGGCCATTTGCGAGAAGTAGCTCATCGTGCTTTCGCCCGAATAGAACTGCCAGTTCGTGTTGGTGACGAAGCTGATCGCGGTGTTGAGCGCGAGATCGGGGGCAAGCCCAGGCAAGGCTTGCGGGTTGAGCGGCAGCACATCCTGCAGGCGCAGGATCGCGTAGAGCGAAACCGCGCCCACCAGACTGAACAGCAGCATGGCTACGCCGTAGCGCAGCCAGCCTTGTTCGGCTTCTGCATCGACGCCGGACAGGCGATAGAACAGCCGCTCGAGCGGTTGGAGAACCGGCGAAAGCAAGACGCGTTCGCCATTGAAGACGCGCGTCATATACCCGCCGAGCGGGCGTGTGAGCGCAATGACGATCACGCAGAACAGCGCGATCTGCAGAATGCCGTTGGCAGTCATGGGAAGGTCCTAAAAGCGTTCGGGACGGATCAGCGCGTAGACCAGGTAGACGGTCAGGCCGATGGTAACGGCGGCGCCGAGCAGGTAATCGAAGGTCATCGCCACCTCACAAGCGTTCGCAGGCGGTAAGGAATGCGATGCCGGTGCCGAACAGGCCCAGCGTCAGCGCCATCCAGAAAATGTCGTACATAATAACAGCTCCGCATGCCGGACGGGCCTCATGGCCCCGTGTGTTATTAGGTCACGCGAGCATAAAGATTCGATTGTACGAGGGAGCGGTATGAATCAACGGGGAATAAAAATCATCACAGGTTGAAATAAAAAAATCTTTATATGACGCAAAAACTTTATGATTTCTGGAATTCTATGTCATAGAATTTTTATTGAATCGGCCTTTATTTACCTATCGACCTCGCCGGGGAACTCTGTGGCGCGATATCCCGTCATTGCGAGCCGGCGGCACAACAGTCGAGCCGATCATGAATATTGCATTCGTCGTGACCTATACGAAAACACGGGCGAAACCGCCCGCGTCGGCTATCGAATACGATCGCAGCTTTCCCACGATGTGGGCCGCGCTCAGTTTCTGCGTCCGACTGACAACGCTGGGTGGCGACGCCCTGTCGATCGTCCAGTCTGTCGGCGATCGCGAGGACGCCATCCTCGAGGGTGAACCGCTGGCCGACATGATCCACAGCCAGAGGCATCGCATTGAAGCCGCTTAAGACCTTTGCGTGGTCGGCGCTGGCGTTCTGCCTGGCGCCGGTCTCGGCCCACGCCGCGTTGATCCCGGCGCATCTCCACCGGGCGACGCATGGCACGGCGCCGATCGCGCGCACGGCAATCCGAACCCGACCCAACCGGTTGCAGAACCCCGTGATGACCCGATCGGAAGCTTCAGCCATGAACGCCTATCTGGAAACGGAATTCATCCATCGGCAGCAAAGACCGGTAAGCGCACGCAAACACCGCATGCCGCGATGGCCTTCGCGGCGGCATCACCCCGTGAGTTCCGAATCCCCTGACGCCAGATCGCGCATCTGATCGCCATAGGCGCGGACATGGCGCGCCATCCGGCGCTCCGCCCCGGCGGAGTCGCCGGCCAGGATCGCTGCCTGAATGCGTTCATGCGCCGCGATCGTCTGGCCGCGCACTTCGTCCGAATCCAGTTGGGGGTTTTCAGTCGCCGATTGGATGACCGTCGAGATGGCCGTCATGAATCCGATCAGCGGCTCGTTATGGCTGGCGTTGGCGACCGCCAGATGCCAATCGACATTGGCTTCCAGATAGGCGGCGCGATCGGCTTGGGCAGCCTTCAACCGCGCCTGGGCGCTCTTGAGCGCGGCAACGTCCTGGTCGGTGCGATGGAGAGCGGCCAGCCGCGCTACCGCAGGCTCGATCGCCTCGCGCGTTTCGAGCAGCGATTTCAGCCTGATCCGCCGGCCGCGCACGAATAAACCGACCGAGCGCGCGATCGAATCCGCCGTCGGCTGCCTTACCGACGCGCCGCCGTTGCGTCCAGGCCGGGTTTGGATCAGCCCCTCCGATTCGAGGATGCGCAGCGCCTCGCGCACCGAGGCGCGGCTGAGCCCGGAATGCACGCCCAGTTCCCGTTCAGTCGGCAGCGGCGAGCCCTCGGCCAACGCGCCGGCCAGGATGCGCTCGCGCAGATGTTCCGCCAAGACGTCGGCGGCCTTGGGCACCACCAGGCGTTTGACGAGGATGGGCGAGTCCGGCATCGCGTCAGCGCCCGTCGAATTTCGGCTTGCGCTTGGCCAGGCGGGCGGCCATGCCCTCCTTGCCGTCGGCGCTGGTCAGCACTGCGGCCACGACCTTGTCGAGGTCTTCGTGGGCGATGTGGTCGCGGAATTCCATCTCGCGGACGATGATCGCCTTCATCGCCTTCAGCGACAAAGGCGCGTTGGCTGAGAGCCGGTCGATGACCGACTGCGCCGTGCCCTCCAGGTCTTCCGGCTCCGCCAGGTGCGAGATCATGCCCAGCTCGTGGAAGGTGCGCGCCGGCATCGGGTCGCCCAGCAGCAGGATCTTCCGCGTCTGCACGGGGCCGGCGACCTCCAGCAGCTTCTTGATCAGAAACCAGCTGGGGACCAAGCCAATCTGCGACAGCGACATGCCGAAACGTGCCCTGGCGCTCGCGACGACCAAGTCGCAATGCAGCGCCAGCTCGTTACCGCCCGCGATGGCATCGCCCTGCACCACCGCCACCACCGGCAGCGGATAGGTCTCGACCGCGCGCAGCATGATCTCGATCGGCGAAGTGTCGACCGCATGGTCCGACAGGTCGAGACCGGCGCAGAAGACCGGCCCCGCTGCGCGAATCACGGCGACACGCTCTGTCGCCCCCGGCGGCGACTTGAAAGCTGTCTCCAGCCGGTCGATCATCTCGGCGTTCAGCGCGTTGCGCTTCTCCGGCCGGTTGAGCAGCACCGTGCGGACCGGGCCGTTCACTTCCATTTCGACGATCATCAGATCACTCCCGCTTCGCTGAGTCCGGCCACCTCGCTCGGCGACAGGCCGAGCCATTCGCCATAGACCGATTCGTTCTGCGCGCCCAACCGCCCGCTCGGCACCAACTTCGTCGGCTTCGTGCCTTCGAAGCGCAGCGGGCTCCGCTGCATGACGATATTGCCGAGGTCGGGATGGTCGATACGGACCAGCGCCCCACGTTCGTAGAGGTGCGGATCGTTCACCACCTCGCGCAGGTCGCGCAGCGGCGCGCAAGGCACATGGTTGGCGATCAGCAGCTCGAACAGTTCCTGCTTCGGCCGCCCAGTTGTCCAGCCGGCGACGATCTCGTCGACCTGGTCCATGTGCGCGACCCGCGATTTCAAGGTCGCAAAACGTTCGTCCACCGCAAGGTCCGCCCGCCCCATGACCCGGAGCAGCGACTGCCATTGGTGCTCGCCGACGCAGATGATGGCGAGATGGCCGTCCGCCGCCGGATAGACATTGTAAGGTGATTCGGCGAGGCCGCTGTGGCGGTTGCCGGTGCGCGGCGGCACGTCGCCCGGGGTGTTGAACATGAGGCCCAGGCTGGAGCTCAGCGTGGCGTAGACCGCCTCCTGCATCGAGACCTCGACCAGCCGGCCCTGGCCGGTCTTCTCGCGCTGATAGAGCGCGGCGACGACGGCGCCGAACAGATGAACCCCGGCGGAGAAATCGCAGATTGCCGGACCCGCCTTGACGGGCGGCCGGTCGGGATAGCCGGTGATGCTCATGATGCCCGAGATCGCCTGGACCGTCAGGTCCATAGCCGGATAGTCGCGGTTCGGCCCCGAAAGTCCGTAGCCCGAGCTCGAGCCGTAGACGAGGCGCGGGTTGCGCGCATGCAGCACGTCCCAGCCGATGCCGAGCCGCTCCATCGTGCCGGGCGCGAAATTCTCGACCAGCACGTCGGCGCGGTCGACCATCGCGAGCAATAGGTCGCGCCCGCGGTCGGTCTTGAGGTTCAACGTTACCGGCCGCTTGTTGGTGTTCAGCATGGCGAAAGGCAGCGCGACACCGCCGACCGCGCCGCGGCGGCGCAGATGTTCGCCGCCCGGCGGCTCGACCTTGATTACTTCAGCGCCCGCCATCGCCATCATGAAGGTGGCGTAGGGCCCGTTATAGATCTGGGTCAGGTCGACGACCCGGACCCCATCCAGCGGCGGCGGCAGATCCTGGGTCATTGCCGCGCCGCGCGCGATCCCAAGAGGTCGCGCGCAACCACCATGCGATGAACTTCGGACGGACCTTCGCCGATGCGCTTGATGCGGAGCTCGCGGTACCAGCGCTCCAGCGGCATCTCACAGGCGACGCCCATGCCGCCGAAGATCTGGATGCAGCGATCGACCACACGGCCCGCCGCCTCGGTCGCGTAGACCTTGCAGATCGAGGCATCGACCTTGATGTCGTGCCCCAGATCGCCGCGCCACGCCGCCTGGTAGACCAACAGGCGAGCGGCCCTGAGCTCGATTTCGGAATCGGCGATCATCCATTGGACTGCCTGCTTGTCGGCCAGGGCCGAGCGAAACGTGACGCGATCCTTCGCCCAGTCGATCGCGAGCTTCAGCGCAGCCTGACCGATCCCGATCACCGCGGCGGCATAGGGGATGCGCTCATGCACCAGCCAGGTTTCCGCCAGCGCGAAACCCTGCCCCTCCTCGCCCAGGCGATTCTCGACTGGCACTTCGAGGTCTTCGAGATGCAGTTCGTAGGGCGAATAGGAGCGGATGACCGGCAACCGCTTGTAGTTGAAGCCCTTCCAGCCGGTCTCGACGATGAAGCTGGTGATGCCGTCACGGCCCTTGCTAGGGCCGGTGCGGGCGAAGACGAGGCCCCAGCGCGACTGGCTGACGCCGGAGATGAAAACCTTTGTGCCGTTCAGCACGTAGCGGTCGCCCTTGCGCTCGGCGCGGGTCGCGATGGCGCGCCCCGGATCGGAGCCGCCGCCGGGTTCGGTAATGGCAACGAAGGTTTTCTCGCCCGACTGGATGGTCGGAACGGCGTACTTCTCGATCTGTGCCTTGGTGCCGTTGAAGATCGCGACCGGTGCGTCCCAGCCGAAGGCGTGGCCGGCCGGGATATAGGCGCCCATCCTGCACTGCGATGCTTCTTCGGCGACAACTGCCTGGCCAAGCAGACTCAAGCCCGCGCCGCCCCATTCGGCGGGCGTCTGCATCTGCCACAGGCCCGCTGCCCGCGCCTTGGCCTGCAAACGCTTCAACACGTCGGGCGGCATCTCGGTCGCGTCATGGGGAAGCTTGTCTTCCTCCGGGACGACCTCCTGCTGCATGAAACGGCGGACGGTCTGCTGCAGCATGCGCAGCTCTTCCGGCAATTCCCATGCGCCGTCGGCGTGGTTCATCAGGCAGTTCCCTTGGTCTTCAATGATTGGCGCCGCGCCAGGCTAGCGGCGACGTCCAGGCGATAAAGCTTGCGGTCGAGCAACGCGGTTTCCTCGGCGATCACGGCGCCGTAGGCGATCTCGGCGGTGGGGCGGCTGACGTAACCCAGATTGAGGTCGCGCTCGACTTCCGCGAGGTCGCGGGTCAGCGGATCGCCGAACCCGCCGCCGCCGGGCGAGGCGGCACGGATGCCGTCGCCAGCGCCAAGCGATTCGCGCTCCAGCTTGCTGCCCATCTCCGGCTTCCATTCCTGCCCGCCGGTCCTCAGCCGCACGAAATTGGGCGCGGCGTGACCGCCGCCGAGGATGCCAGGCGGCGGATGATCGACGCGATCCCCAACCACCGTCGTCACCGCATCGGCCAGCATGGTGAAACCGTATTCCGATCCGCAGCCACCACGATGCCAGCCCGCGCCGCCGGAATCCTCGCGGAGCGCGAAGTAGTCGAAGCGCAGGGGATAGCGATGCTCGGACATCTCTATCGACATGAAATTGGCCATCGATTGCGGCGATGTACCGTGAACCAGCCCGTCCGTCTCATAGCTGGCGCCGTAGCCGCCGGGATAGGGGAAGACGCCAACATAATAGCGGCCGGTGTCCGGATGCCGGCCACCGATGGTCACGACGCCGGTCGTGCCGAAGGAGGGCGCCGGCGTGCGGTCCGGGATCGCCTGCGCCAATGCCCGGAACACCACGTCGGTGACCTTGCCGACAACCTCGAGATAGCCGCCGACCGGCCCAGGGTACTCCACCGCGATCAAGCTGCCGTCGGGAATGGTGAAGCGGGTCGGCCGGAAGGCGCCGCCATTCACCGGCACTTCGGCGAAGATGTGTTTCAAGGCCACGAAGCAGGACGATTGGGTCGTCGTGCGGGCCAGGTTGATCGTGCCGACCGCTTGCGGCGCGGTACCGGTGAAATCGAAATGCAGGCTGTCGCCCTCGACCGTCAGGGCCAGTGCGATCCGCATCGGCGCGTCGGTGATGCCGTCATTATCGAACCAGTCTTCGCAGCAATAGGTGCCGTCGGGGATATCGGCGATATAAGACCGCATCTGCCGTTCGGACCGGGTAATCAACTCGTCGAAGCAAGTCTGAACGGTCGCCGCGCCATAACGTTCGACCAGGTCGTCGATGCCGCGCCGGCCGATGGCGAAGACATTGGTCATCGCCGTCAAGTCACCCGCGATCTCCGTGGGCAGGCGAACGTTGGCGGTGAACATCCTGACCATCTGTTCGTTCAGGCGCCCGCCTTCATAGAGGCGCAGCGGCGGGATCAGGATGCCCTCCTGATGGATTTCCTTGGATTTGGGCGCCCAGCCGCCCGGCGTGCCGCCGCCGATATCCATCCAATGGCCCGTATTGGCCAGGATGGCGAACAGCTTGCCGTCGATGAAATGCGGCGCGACCAGCACGACATCCTGCAGGTGGGTGCCGCAGACATAGGGATCGTTGAGTATCCACATGTCGCCCGGCTTGAACCCGCCCTCGGCCTCGGCAATGCGCAGGATGTTCTGCACGGTGAATTGCATATTGGCGAGGAAGACCGGCAGGCCGTAACGGCCTTGCGCGATCGTCTCGCCGGTTTCCGGATGGAAGATGCCGTGCGCGCAGTCATTCGTCTCCGAGATGATCGGCGACATGGCGGCGTGGATCAGGTGCAGATCCATCTCGTCTGCGATCTGCTCAAGCGCACCGCGCAATACGGCCAGGGTCACCGCGTCCATGGTCATCGGGGTCATTTAGCCACCTCGACAAGCAAATTGCCGTAGGCATCCACCCGCGCCCGCATTCCGGGTTCTATGACGGTCGTAGTGTCGCTCTGCTCCACAATCGCCGGACCATCGAACGTCATGCCCGGCATCAGTGCATCGCGCCGATGGATCGGCGTCTCGACCCAGCCGCCGAAATAGACCGGTCGCACCGACGCCGGCGCGGAGACCGCGCAGGGCGGTGGGATTTCGAGCGCGCGGCGCACCAGGTCGCGTACACCCAGGACGATTGTCTTCAGGCTGACAATCGTCGTCGGGATATCGCCCAGCGTATTGCCGTTTTCCTGCCGATAGGCCTCGTGGAAGGCGGCAACGATCCGCGCGACGCTCCAGCCGCGTTCGATCGTGACGCGAAGGGGGTGTATCTGGCCCTGATAAGCCATGTCCGCCACATGCGAGACCGCGACATCGCGGACCCGCGCCTCGCTGGTATGAAGCTTTGCCTCGCCTTGGCGGCGCTGCTCGTCGAGGATCACCGCTATGGTTTCGGCGCCCAGATCCTCAGGCCGCCGTTCGACCGTACGCGACAGGTCGTAGCGCACATCGGCGATGACGCAGCCCATGGCGCAGAGAACGCCGGGCGCGGGCGGCACAAGCATCGTGTGGATGCCGACTTCGCGGATCAGCGCCGCGCCGTGCAGCGGCCCGGCGCCGCCGAAGATCACAAGCGCGAAATCGCGCGGATCGTGGCCGCTGTCGATGGAGAGCAGCCGGGTGCGTCCGGCCATGTTCTGGTTGACGACCGAGAGGATCGCCTCGGCAGTGTCTTCGATGCCAAGACCGATGGCCTGGGCGAGTGTGTCGACTGCGCGCCGCGCGGCATCGACATCCAGCGCCATGCCGCCCTTGCCCCCGATAGGATCGTTCGCGTTGATCCTGCCGAGCACGACATTGGCATCGGTGACGGTCGGTTCGGTGCCGCCCTGGCCATAACAGGCCGGGCCGGGCACCGCGCCGGCGCTGCGCGGGCCGACATGAAGGATACCGGCGCGGTCCAGGCCCGCGATACTGCCGCCGCCCGCCCCGATCGTGTTGACGTCAATCATCGGTAGGCGGAGCGGCACGCGGAAATCGAGATTTGTGGTTTCCGCGATGATCGGCGCGCCATCGACCACCACGGCCACGTCGTAGCTGGTGCCGCCCATGTCGCCGGTTATGACCTTGTCGAACCCGGCCTCGGCCGCCAGCCGCGCCGCCGCGATGACGCCGGCGGCCGGGCCCGAGCGCACGATATAGGCCGCACGCTCTGCCAGCTGCGGCAACGGGATTACGCCCCCGTTCGACTGCATGATCAGCGTCTGCCGGTCGAAGCCCCACCCCGACAGCCGGTCGCGCAGGTTGCGGGCATAGCGGGCGATCAGCGGCTGCAGATAGCCCTGGACCGCCGCCGTGCTGGTCCGCTCGAACTCGTAATATTCGCGGATGACGCCGCTGGAGGTCACGACCTCCCAGCTTGCCTCGACCTCACGCACGATGACGGCCGCGCGT
Source organism: Alphaproteobacteria bacterium (assembly GCA_035493715.1). Classification (GTDB taxonomy): domain Bacteria; phylum Pseudomonadota; class Alphaproteobacteria; order BOG-932; family Roseiterribacteraceae; genus BOG-932. The sequence continues at coordinate 59,308 of DATJHU010000187.1, read as the reverse complement.
TCCTCATGTGCCGAATTGGCATAGGAATGCAGGAAGGCGATCACCACCGCCTCGACCTGCTCGCCGCGCAGCGCCTGCGCCACCGCCCTCAACCCGTCCTCGTCGAGTGGCCGCACCACGGCACCGTGATGATCCAACCGTTCATCCACCTCCCAGCGCAGGTCACGCGGGATCAGCGGCTTCTGGACGCCGGTCAGCCCGTACATATGCGGGCGGTCACGGCGGCCAAGTTCGAGTATGTCGCGAAAACCCCGGGTGGTGATGAGGGCGCAGCGCGCGCCCTTGCGCTCGATGACGGCATTGGTGGCAATGGTCGTGCCGTGGACGATCAGATCGAGGCCGGGGGGATCGATTTTCGCGGTGGTCAGCGCGTCGACCAAGCCGCGCGACGGATCGCCCGGGGTCGATGGCACCTTGAGCGTCGTATGAGCGCTCACCCCGTCCACGGAGTAGAACAGGTCGGTGAATGTCCCCCCGACATCGATTCCGACGATTCCGCCCATAAGCCTTCCCGCACGTCTTTTGCCGGAGGTTATGGGTCGCAGTTTGGTTCGTCAAACGATATTGTCAGACCAATAAATGGCCACATGGCGTCAAATGGCCGAGCGCCAACCATCAAGCGCCGTCACCAATCCGGCGTTATCATCGCCTCTGTCCCGCCAAGAAAAGACCGCCTGAGATGAGGTATCTGAAATGAACGCACCGATCGTCAAGCGCGTGCTGGTCCTCGGCGCGGCGGGGAATATCGGGCGTGCCGTCCGCGAACAACTGCGCGGCCGCTACAGCCTGATCCGTCATGCCGACATCGTCCCGCAGGCCCCGGCGGATGCCGGCGAGGAATGCGTGACCGCCGAGATGACCGACATGGTGTCGCTGAGGGCGGCGATGGAAGGGATCGATTGCGTCGTCCTTCTGGCCGGGGTTTCGGTCGAACCCGACGAGCGGCAGTGGGAGCAGGTGCTGCCGGCCAATATCGTCGGCGTGCACAATGTTTATGAAGCGGCACGGCAGACGGGCGTGCCGCGGGTCATATTCGCCTCTTCGCATCATGCGATCGGCTTCTATCGACGAACTGACACCATCGCGGCCAGCGTTGCGCCCCGCCCCGACAGCTATTATGGCGTCAGCAAGGTCTTCGGCGAGGCGATGGGCCGGCTCTATGCCGACAAGTTCGGTCTCAGTGTCGCCTGCCTGCGGATCGGCGCCTACCGTCCCCAGCCGACCGAACCGCGTCACCTGGCGGTCTGGATCAGCCCGCGCGACATGGTGGAGTTGATCCGCTGCGCGATCGAGGCGCCGGACTTCCACTTCTGCGTGGCCTACGGCATCTCGGCGAACACACGGTCGTTCTGGGACAATCGCGAGGTCGACTTTCTGGGATACGCGCCGCGTGACAACGCAGAGGATTTCGCCGCCGGTATCCTGGCGACATCGCCGCTGGAAGACCCCGTTGCCGAACCGTTCCATGGCGGCTGGTACTGCGCCAAGGACTTTGCATCCGATCCGTCGCGGATCGACTAGACCTAGTGCCAATAAACTTCCGCGCCGCTCTGTTATTCTGCTATGAAATCAACAAACAGGTCTGACCAAACAGAAGGCGCCGCGGATGGGATGCCCCCGCCAGACAGATAAGAACAACCGGCGCGGCGTACAGGGCCTGACCGCCTGCGCTCAAACCGCCTGATACCCAGGATGGATACTGTTAACGAGCCCACCGAGGCGGCAAAGAGCACGGGGCCGATCGCCCGGGTCGATGTCGCCTGTGTCCGCGACAGGACACTGCTCGCTTATGGCTGGGCGCTCGGCCTCGGGTCGGAAATTGTCGATGCCACGGTCACCGTCGATTCGCTGGAACTCAAACTCGCCGACGCCGGAATCCTGATCGCGCGACCCGACGTCTCCAAGCAGTTCGCCGGCACCTATATCGGCACCGACGACCATCACGGCTTCTATCTGCTGGCCGATCTGCCGCCCCGCGCTCAGGCCGGGACGCTGCATCTGAGTCTGACAGGGTCGGACGGCCAGAAGAACGCAACCGACTGGCCGATCGTCGCCGACTCTGATGCGGTGGCGGCAACTGTCGAACGGCTGTCGACGACTTTCACGACATTGTCGCGCAAACTGCGCGCCCGCGACCAGCGGAGGCTCTCGCGCTTCTGCCGGTCCGATTTCGGCCTGCAGGAGATGCTCCCACCCAGCGTCAAGGTCGGGATCGACACGTGCTGCGTCATCGATGGCCGTTTTCTCTTCGTCTATGGCTGGCTGCAGGATCCGCACGAGCTGGTGACGGAACTGAAATTCTGCGCCGGCGACACGACGCACGACCTGCGGAAATCCGCACAGATCATTCCGCCGCCTGCGGAAGCCGGTCTGCAGACTACGTTCGACACGATTTCGCGCCGCGGCTTCGCCCTGGGTGTCCCACTCACGGACAACCGCCCGCAGTACAACGAGTTCGGGCTGCAAATCGATTGCGGCGATGGCCCAGTCTTCCTTTGGAATGCGGCAGTGCTTGACCCGGCACGGGCCCGAAGCCAGCTATCGGCATTCCTCGAGCAAATCGACGCCAGCACGGCGATTCTGATCATCAACAGCCTGCGCGACAAAACCGCGGGCATCGCGATTCCCGAATCGTTCGGCGCCTGGGCGGCACGCCAATACCGGCTGGCGGTCGCGCGCCTGCCGACCGCCTGCCACGACAACGACCGCGGCATCGATCTTCATATCGATTCGGCGGTCCGCGTTGGAACCACGGGACTGTTCTTGAACGGCTGGGCCAGTTTCGATCCGCGTACGCTGCCTCGGATCGTCTGCGTCTGCGGTACCGAGACATTCGATATTACCGCGAACTGGCTGCACCATCGCCGACCGGACGTGCTGAAGCATCTGGTGAAGGAAGGCGCGCCCGCCGCCACGCACAGCAATGGCTTTGCCTGCTTTGTTCCGCTCGCCGACGGCGACGCCGTGTATTTCCTGGAGATCGGCGTATCCGGCGGGGAACCCTGGCGCGTGCGGCTGGAGGTGTCTCAACGGCCGGCTTTGGCGATCGATACGGTTCGCACGATCCTGATGTCGTTCGGCGCCGCCGACTGGGAGTTGGGCGAATTGTTCGACCACCATGTCGGACCGGCTGTAAAGGCCGCCTGGGCGACGCGAGAGCCGATGGGAACGCCCTTCGTCCAGGCGTTCGGCGACCGGCCGACAGCACCGGAAATGTCGATCATCGTCCCACTTTTCGGGCGCTTCGACCTTGCGGAATACCAGCTCGCCCTCTTTGCGGACGATCCCGCGTTTCAGGCAAACGAGCTGATCTATGTCGTGGACGATCCGGCGATCTTCGACGATGTCCGGATGCTGTGTCCTGACCTCTACGCGACCTATCGCGTTCCCTTCGTGCTGGCGCATCCCGGCAGCAATCTGGGCTTCAGCGGCGCCAATAATTTCGCCGCCGGCCTGGCGCGCGGAAAGCACCTGCTGTTGATGAATTCCGACGTGTTTCCCAAGACGCCGGATTTCATTCCAAAGCTGCTCGACGCCTACCGGGCAGCGCCGAATACCGGGATCCTGGGCGCCAAGCTGCTGTTCGAAGACGGCAGCCTGCAGCACGCCGGGATCGTGTTCCGGCAGAATCCCAATTGGGCCGGCATGTGGGTCAACCATCATCCCATGAAGGGACAGAGTCCGGATGGCCTGACCGGCGTCATCGACGTTCCGGCAGTCACCGCGGCATGCGCGCTGATCGACACGGCGCTGTACCGTGAGCTCGGCGGCCTGTCGGAGGATTTCATTCTGGGCGATTTCGAGGACAGCGACCTGTGTCTGAGGGCAGCCAAGAGCGGCCGTCAGAACCGGATCGCCTACGACATCGAACTTTACCACTTGGAGCGCCAGTCGCAGAACCGCATCGGCGAGAACCGCTGGCGGTCGAACCTGACGCTCTATAATTGCTGGGTACACGACCGGCGTTGGTCCGATTTTATCGCGGAGCAATCGACGTGAAGGGCGAGCGCATCCTGATCGTCGCGCACGGCCATCCGGAGATCAGCTTCGGCGGCGGGGAGATCGCAGCACACGCGGAATGGGCAGAGCTACGACGGCGCGGCTGCGAAGCGATGTTCGTCGGCTGGACGCTGCATTCCGCCGGCCATCCCGGTACCCCGTTCTCCGCGCGTTCGGCGGACGGTCGCGAGCTGCTGTTCGCGGCGCCGCCAGTCGACCATTTCCGGCATTCTCAGCGCCACCACCTGATCGTCTACCAGCATTTCCGCGAGCTGCTGGAGCGGTTCCAGCCGACAATCGTCCATTTCCACCACTACGTGCATATGGGGCTGGAGTTGGTCCGGGAGGTCCGTAAATACTCGCCATCGGTCCGGATCGTGATGACGCTGCATGAGTTCCTGGCCATCTGCCATGCCCAGGGGCAGATGCTGAAGACCAACGGCATGCTGTGCACCAAGGCCAGCCCCTTCGACTGCCATCTCTGTTTTCCAAAAATCTCGCCGCAGGATTTCTTTATGCGGGAGCTGTTCGTTAAATCCTTCCTGAAGCTGGTCGATCTGTTCGTCTGCCCCAGCAATTTCCTGCGCGACCGCTATGTCGCCTGGGGTCTGCCGGCGGAGAAGCTGATCGTGCTGGAGAACGGCCAGCCTGATGCCGCCGCGCTGGAAAGCGGCGCCCCGGCGCCGGCACTGCGCACCCGTTTTGCCATTCTGGGTCAGCTGTCGAAGCTGAAGGGCACCCCGGTCGTGCTGGATGCCGTCCGCCTGCTGCCGCCCGAGATCCGGAAAACCGTGCGGATCGAGATCCACGGCTCGCTCCAGTACCAGACGGACAAGTTCAAGAAGAAGTTCGAACAGGCGCTCGAAAAACTCGGCGACACCGTCAAATATTGCGGTCCCTATTTCCGCGGCGACGTCGGTTCGATCGTCCGTGACAACGGTTGGGTCATCGTGCCGTCGATCTGGTGGGAAAATTCACCGCTGGTGATCCAGGAAGCGTTCAGCTTCGGTCGTCCGGTGATCTGCTCCAATATCGGCGGCATGGCCGAAAAGGTGATAGACGGCGTCAGCGGGCTGCATTTCGCGGCCGGCAATGCCGCGGCGCTTGCCCGGCGCATCGAAGAAGCGGCGACCAGCCCGGGTCTGTGGGAACGCCTGCGCGACGGACTCCCGACGCCGCCGAAGATTGCCGCGCAAACCGACGAACTGCTGGCCCGCTACGAAGCGATCCAGCCGCCGGACGCAGCTATTCCGGGCAAGAAACGGACGGCCGCCAAACGCTAACGGACGAAGCCTCGTACCGCGCGGACGACGCGCTCGACCTGCTCGTCGGTCATTTCTGGAAACATCGGCAGGCTGAGCAGTTCGCGCGCGGCCTTTTCCGTCACCGGCAGACCGTCCGGCGCGGTCTTGCGACGGGCATAGGCAGGCTGGCGGTGCACCGGCACCGGATAATGGATGTTCGTACCGATTCCGGCGACCTTCAAGTGCGCTGCAAGCGCGTCGCGGTGCGGCGTACGCACGGCGAATTGATGGAACACCGGGACCGCACCATCCCGGGAGCCCGGCAAGGTGATGTCGATTCCAGCTAAGCCCTCGATATAGCGCTCTGCGATTGCCCTGCGCCGGGCATTGTGTTCCGCCAGGAATAGCAGGCGATAGCGCAGCATGGCCGCGTGCAACTCGTCGAGGCGGCTGTTCATCCCGACCTCTCCGCTTTCGCGCGAGGCGCCCCAGCCATATTGGCGCAGCGCCTTGATGCGTTCGGCCGCGTCGGGATCGCGGCAGGCGACCAACCCGCCGTCGCCGAATGCGCCGAGATTCTTGGTTGGGTAGAAGCTGAAGGCCGCAGCCGCGCCGAAGCTGCCGATCGGACGGTCCAGCAGGCGGGCGCCGTGCGCCTGCGCGCAATCCTCGATCACCGACGCGCCACATTGCTTCGTCGCGCCGCAGATCGCCGGCAGATCGGCGGGCATGCCGTGGAGGTGGACCGGCAATACCGCGCGAATTCCGGGAACCGAGTCGAACGTCGCCGCAAGCGAGGCCGGGTCCATCGTCAGCGTTACGGGGTCGATGTCGACAAAGACCGGCTCAGCCTCCGCGAGCTCGACTGCGGCCGCCGTTGCGACGGCGGTCATCGAGACGGTGGCGACGCGGTCGCCCCGGCCGATGCCCAGCGCCTTCAGCGCCAGCACGATGGCATCCGTGCCGTTGCCCACCCCGACCGACGGTCCCAGCCCTTGACTCTCGGAGAACTCGCGCTCGAACGCCTGGACCTCGGGTCCCAATATATACCAGCCGCTGGACAGGACGCGCGTAACGGCAGCGTCGACCTCTGTTGTGTGGTCGCGATAGAAGGCGTGCGGATCCGTTTGCGGGATCGGCGGTAGATCAGACATAGAGCGCGAGCCTCGGCGCAAAATAATCCAGCGATTGTTCCAGGCCGTCCCGCAGCGTCACCGTCGGCTGCCAGCCTGTCAACGCGCGGAAACGGCCGTCCTCAGCGTAATAGTCGCCGATCTCGATGCCGCGCCGCTCCTCCGGATAAGGGCGGACATCGATGCGGCCGCGCCCGGCGAGGCTGACCAGCAGCTCCGCCAGCTTGATCAGCGTGATCGCCTCCGAGCCACCGATATTGAAGACCCCACCGTTAGTCGCGTCCGTGGCTCCCGCCAACAGGAACGCCGTCACCACATCGTCGACATAGGTCAGGTCGCGAATCTGGTCGCCGCCCCAGACTTCGAGCGCGGTGTCCTCGAGCACACGCCGGAACCAGAGCCCGACGAAGGTCTGGCGCGCATCCTTGATCCGGAGGCGCGGGCCGTAGGTGTTGGTGAGCCTGAGCGAGGTGGTGCGCAGCCCGTAGCGCTGATGGAACAGCGTGTGATAGGCCTCGCCCGCCATCTTGCTGACGCCGTTGGGGTCGATCGGGCGGAGCGGATGGTCTTCGTCCACCGGCACATAATCCGGCCGGCCGTAGATCTGCCGCGTCGAAGCATAGAGTATCCGCGCCGCGGGGTTTAGCATCCGGCACGCCTCCAGCAACTCCACCTGCGACATTGTGTTGAGCTCCAGGTCGGTGCGCGGATCGTTCATCGAATCGATATGCGACACCTGGCCGGCAAGGTTGAAGATCGTATCGACGCCGGGGACAGCCGCCTCCAGCTTTGCCCGATCGCGCAAATCGAATTCGCTGACGGCAAGGCGCGGCGACGCGCCGACCAGGTTCTGCCGGTTGCCGCCGTGGGTCGGGAAAAACGCATCAATGACCAACACCTCGGCTCCAAGCCGATCAAGCGCAAGTGCCACATTCGAGCCGATGAAGCCTAACCCGCCGGTGACGATGACCTTGCGCCCGCTGTAGCGGCGGACGAGTTCGGTGGGCAATTGATTCTGGTCGCCTAGCAAAGCGGATGCCTCCCGTTTCGCGGCCTGGGCTTCGTCCCCTTTCCGCACATTATAGCCTCGCCGATGCCGATGCCATCGCTCACCGAAGGCCCGAGCGGGTCGCGAGCCCAGCATCCGGCGGCAGATCGGTCGCGTGACGCCCGGCGATCACCTCATCCAGGAGCGCGATCCAGCGCGGCAGAATGCGGCTCCACAGATCGAATTCGGCGATCGCCGTCACGCGCGCAGCGTCGCGCAAGCCTTGCATCCGGTCGGGATGGGCGAAGACCTCGTCGACCCGATCGCAGATCTGGTCGACCGAGAAGAAATCCACCGCAAGACCGTTCTCGCGGTCGCGCAAGACCTCAAGGATCGCCGGCGTCGACGATCCGATGACCAGGCAGCCTGCCGCCATGGCCTCGATGAAGGACCATGAGAGGATGAACGGATAGCTGAGATGGATATGGACCGACGAGACCTGAAGGACGTTGAGATAGGCCTGGTAAGGAAGGTGACCGAGGAAATGGACACGCTTGGGGTCGATCGCATCCCCCACTTCCGCCAGCATCAGGTCACGGAAGCTGCCGCCCGCGCCCGGCGCGTTGCCGTAACTGACCTCGTCGCCGCCCACGATCACGACATGTGCGTGCGGCCGGCGCGCCAGCAGTTGCGGGAGCGCGCGCATCAGCGTCGGGAAGCCGCGATAGGGTTCGAGGTTCCGCGCCGCGAACGTGATCACTTCGTTGTCGCGCGTCAGCGTCAGGTTCCCGCGCCCGAACCGCAACCACGCCGCCGGATCAGGACGGACGGTTTCAGTATCCACCCCCTCGTGAAGCGTCAGGATTCGCGCCTGCATCTCTGCCGGAAACAACGAGCGCTGCCAGCGGGTGGCGGTGTGGCCGAAATCGCTGACGGCGAAGGTCAGGCGACCCAGCGCATTTTGGATCCTGAGGCGGGGCCCATCATCGTCGAGACCGGGCGAGAACTCGGGATCGAATCCGACATCGGCCCCGTGCGCATGGTAGAAATATTCGAAATATGAAAGCAGCGGGACGTCGGGAAACACATCCTTGACGAACAGCGTCTCGCCCCAGCCGCAATGGCCGACGACGATGTCCGGACGGATACCCGTGTTCTTGAGGTGTCGCAGGACATTGAGAACCGCCGTGCCTGTCCGCACCGCGATATCGAAATCAACGGCGTAAGGGTGACAACGCGGGACGGCAGGAATCTTAGGCCGATAGATAAGCTTCTGGACGCCCGCTATCTCTTCGCGATTGGGCTGCGTGATGAAATAGACGCGGTTTCCCGGGAGGTCCGCGAGATGCCTGACCAGATGGCGGTATTGCGAAGGGAAATTCTGGTGGATGAAGAGATAGATCACGGTCGGATAATCAGACGCGAGCCGGGTTCGGCGACATTGCCGTCACACGCGCTGCATATCCGCCACGCCACGTGAATATTTGGCCGAGGCGATGGGCGCGACCAGCCGCACGTCAAGCCTGACGAGCGGATCGTCGGCCTCGTCCGATGCACAAAGGGCGCCGTTGCTGATCGGCCCGGCCACGGCACCCGACGCAAACACGCCGTAATAGTGGCAATCATAACCGTCGACGGTATCGGGTTTGATCCGCACGGCAAATCCCTGAAGAGGGACGTTGCTGCCGGGTATGCCGCAGATCGTGCCCGCAGAGCACCAATCTGTCGATACCTGTCCCTCGACGATCCCGGCATATTGCAGAATGTCGCCGACTTCATCGTCACCGGGCGCGATGGCGAATGCTTCGATCCACTGAAGATCGTCCAGGCTGCAGCCGGCGCTGTCGACGAAATCGATTCGCTTGCCGGATTGCAGATAGATCGACATTCCGGCTGGAGCCACCGGTCGCTGGTCGTCTGCGAGACCGGACCAGTCGGGGGTGAAATCGATCACCTGGGCCGCGGTAAGGCCCTCGGTCTCGGCCGGTGCATTCAGCCGGACGATGTCGAGCGCCAACGCCTCCTGTCCCGGCAATTTCAACGATACCAGCATGAAGAGCGCCTCACCGCCGGCAACGCGCGCGACGACGACGTCGTCTTCATAGGCCAGGTAATTGTTGTGAGTGGTTGGGGCGCTCAGAAATTCCACCGTCGCATCCTGGTCGGCGGGGGCAAGGTCGATCTTGACGGCCGGCAGCGCGAGAGCCGACGTCCCGCGAACGCTCCCTCCCGATTTGATCTTGAACGAATATATGCCCGGGGGAAGCGCGAAGGTGATCGTGGCCGCCGCGGGCTCCTCGAACATCTCATCCTTCACGTCAACAGCCGTGTCTGACATCGATCATCCCTTGCTGAATTCCGCCGCGATCCCGCAGCTGGTCAGACAACAAAAAGGCGCTTCGAAGGGCAGTTGAGATGCCGCCCTTCCAGCGCCTTTTGCGTGTCCCTCAGTGCAGGAACGAGCGACCGGCTTCCGGTACGCCGGCGATTACTTGTCCGAGCCGGAACCCTTCGTCAGGTGATGCAGCGAGACGCCGCTCACATGGACCGAGGTCTTGTCCGCACCGGTGAGTTTCGTGATCTTCGCCTTCGTGGCATGCGCGCCATGTTCTTTGACCGAAGAAGCCGTGGCACCCGACACGCCGATCTTGCTGGCGTGCAGACCCGAACCAGCCGTCAGCTTGTCATGGGTGGGTTTCAGCAACGCTGCCGGGCTCGCGCCCGCCTTACCAACGCCGAGCTTCGCCAGCACCTGCTTCGCTGCATGATGCTCAGCGGCCGAGAGCGGAGAGTGCACCGCAGCATGATGCTGATGCGTTCCGCCGTGCGTCGATGCGCCAATCGCCATAACACCCCTCCATTATTGAATACACTTTTAAAAGGCCTGACTGACTTATGAAGTCACTTAGTTTATGCGTCAAGCAGATAATAGCCCAAGAAAGCACACAACTTTATCCAAATTCGCGCTCCTTTAAAGTGACCGTCAAATATGTGTAACAATTCTTAAGTAAGGACCAGAATAACCAAAGAGAATTAGGCGTAATAAGTATCAAAAATCGGAATTAACAGAGAAATTCCAAGAATAATGCTGCAATGCAACAACCCAGGCAGCATTATGCGGCGAGTTGACGCAGTCGGAAATAGAGTAAATCCTAACGCGTTGAAGCGCGCTTAAGGTTTGCCGCCTTGCGGCCCGGGACTTTCCGCCCTTGCGCCATCGAAAGCCAGCGGCTCGCCGCCTCTTCGTCCGGACTGCAGCCGATGCCCTGCCGATAGCGCTCCGCCAATTCCGCCTGCGCGACCCTGTTACCGCTGCGCGCCCCGACAACAAGCAAGGCGAATGCCTCGGCATGAGACTCGGTCCGGTCCGGTGGCGCCTCCTCAAGCATCATCGCAAGCGTCAGCAGAGCGTCAGAATTGCCGTTGGCTATCGCCCGCCGATACCATGCCTCTGCGGCGACGAGGTCCGGCGGTCCAAGCAAGCCTTCGCGGCAAAAATCGCCCATCAGCGATTGGGCTTCGGCTTGCCCGGCATCCGCCGCGCGCTCCAACCATCTGCGCGCCTCGGCCGGATCGGGCACGCCGTAGCGCCCTTCAAGCAGCAGCAGACGCGCGATATCGGTCTGCGCCTCGAGGTTGCCGGCAGCCGACGCCTGCTCCAACAGCGCAAATATACGGCCGACATCGCGCGGCACGGCCTCGCCCCGATCGTAGATCTCCGCCAGGATTCGGGGCGCGGTCGCGCTGCCGAGCTCACCCGCGCGCTCCAGCCAGCCGATCGCTGCGGTCCGGTCTTGCCGAACGCCGTCGCCGTTCCAATACAGTTCGAATAGTGTCTCCGCCGCCTCCGGGATTCTTTCGGCGACCATCTCTTCCAGCAGGCGGGTGCCCTCCAACGGCGCCGGCGGTACGCCCTTCCCCTGCGCGGTCATCAGCGCCAGCCGGCAACGCGCCACCACATGCCCGGCATCCGCCGCCTGCCGGAAACGATAGACCGACGCCACGAAATCCTGGCCGACCTCTTCACCGGCCGCATGGATTGCACCCAACGCGAACGCCGCGGTGGCGTGCCCCTGGTCGGCGGCCTTGGCATGCCAGGCAATCGCCTGGGTCATGTCCTTGGGCACGCTGCGGCCGGAACGATAAAGGACGCCAAGATTGTAACACGCCGCCGCGCTGCCGTTGGCTGCCGCCCGCCGCAGCCATTCGGTCGCGGCATCGCCGTCACCGTCCTGCGAGAGATTGGTCGCCATCGACGCCAGGGCATCGGCGTCTGCCTCACTGCCGGCGACATCCAGCCAGCGCGTGGCCTCTTGCCGATCCTTGGGTACGCCGTGGCCCGTTAGATAAAGCTGCGCCAAAGCGCTTGCAGCAGCTGTGTTGCCTTGTTCCGCGGCGTGCCGAATCCAATGCGCCGCCTCGATACCGTCATCGTCGGCGCGCGCGAGCAGAAGCTGTCCAAGAGACAAAGCTGCGTCCGGATGGTCCGCGACGACGGCGCGGCGCAGCCAGTTTTCCGCTAAGGCTGCGTCGGCGGCGACACCGATGCCGCGCCAATAGGCCAGGCCGAGCTGATGCATCGCCGACGTATGCCCCTGCTCTGCCGCGCTTTTGAAAAACGTGATGGCCGTCGCCGGCGTGGGATCGATACCCTGCCCATTCAACAGCAGTACGCCGAAACAGTATTGCGCGACGGCATCCCCCGCCTCGGCGGCAACCGCGAGCCATTTGATCGCCTGCGGATAGTCCGGCTCGTCTTCGTAGCCGCCGGCATAGAGAACCCCCAACCCTGACTGGCCCGCGCCCTCGCCCTGCTCCGCCGCGGCGGTAAACCAACGCTCGGCCACAGCGCGATCCTTTTCGACACCGAGCCCGATCGCGAACTGATGGCCGAGACGCGCCTGTGCGGCAGCATGTCCGGCCTCGGCGGCAACACGATTCCAGCGCGCTGCAGCCTCGAAATCCTGCTCGACCGTGAAGCCGCGAGGGAAAAACTGCATGAGCGGGCTGTCGGCGTCGAGCGCCCCCCGCTTCGCATGGTCCACCGCCTCGGCCGTCAGGCTCGCCGGCGCCGGCGGTTCTGCAAGATAGATGAGGCCGAGCTGGGCCTGTGCCGGCGCATAGCCGGCATCGGCCGCTTTTGTGTACCAGTGCACTGCGTCAGGCAGGCTTTGCACCACGCCCTTTGCCTTTTCGTACATCCCGCCTAGCCGGTACTGCGCCTCGACATGCCCACTTTCCGCCAGCGATCGGAAGCCATCGAGCGCGGTGCCGAAGCGCTCGTCCTGGAAAGCCCGCTTCGCGTCGGCGAAAACCCTTTCGGGATCGTGGCGCGGGGCGCCGCCCAGCCTGCGAATCACCTTGTCGAGGGTCGCCCTGCCCAGAAAACGACTCATGGTTCGCGCATCGCCTCGCTGCCGGAACGAAGTGCACTGCCCAGCAGATACCAGAGGATTGTACGCCGGCCGGCGACCACATCCGCTGTAATCGTCATCCCTGGCAGCAAATGGAAATCGGGCGGTACATCGTGAAGGTTCACCGCCGTGATCATGATGTGTGCACCGTAATAAGGCGTCCGCGGCTGCGAGCTGCTGCCGCTTGCACTACTCGTCACCGCATCCTGGGTCTGGTCGTCGGTGAAGGATTCCTGGGTCAACGCCTTCACGACGCCGGAAAGCGTGCCGTGTTCGAGGAACTTGAATGCGTCGAGTTTGATCGTGACCTTCTGGCCCTCATGCACGAACCCGACATCCTGGGCATCGACCTGGACATTGGCCTCAAGCCCCGTACCGGCCGGCACTAGGCTGAACAGCGGCTGAGCTTCCACGGCAACAGCGCCGCCGGTCAGTTTTGGCACCGACACGACGATCGCATCTTCGGGCGCTACGAGTTTGGTCAGCTCCGACGCCTTTTCGGATTTGGCGAGGTCGCGCCGCGCGGAATCGAGCGCGTTCTTCTGAATCACCAGATCGTTCAGGTTGTCGGTATGCCACTTGTTGATAAAGGAGTCCCTGTCCGCCTTCAGCGATTCCAGCGTATGGGTCATCGTCTTCAGATTGTCTTCGTTGGCGACCATCTGCGCGTTGAGATCGATGCGCTGGCCAGTCGCAGTCAAGCGCGACAGGGTGCTGGCATAGCCCTTGGCCTCAAGGCTCTTCTGCATATCTTCGATCTGGCTCGCGATCTGGCTGTGTGCCTTGCCGCTGTCGATCGCGTGATGCAGCCCGTCGATCGCGGTTTCCGTGCCACGGATCTTCTCATCGAAGCTGGCCACGTTGGCGTCGTAATCGGTCTTGCGCTGGTTGAAAAGATTGCCCTGCAACGTCTCGTACGGCGAATTGTCCTTGGGCACGAAAACTTGGCCCGACTCTTCGGCTTCCTGCCTGCGGGTTTCCGCCTCCAGGCTCGCGACCTGCTGTCGGAGCTGGGCCAGATCGGCCGCGGCGAAGGTCGGATCGAGCGTTGCCAGCACGTCTCCTTTTTTCACGACCTGGCCCACCGAGACTAGCGTCGTCTTGATAATGGATTTATCGAACGGCTGGACTGTAATCGTTCCGGCGATCGGCACGATACGCCCCGTCGCCTTCACGATCCTGTCCAGTTTGAAAACGCTGATGAACACGACGAAGGCGAAGACGAACGCCGTCAGCACCCAAATCGTCGTGCGCTCCGAGCGGACGTGGCTGGTCGCAATGGCCTCGGCCGTCGCAGACTCGAACGACCGGACCGCAACCGCGGCGCCGTCAGGCCGCGGTCGGAGCGCTAAGGGCGATGCGGTCATGCCGGCTGTCCTGAAGGATGTGGCGGTTTTGCGTGTACCAAAGGCTCTTATAGATATCGCAGCGTTCGATCAGCTCATGGTGCGGCCCGATATCGTAGACATGGCCCTGCTCCATCACCAGGATCGCGTCCGCCATCGCCAGCGCGGATAACCGGTGAGAGACGATGACGACCGTCCTGCCCTTGGCGATCCGCTGCAAGTTGGCGTTGACGATGGCTTCGCTCTCCGCGTCCAGCGCACTGGTGGCCTCGTCCAGGATCAGGATAGGCGGATCGATGAGCAGCGCGCGGGCGATCGCGAGCCGCTGGCGCTGCCCACCCGACAGGTTAGTCGCCCCCTCCTCGATATAGGTCTGATAGCCCTGGGGCATGCGCTCGATGAACTCCTCCGCGCCGGCCAACTGGGCCGCGCGGATCACCTCGTCCAGGCTGGCATTGGGTCGCGCCGCGCAGATGTTCTCGCGGATCGTGCCGCGGAACAGGAAATTCTCCTGCGGCACCACCCCGATATTGGAGCGCAGATGGTCGAGGTCGATCTCGCGCAGATCCATGCGGTCGATCTTGATTTGCCCCTCATATTCGCGGTTCAGACCCTGGAGCAGGCGGGTGATCGTCGTCTTCCCCGAACCGCTGCGCCCCATCAGGCCGAAGATCGAGTCCTGCGGAATCTCGAACGTGACGCCGTCGAGCGCGTAGGGTGCGTCAGGGCTATAGCGAAAGCGCACATTGTTGAATGCGATCCGACCGGAAATCGGCTGCTTCAATCCGGTGCCGGACCGCCCCTCTTCGGGCGGCACGTTCACCACCGACGCTACTTCGGCGAGCGCGCCCCGCGCTTCCTCGAACGCGTTCAGCATACCTGCCATCGCAACGATCGGTGTGGCGACGCGAGCTGCGATCATCGCGAAGGCCATCACATGGCCGTAGGTGGCGCTGCCGTCGGGCGCACTCATGACCATATAACCGCCCCCCAGGAAGCTGCCGATATAGATCAGCATCTCCAGCGGTCGGACGATCGTCTGAGGCCAGTTGGCCAGGAATTCGGCATCGCGATGCGCCTTGAAGGCCTCGGCTACCTTCAGGTCACGCTCCTTGCGCTTCATCCCTTCCAGCGACAGCGACTTGATCGTCCTGATGCCGTGGATCGATTCGACCTGATGCGCACCCATGGCCTGTTCGGCAGCGGTCACCTTGGCATGGGCGCGCCGCAAAGAGGGGAGGAAAAGCCAGTAGACGCCGAGTATGGAGAGCGCGATCAGCAGGACGAAGCAGGCCAGTATCCAATTGAGGTAGAACAGGAAGGGCAGCAGCACGACCAGCGTCGAGCCGTCGAGCAGCGTGCCGAAGATCTGGCCCGTCATAAAATGGCGGATATGCCAGATCTGTCCCATCTTGGCGCTGATCATGCCGGTCGGCACGCGTTCGAAGAATGCCATCGGAAGGTTCAGCACCCTGTCGAAGACATAGAGGTTGATCCTGGCGTCGATCCGCGAACTGAACACCGCCACAAGCTGGCGGCGGAGGAAGCCGAACCACGTGTCGAAGACGGTGATGATGGCGACCGCGATGGCGAGCACGGAGAGCGTGTCGAAACTATGCGCGTCCAGCACGCGATCGATCATCACCATAACGACCAGGAACGGCGTCAGCGACAGCAGGCTCATCAGGAACGCCGCGACCCCGACGTCACGCATCAGGACCCTGTCGCGCACAAGCTGGCCAATCAGCCAACCGGCTCCGAACGGGCGCTGCTCGTCGGTCAGGTCCATCTTGCGTTTGAAAAGGATGACCTCGCCGTCCCAGAGATCGAATAGGCGGTGCTCGTCAACCAACGCGCTGACCCCGGCCGGCGCCATCGGGTCGTTGATCAGCGCGTATTCCATGCCGTCACGGGAATCGACCGTTTCGAGGATCGCCGCCCGGTCACCCGGAAGCACGAGCAGCGCGGGGCCAACTTCGACAAGTTTCATAAGATCGCCGCGCTGGATCCGGATCGGCCGTGCCGTGAGCCCCGTACGCTCCGCCATGCGTTGGAGAACGGGGATTGCGGGTTCCGCACCGTCGAACGGGACTGCCCGCGCCAATGAGTCCGGATCGAGCGTCAGACCGTAATGCTGCCCAATCCGGGTCAGGGCAGCCAGCATCGAACTGGACCGCGGCGGCGCCTCCTCAACAGTAGCATAAGTCATGTCAGCCGAGCGCCTTTCGCCGGCCGAACGCCTGCCGCCGATAGATAGCCGAGCGCCCGCCCGCGGCCGCGCGCACCACGCAAAACAGGGTCATGCCCTGTACCCCTCGATCAATTCCGCCGCTTAATAATTCAATCTAACATATCGGCGATACTCGAAAAATCACTTTGCGACATGAGACACCGTGGCGACAGGAGGCGCTCGGTAACGAATGCCTGTTCCCGGACAACGGGAAGCGCATTATAAGCGACGCCTGATTGATTTGGCTCCAGCAGCAGCGGCTTGAGATGACCACGACAGATACCGTTGCCACACCACAATCCGCGACAAGCTTCCTGAACAGTCAGGATATCGAGAGCTGCTTTCAACTTTTCCTCGGCCGCAGCGTCGGCCCGCGCGATAATCCCGCTGCGCTCGCCGAGGGCAGTTTCGACGCGTTGCTGGCCGCCATCCTGGACAGCGAAGAATTCCGCGAGGCAATCCTTGCCCCCGTTCTTCTGCGCGAGCCCCTCCCCCAGGCCAAGATCGCCGAAACACCGAGTTGGAAGCTGATCGATTGGGCGCAGCGCATGCTGCCGATGGAACCGGCGACTTGTAAGAAATTGGGCGCGGCGCGGTCATGGATCATGTTGCTCGAATTGCTGTTGGCGGACACGAGCCTGTCCGGCGTCTCGCAGACGATGGGAGATGCCGGGGTCGGTGACTTCCTGCGCGACCGCCTGACTTCCGATGGGCCGCTGCCGACGCGCAATGTCGTCGGCAATATCGACTCGGCTTCGTCCTTCGAAATGCGGGGCTGGGCAGTCGATCTCTGCGATAAATCGACCGCGGTGGTGCTCAATTTCTTCGCCGACGAGATGTTCCTGGGCACCGCGCGCTGCGACGAGTCCCGGCCCGATGTCGAGGAAGTCGTCGGCGGCGACGGCAATTGCGGTTTCCGCTTCCAGATATCGCCGGCACATCGCGACGGTTTCGGCGATGGCCGCAAGGTTTTCGCACGCGACGCGATCTCGGGCGCAACGGTCGGACATGGCATCGCGGTGCGGGCGGACGCCGGCCATGACTGGGATGCGATTCAATCAACGCGCCACGAGCTTGCGCAGATGCGTCGCATGCTGGAGCGCATCGAAGCGCGGCTGCCTGAACTTGGCCGGCAGGCGAGCGTTCCGATACAGGCCTATGGCGATTATTGGCGCCGCTTTTACAAGACCAGCTCTGAACTGCTGGCCGATCAACGCGAACGCGCGAAGGCATTCGACTATCGCCCGCTGATCTCTGTGGTCGTTCCGACCTGGAATTCCAACACGCTGTTCCTCGACAAGGCGATCCGCAGCGTCCGGGCGCAAAGCTACGAGAACTGGGAACTCATCATTGCCGACGACGCCTCGCCGAATGGCGGCGAGCTTGGCCTGTTGCTAGGCGAACATCTCGCCGCCGATGCGCGCATCCGGGTCGTACATGGCGCGAAACAGGAAGGCATAGCCGCTAACACCAACCGAGGGCTCGCCGATGCCAAGGGCGACTACGTCGCGTTTCTGGACCACGATGATCGATTGGCCGAAGACGCGCTGTTTCATATCGTCAAGGCGCTGCAGGAAGCACGCTATGCCTTCCTCTATTCCGACGAAGACCGGCTGGACGACCAGCCGGGCGATGACGATGCCCATCATTCGCCGTTCTTCAAACCCGATTTCGACGCCGATCTGCTGCTGGCGGTAAACTATATCTGCCATCTGGTCGTGCTGAAGCGGACGCTGGTCGAACAGGTCGGCGGCTTGCGCGCCGGTTTCGAAGGCGCGCAGGACCACGATCTGCTGCTGCGGGTGACGGCGGCGATCGACCCGGCGGAGATCCGGCACGTACCGCGCATCCTCTATCACTGGCGCGTCACGCCGGGCTCGGTATCGGAGACCCCTGGGCGGACGCAGTCGATCCAGGACAACATCGTCACGGCCGTCTCGGAGCAACTGGTGCGCCGGAAGCTCGCGGCCAGGGTCGAACCGCACAGCGACCCCGTGGGCAAACCGCGCTTGTTCGCCAACCGCATCCGCTGGGCGCTGCCGGAACATGCCCCGCTGGTTTCAATCATCCTGCCGACCCGCGACCGCGTAGACCTGCTGCGTCCCTGTATCGACAGCATCATGGACGCGGCGGCCGAATATCCCGGCGAGATGGAAATCCTGGTGGTCGACAATGACAGCGTCGAACCGTCGACCCAGGCCTATTTCGCGGCGCTGACCGCCGACCCCCGCATTCGGATCATTCCCTTCCGCGGCATCTTCAACTGGGCGGCGATCAACAATTTCGCCGCCGCTGAGGCCAAGGGCGAGGTTCTGATCTTCCTGAACAACGACACGATGGTCCTAACCCGGGACTGGTGCGCCGAACTGGTTTCGAACGCGGTGCGCCCCGATGTCGGCGCAGTCGGCGCACGCTTGCTCTATCAGGACGGCACGATCCAGCATGCCGGCGTCCTGCTTGGCGTCGAGGGCGTCGCGGCACACGATTCACTGGGCGAGACCACCGAAGATGGCGGCTATTACGGCCGATCGCATCTGCAACGCGAGTGCGGCGCGGTGACCGGAGCGTGCCTGGCAAGCCGCCGCGACGTGTTCTTCGAGGTCGGCGGGTTCGACGCCCTGTCGCTAAAGGTGGCATTCAACGACGTCGATTACTGCATGAAGCTGCGCCAGGCCGGCTATCGGGTGATCTACAACCCGTTCGCCGTCCTTTACCATTTCGAATCGAAATCGCGTGGACGCGACCTGGCAGCCAGCCAGCAGGCGCGCCATCGCGCGGAGACCCTGACGTTCCGTGCCCGCTGGGGCGGGGACGAAGTTCAGGATCCCTTCTATAACCGGCATTTCGAACGTTATGGCCGGCCTTTCGACCGGCTGAAACCGCCGCCCGAACCCTAAGCTGCCAGGAAGGCCTCGACCCGTGTAATCAGAGCGTCGATATTCACGTCCCACGGACGATGGAACGGCTGACATTCGATGACGTCCGCCTTGCCGACGAAAATGCCCCAGCGCAGGCTCAGCGACGAATACATGCCGGCATAGCTGTAGATCCATTGCGGTTCGGACTGGATATCGATCAGCTTTGTCCCCGGATGGCAGAAGACGCTGTTGAACATGCCGGAGCCCGACGGGCCGACGACAATCGTGGCGGCGGCGAAAGCCGCGATCTGATCCTCGACCGGCATATTTTCAGGCTCGATAACCTCAAAGCCGAGACTTGCCAACCGTGCGATCAGTTCCACCTCGTTGCGCAGGATACGCGTCGACCAACCCTCGGCATTCAGACTGTGACGTGAGACGTAGAGGCGCCGCGTTTGTGCCGGCGGCCCATGCTGCTTTCGGATTTCCGCGAACAGCGCGCACGATTCCGGCGCGAAGAACGTATTCGGGTTCCGCAGGCCCGGCATGATCGCACGATCGATCACCGTCACTGCGTTGAGGTCGTGCTCGATGATGTTTTCGTCGGCGATGCCGACCAGCCTGAGCAGCACGCGGCAACTGTCGGATGGAGGGTGGGTCAGAATACGAATGTCATTCAGCCCCAGCCGGCGCAACGTCTGTACCTTGGGCAGGAAGCGGAACAGGAACGAGCCATAGCTGAGCGGTTCGTCCGACAGCAGGACTGCAACCGTACCGTCGATCTTGCGGATCGGCCGATCGCCCTGTGCAAAGACGAATCGTCCCTCGCCGGCGGGCGTGAGCCCCGTGCATTCGTTCGAAAACGGATCGGGGCGCGCCAGGCGATCGCGCTGGCGCTGCGCCACCTCGGGCTCGTAATAGACCTCGTCCGAGAAGAAGCGTCCATCGTTGGTCAGGAATGTGCGGTAGCCGGTCAGCACCGCGTCGCCGATGACGGCGGCGAAGTCCGGCGGTGATTCGTATGGTGCCGGCCCGACCTGCTGCGGTGTGAACAGCCCGACTGCGTCGGGATCGTCGAGGAATTCCGGGCCGGTGCGCCAAAACAGGTCAGGCGCATCGCCGGCGACAAAGCAGATGCCGGCGTCCGGTCCGGAGTGCAGCATTGCGCGATCGATCCGGGGCAGATCCGTCGCGTTGGCAAGGACATAGCTTCGTGCCTCTGCGGCTCGCACCAGGTCGACCGGATCGGTCAACCCTCGTCCTCCTCGGCCCGCGCCGTGACATAGTGTTCGAACGGGTCGACGACACCGTCCAGGGCGGCCTCGTTTTCGGCGCAATAGGCCGCGACGTCGAACTCCGGCATCGGGCTGAGCTTGCGGCTGCCGCGCTCTTCCAGATAGTGGCGCAAAGCGCTCTGATCGTCGCTCAGCCCATGTTTGCGCCTATACCATCTCGGAAAAAACAGGTCCGACGGCCGCTGGTCGCGCTGCTGACCGATGGTCGCATAATGCACCAGGGGATTGCGCCCCTCGCGCGCGACCTTCGGATTGCGAAGCAGGTAAAGCTCGGTGTCGAAATAGAAATTCGGCCGCCGCCCCTCGTGCCATCCGTGAGAGCAGTAATGCGCAAGCGGATCGGTCTCGTGCTCTTTAATGTCCTTATACATGCGCAGGTACCATTCGGTGTCGAACAGACCGCTCTGCCGGATCGTCTCCTCGTCGTCGATCTCGTCGCGGCCGATATGGCTGAGCACGCCCAGCCCCGGCACCGGCAGGGCCGCCTGCTTCAGGTTCTCGAAATGCTCGGCGATCTGGTCGCGGTTCCAGGTGTATTGGATGCCCCAGTCCCGCTCGATGTCGCCGTCCTTGAGCCCGGTCAGCAACTCGCCGCTGCGCCGCGTCAGATAGTCCATTCCAAGATGCTTGAAATGGAGCAGCTGGACCTCGCGCCGCGCCGGCCGCACGATCCGACCTTCGGGATTGGCCTCATGACGGCCCGGCTGGTAGTTCGACTTGATCACCGCATCGGGGTTGAAAGCCACCAGCTTGTCCTGCTTGTCGGCTCGCACTCCCTCTGTCACCTGCTCGTAGAGCGGCTCGCGGCCGGCCGGGAACGCGTCCGACACCATCTCATAGCCGATGGCATCGATGGCGGTAATGCCCTTTTCGGCACAATCGCGCAGATAGCCCTTGAGATCGGTGTGATAGATGTGCTCGTCGATATCGATAACCAGCACCCAGTCGGCCCGTCCCCTTGCCGTCTGCCAGATCGTTTCGCTGAGGCGCAGTTCCTCGGCGACGAAAGAATCGCCGGGCGTGTCGAAATGGGTGACCTCGACCCGCCCGTGCGCCGCGAGCATATCGAGCGATCCGTCGGTCGAACCGTTGTCGTAGATGTAATAGCGGTCGACGATATCGTCATAGTGCCGGAAGAAATGCGGCAGCATGCGCGCATCGTTCCAGCACAGACAGTAAAGCTCGATCCTCTGGCGTTCGCTCATCGGATGGGCAACTTCAAATCGGCAATCTCGAGGACGAACCTGCTCATGCACCCGCCGTGTCGCCGCGCCCGGGAGCGGCCTTTTGGTACCAGTCGAAATCTTCAGCGTAGAGTTCGGCGATGGCTGCCAGCACTTCAGAGCTTGCGGCCTTCACGACAGCGCTGCTGTTGGACGAGTTGCCGCGAAAATGCCGGCGTGCATCGAACACGGTCTTCGAAGACCCGAAGAACCTTTCCAGTAGCCCGGGCAGCGTGTCGCCGATCGCGGCAAAATCGCCGATGAAATCGTAGGGTACCTTGCCGAGGCAAAGCTGCCGTGTCTGAAGTCGCCAGTGCTCGTCGCAGTCCCTGAGTGCCGGATCGCGCGTCATCTCCATGACGAATTCAGCGAAGCTCGGCCGCCAATCCGTGGGCTGGCCGGCAAGCTCCGCGAACAATTGCTGCTGGCGGGAGGCCCAGCTGAATTTGCTGGCATAGGCCGACGCAACCCGGGAAACCGGCTCGCGCAGGAAACAGAATTTGAAGACCCCCGGATCCTCGATCATTTCCAGAAACTTCTCCGTCCCGACATCGGTCGGCGCGAGCATGAGATTGACCGCGCGGAGATGGATCGCATTCGAATCCGCCCAGTTCAAGGCCACACCTTTATACTGAGAGTAAGACAGATTCAGTGATGCCTTCGTCGTCGTGCAGGCGCTTTTCGGGTTGTTAAAATAGACGAAGCGCAGGTCCGGATCGATATGGACGGAATAATTCAGGTCCGCGAAGCCGTTGAAACATGCCGACAATTCGTCGATTGAAACCACCGGGTATCCCTCTTCGCGTACCGCTGCATCCGTACGGATTTATGAAGCCTGCGCAGACGGATATCCAGGGCATATCGGTCGCATGCCGCACAATACGGAGCTCCGATTGGAGGCTATGACGTTATAATGTAAAACTGGATTTTATATTTTCGGTATTTTGTATCCTCGATGGAAAATCTTCGATACGCCCGAAATACCCTCCCAGAATGACAAAAGTTTTTCTTATATTACAGGCGCAGATTTCGCATTTATAATTAATAGTGATCGTTCTTATTGTGCGGTGACCTATGTCGAGGATTTCACTCATGTCCAATATTGCCCGGCGGTGGCGCGCCATCATGTTGTCCAGCCTTGCTTGCGTGGCGCTGGCTGCCACATGTGCCGATGCGGGACAGCTCGAGATCGGGATTGACCGCTCCAACCTGATCAATGAGGACGAGGGCGTGCGCCAGAGCACGCTCGAGGGCATCCAGGGGCTGCACGCAACCTGGTTCCGCGATGCCGCGAACGCATCGACGGCCAACCCGAAAGGCCGCGCCAACCTGGTCGATACTATCCAGCGGGCCAAGGCCCTGCATCTCAAGGTGCTGCTGAACATCATCCAGCTCGACGCCGATTACGACGACAACAATGCCGGTGCGCCGCGCACCCGTTGCGGCTGGTCGGAGCGGAAACTGAGCACGATCAGCCAACCGAAATTGTCCGCGCGCCTGGAGACTCTGCTGGGCGCGCTCAAATCCGCCAGGTTGGAGATCGACGCCTTCGAGATCGGCAACGAGAACGACACGTCCTGCTATAACGGCGACATCCCGGACGGGCGTTACGCCAGCGAGCAGGAACTGCGCATCGCGGTACTGGGCTACGCCCATTTCCTGCAAACGGTGGCGGAAACCGTCAAACGGCCGGAATTCTATCCCCAGGCCAAGCTGATCACGTTCGGCATCGCGCATGGCGATGACAGGTATGACAATCCGCCCCACCACGTGCCGCACCCGGCGCGCATGATCCAGATGCTGCGCGACTTGGATGGCGTCGACTATCTGGACAATCCCCGCTACCGCATCGACGGCATCGGCACGCACATCTACGCCGCGCCGAACGACATCGCCCAATCGATCGAGGAGAAGCTACAGCAAGATGCCGCCATCCTGGGACGGGGAAAGCCGTTCTGGATCACCGAATGGGGCTTCCTCAACAAGAAAGCGTTCCCCAACCGAAAAGGGCAATCGCTCGACGTGGCGGTGCGGGAGTGCCTGGCCACTTTCGAGCGCTTGCAAGACACGCTGCGGTTGGGGCCGGTGATGTTCTATTCCTACAACAATTGGGTGGTCGAGGACGGCAGGCCGACCCAAGCCGCCGAGGCTTTTCGCGGCTATGCCGGCGCTCCTTAGCCCCGGGCCGCGCGGCCTTCGCGCTCGGGCGTCACAGTGTCCACATCCTCGGCACGGAAGCGCTCTTCCCAAGCGACGGAACGGGCGTCTGCCAGTCGCCGGAGGGGCGCTTCGGGAATTTCCTGGATCGCTTTCGGCACACCGAGGAACTCCAGCACGCGCGCCACGACCGCCTCGCGCGCGACCGCGAGTTCTTCATAGGTGACCGCGAAAACCGGGTCGGAAATTTCCGAGAAGGTGCGCCGCCAGCCTTGTTCCTCGCGCTCGGCGAACCCGACGAGCCGCTTGATCGCGGAAAAATCGTAGGCGGGTTCCTCGGCACTATCGGCCGATGGCCTTTCCGCCTTGGCCTGCGTCTGCCAAAGACCGGTTTGCCTCGCCAGATAGTGAGAGATGGCCTGCGCGACGTGGTTCTCGCGGCGCAGCCAGACATAGCGAATTCCGGGGAAATACCCTCTGAGCACCGCAGCAACATCCGCTGCCGCAGGCACATTGTCGCCGAGTTTTTCACGAACCGCGTCGACCATCGGTTGAAAATGGCCCCAATGCAGCGTCGCGCCGAAAACGCCGTTCTCAGTTGCTCCAGCTGCCAAGATTCGGTCGAGACGGTCGGCGAGACTCATGGTCTCGGCCTCTACGGGCCCAAGATTCAAAAGGCCTAGCATGTGAGGACCGTTGAGGGTCGCGCGGCCGAAATATTCGAAGGGCTGGCCGGCCACTTCCGCATGGCGGAGCGTCGAGGCCAGCAGATTGCTGCCCGTCCGCGGGCCCGCGCAAATGAGGTACGAGGTGTGTAGCGTAACGCCCAAGAAATCGCATCCCATATCGTCGGCCTTGCCGCTGGCCATGAACAACAGCGTAAGAACGCTACAGTATATCAGTCAATTATTACAAATTGGAGGAAGTTGAGGAGATAGGTCTGAAACGGGATGTGCGACCACCCTCTTTCCCCCAACCGGCTCCTTGGCGTCCTCATGTGGCGTCAATCCTGCCCATTCGATGAGCGCGCCGGTCGTTTCCCACCAGTTGGGAACATCACTCGCGGCAAGCGCGATCCGAGCCCGTACAGCATCGTCTTCGGCGAGTCGCTTCAACCATTTCAGCGTCTCGTCGACTGTGTGCTTCGGATCGACCAGGATACCGTTGCGCTCGGAGTCGATGACTTCCGACACCGCGCCGACATTCGTAGCGATGACCACCACACCAAGCCTTTGCGCCTCCAGAATGGAGAGCGGAACGCCCTCATAGTCCGACAGCAGCACCAGCACGTCCGCCCAGGACAACAGCTCCGTCAAACCCTTAGCGCCATAAACCGGGGGCTCGACGCGCGATTGGACGATCGAAGGAACCGGAACGGCCTCTGTCACCGCAGCCCCGACCACGCGCCAACGTACCGCAATGTCGGCTGCAATCGCCTTTTCCATAACCGCGGCCAGCCGGTCTATGCCCTTTTGGCGGTCGAGCCGCCCGAGGAACAGCACACGCAGGCGCTGATGCTGCCGCTCCCGGCGCTCCTTCAAGACGCGGCGCCGGCGAACCTGGGAAACCTCATGTCCGGGCGCGTTAGGGACCAGCAACAGCTTGTCGGCCGGCACTCCCGCGCCGTGCATCCATGACAGCATACGCCGCGACACGCAGATCACGCGGTCATAGGCATGCTCATAGGCGAGCGCGAGCAGCGGGTGCCCCAGCACCCGTCCGGATGGCGTGGTGTCGAGCAGATGCAGATAGGTTGCGGTCTTGACGCCCAACCGGCGCAGCGCGGCCGCAGCCTCGTTCAAATCGCCGGCATGGTGGTTGACCACGATATCGAGCCAAGCCAGTGCGGCGACGACGCGCTCAAGCGCTTC
This sequence comes from Alphaproteobacteria bacterium, assembly GCA_035493715.1. Classification (GTDB taxonomy): domain Bacteria; phylum Pseudomonadota; class Alphaproteobacteria; order BOG-932; family Roseiterribacteraceae; genus BOG-932. The sequence continues at coordinate 33,550 of DATJHU010000187.1, read as the reverse complement.
GGGCGTCTTGGTGATCGCCGGCAGGGCGGTTCCCTGAAACCGGGTCCCTCCGTCCCAGGCGCCGAGGCCGGCGCCCTCGATACAGCTGATCGATGCAAAGGTGCCCTTGAAATCCTCCGGCAGCTCAGCCCGATTGGCGCCGATCAGGAACAGATGCACCGCGGCGCCGGCCCGGGCCAGTTCCCGTGCCACGCAATAGGCAACCCGCTCCACCCCTCCGAAACTGGCGACATGCAGGACAAAGCCAATATTGCAGGTCCCGCCAGGTGGCTGCGGGAATGCGACCGCCCCTCCGAAAACTTGCCGAACTTCGTTGAACATCTGGTGTGACGGCGGAACGGATAATTCCCGCCAGGTCCAGTTGCGCTTTGCCGCCTCACGGTACGGCGCATCCCGCCACAACCTGACGCAATGCAGGAAGCCAGACATCGCGGATGCCTCGCGACCGGCTGCGATCGACTTCTGGGCGGGCAACAGCAACCGCTTGGCCAGAACGCCGGAATCAGCCCCGCCTTTGGGCAGCAATTCGACCCAGCTTGTCGCCTCGTCCCGTAGAATCGACCCGATCAGCGGAAAGCCGACGGCAAGCAAACCACAGTCGCGCGCCAGACCGCCACGTTCCAGCGTCAGGGCGCCGCCGATGCCGTCTTCGATTTCGTAAGCCGCGACATTGGATGATGTGAGAACGGTTTCTGCATCGTATGCGATCCATAGAAGGACCCCTTCGCACCGTAGTCGGGCTGCGGTCCCGGATCCGGTGAAGATAATGATCGGCGGCACATGTTGCAGTGTCGGTGCGGTGATCGCACGCCAGAGCATCTCGCCGAATGCCGCGATAGAGACAGTGTCGACAGCTCCGCCGCCCAGACCGATCTCGACACGATCGGCGTCGAGATAAACGATTGCATGGCGCGGCGCCTCTTCCGCCTCAAGTCGGAGCAGCGCACGCGGACTCATGATCGCGCGGTGCTTGCGGCGCATATAGGCGAGGATGCCCTCGGCGTCGCGCTTCGATTGGGAGAGCATGCTGGCGGGTCGGTTGCGGTACAGAAAACCAAAATTGGGATCGTGGACGCCCCGGAAGCCCCGGCCGGCGGCGGACAGCCAGAAATCCCAGTCCTCGAACCCCAACTGCATCGTTTCGTCGAACCGCACGCCCGCCGCGAAGACGCGCCGTCGGACCATGCTTCCAGCCTCGCAGATATTATAGAAGACGTGGCGCAGCAGGGAATAAGGCCCCGCATAGTCGAAATGGCGGCGCAGACCGAACATGTCGATATTGGGATAGACCCAGTCAGCCTCCGGATGATCGCAAAGCGTCCGATAGGCGGACTCGAGCGCCTTAGGCCGCAAGCGGTTGTCGGAGTCGAGGAAGAATATCGCTTCGATCGACGGGTATGTCGCAAGCAGGAAGCCGATGCCTGTGTTGCGTGCCGCGCTTAATCCACCATTTGTGCGATAGACGGTGTGAATGCGTGCCGGGTGCAGCGCACGCAACGCCTCGACCTGCAATTCGGAATCGGAAAACGGGCAGCCGTCATTGACCACCACCGCGACGCTCGCATAACCAGATTCCTGCCGCAGGAAAGACGCCAGCGCGTCGGCCACAAGCACACTGTGCTTGAAAAGAGGGACGACTACGCCGATGACGGGACCCTCGGCTCTCCTGTTTCCCGCTGACTTAGATGCACCGGCCGCTGCCAAAATGACTCACCCGCGCTTGACAATGGACCGGACTGTGACAGCGTTACGGTCGCGCGAAAAGTCTGTATTTGCGTTCACGCCCGGCGTCTATAGGTTTGAACCGAAATAGAATTTCGGCGGCTCCATAAGTTATGCCATCCTCCTGTCGGAGACGCGCTTTCAATGTCCCTGACTTCCGGTCACGTGCCCCATATCGCCCTTCTGGGAGCGACACCCGCCGATCTGTCAGCGCTACCGAAGCTTCCCGGCCTCGGCTGGCTGTCATGCTTGCGCGGCGATAAGGAAAATTATGAGTTCCGGCGCGATGGCGATTGCCTGTTCAAGCTAAGTTTCGCCGATGCCACCTGGGCATTCCCGGATCTGGTAGCGATCATCGGTAAAAGCCGGGACGGGACCCTGAGCGAGCTCGCCGCGGCCTGGACAGAAAAATTGCCTGCAAAAACGGTCGCGTTCAAAACGGTCGCGGATTTTACGCCGGTGAAGGTCATGGCCGCGGCAATCGAACTTCTAGCTGAAGCGCTTGGCGCCGCACTGCGGCAATCCGGCCGCTTCGCACTCGACCTTGCGGCCTACCGCGAGGAATTCGAGCGCCTTGAACATAATTTCGCTTCGCTGGAAGCCTATGTCGCCTCGGCCGATACCAAGGCGCCGCAAGAGATATTCGCCTATCCTGTGGGCATCGAAAGTGTCGATCTCGGCGCGGGTGAGGGCCGTGCCGGCCCTGGCAGCCGCACCCTGAAGCAATATCTCCCGGTCAACTCGATCGGCGTGTGCGGTTTGGGGCTCGCTTTGTCGTCCGTGCCGCCGCCGGGATCGCCCCCTCTCGAGATCGCGCTCCGCGCCATCGAGACCGATATGGTCGTCGGCAGGTGGATGCTGGACCCAGCCACGCGCATTGTCGGCTGGACAAACCTGCTGCTCGATCGAGCAGTCGACGAAACGGCGCTGAGCCTAGTCCTGGAGATCGCCTGGACGCCAGGCCACGACGGCTGGGGAATTGAACTCGGGCCGCCGCATCCCAACGCCGCGCTATGCGCGCACACCGGCGAAGGCCGTCCGTTTCCAGCACCGCTCGCGATGCGCATCCTGGGCTCGGTGCCGGGCACCACGCCCATAGGGACGACGGACATCGTTCTGCCGACCGGCGCGCGGATGGCGCTGACCGCGATGGTGCCGAAGACCGCTTACGAATCGGTGACGCCGTTCGGCCAGGACATGTCCGACGACATTCCGCTGGTGCTGTACGACCCGGAATCGGAGTTCATCCAGGTCCACCCCAACGGGCCCGGCAAGATCACGGTCGCACATATGACCGTCGCAACGCCGACTCCAGCCTGGCGTCTGTCCGCCCGCACGCATTTGGCCCATGAAAAGGCCAATCCGACCGATTTCGCCCTTCTCGTGCTGAAAAACGGCGCGCCCCTGCCGAACATGGCCGAACTGGCAAAGGAGCGGCGAACCCGATCGGGTTTCTCGGGCTGGCAGACATTGACGCCGCTGCAAGACGGATCACTGTCGGCGCTGATTTCCAGTACCGCCAACGAGCGGCTAAGCGTCTATCTGCTGACCCGGCAAAAAGGCACGCACGAATATGCCTGGGCGCGTTTCAGCGATCTGCGACTGCATCTGGGACCGCCATCCCGGCAACCGCGAGCGGAAGCGGCGGCTGATCGCCGCTCGACGGACCCGAAACCAAGGCATCCGACCAAGCCTCGATCACCGAAAGCTCATGCCAGTAAGCGTGGCAAAAATAAACGTCGGGCGCCTCAGTGACCCGCACAGTCAGATAGATATCCGCCGGCTCGAACAACGGCATATCCAGACGCATCGTCAGGTTGCGCATTTCAAACGGGGTCCGAACTGTCGTCCAACCGCTGAAGGCCGCGCGTTCCTGCAACTCGGCCTCGGTCGGCATCTCGCTTGCGGGATTGCCCACCCAGACGCCGAAATCGACCGCGTGCGCCTGCTCGTGCTCCAAAGAAAAACTACAGCGCAGCCCCTGTGTGCCGGGAGGCAGGGCATCCGCCAGACGCACAAGCAGCGGCCGACCGGGAACCGGGTGCGTCAGCATCCGCCGGCCGGGTGTCAACACGGGAAAGGGGAAGTCAGAGACATCGGTAACCAGGGACGCGTTTCGTATCACATCAGGATGGACGGGCTTCAGCGCCACGCGGCGGTCGACCCCGTTGCGCCCCGGATCCACCGTGATGATGGCTTCGACGCCGAGCCAGTTTACGACCGCTTCCACGCTTTCGCGCGCATCGGTCCGGCTGAGGAAGTAGAGATCCGAGATGTCGGCTGCCGCTTCCGGAAGCGCGAGACGCACCGTGGTCTCGCCTTCGTCGACGGCGACCCAGCCCGACCACGAAACGCCGTTGCCGACGATCTGATTATCCTCGGTTACGGTCAGCCGTGAGCCTGCCTCCGCGACAGCGATGGAAACCGCGCCGGGCCGAGTTGCCGCCCCATCGATCTTGACGCGTCCGACAATCGTTTTGCTGCCGGCCGGCGCGCCGCCGTCGGCCTTGACGAGCTGCACGCCAAATCCAGCGGGATGGGAGACGAGGCCGCCCGCGGGACGGCGAAGTTCGGCCTCATGCAACGGTGAAATGGCCAGGAGGCCGCCGCTCAGAGCCTCTGTGAGGTCCACCTTGCGCGGGAAAACGATTCGGCGCTGGCCGATCATGGCAAGTGCCTCAGCCTCGCGCACCTTCCCGGCAGCGTTGACAACCTCGTTCAGCATCTCCTTGCCGTTCCAGACCGCAAAATCGATCGCAAGTTCGATCATCCGGCGCTCGCAGCAATAATCAATGAACGCGCGATCGGCTTCCGGCTTCCCGGGGTCCAGTTTCGACAGCGCGATCGCGATTTCCTGCGCCCGCCCGCCGACCTTATCGAGCGCTCCCTTAGATTGCTCAAGATGCTGGTTGCGCACGCCCGGGAACGCCTCCAGCGACCGGAAGAACATCGACGCCGGCCGGTCGCCATAGATCCGGAAGATGTCGCGATGGCCGCGTACCAGCGTCCCGGCGTCGAAACGCATCAAGGCCGCGCGATCCTGCTCGAACAATATCAGCGGCACGACCTCAAGCCGCGCGCCGGCGAGAACCGATGAGGCCAGGAAGGCCCAGTTGAGTACGTACTCGTCGCAATCGGACGAAAACCCCCGGCGCTGCCGGAATGCCTTGGCAGACGCCATAATGACGGGCCCGCCGAAGCAAGCCTCGAAAGCGCCGAGTTCGACGCACGCACCGATCGGGAAATGCGCCCATCGCGGCGCCCCGCCGTCCGGATGCGCCGGCAAGCACGTCACGATCTCCGCCTTGGTCCGCATGGCGGCCGCGACGAGCCTTTCGACGCACTCCGGCGCCATCGTCACCGTCGGCTCGTCCACGAAGAGCAGGTATTCGCCTTTCGCCGCCGCGGCCGCGGCATTGCGGGCCGCCGCCCGTCCGCCGCCGGGAACCGCGACCGACCGTACTGGATGTGGGCAGAACACTAGTTCGTCGTCGGGTTCCCTGCCCTCCGCATCCGCGTAGACGATCTCGATATTCGGATAGATCTGGCGCGCGATGGCGGCGATCGAGGAGGCGCGGGCGTTCGCTCGCAGGAAGCAGATCGACACACGCGGCGTGGCGGCGGCAACCGGCGTTGTTGCCGGCGAACCGGACCGCAAGACCGGATCGACGTCCTGGTTCAGCAGCGCCACCCACTCCCGCAACACCCGCTCTTGCCGGATCGCCAGATCGGCGGCGGGATGGCCATCCCGCAAGGCGGTCTCGATGCGTGAAGCCAGGTCCGAGGCAACCGGCGGGAAGAGGCAGCGTTCGCGGTCCTTCTTGGCCACAAGTTCCGGTGTACCGCCCCCTTCGGTCGCGAGAAATGGAATGCGCAGCTCCAGGCATTCCACGACCACGCAGGGCGAGTTCTCGGCAAGCGAGGGAATAATCGCGAGCACGCCAGGCCGTCGCAAATAGTCCAGCGCCTCCGCCTGGTCATAGTTGCCGAGCATCCGGACAGGCGTACGCCATTTGCGCGCGCGCTCGACCAGATACACGCCGGAATGAAGACCGGCGACATGGCCGAATTTGCCCATGAACGTGACGCGCGTGTTGCTAAGGTCCATCTTGCCGTGCAGCAGGTCGATTGCGTCGCAGAACAGCTCCAGCCCTTTGCGGATTTCCTGACGGCCGAAAAACACAATCTCGTCGAAAGGCACTGGTTCAGTTACGGCACCACTCGCCGCGCCGTTCACGCCGATCACGTTCTGAACGACGCAGTTGCGCTCGGGCAGCGTCCAGCCTTGCCCGGCCATCCAGTCCATAAGGTACTGGCTGGGGCTGATCAGGATATCCGCGAGCTCCGCAGAGCGGCGCTCCATGAAGCCGACGATGATCGGCGAGCGCGATTCGTACTCGACCGCGTTGAGGTCATAGACCCAGTCATAAGGACCGTGCGTAACGACATAGATCTGCGGCGCATCGGGGAAGACGCCAGCGTGCTTCGCCTGCAGCGAATAGAAAGCCTGACCGCCATTGTCGTTGAACAGCACGACATCGAACGGGTTGCGCTGAAGATAGAGAAAGACGGCATAGCTTGCCGAGCGCGAATCGTTGAACGCATCGGGCATGCCCTGAGGCGGCGCAACAAAATCGAGCGTGATGCCGCGCTTGGCGTATTGCGCCTTAAGCTTCCAGAAATCGCCGACAACCGCGCGCGGACCGCTCTGATCCGCGTTGGAGAACGTCACCGTCACGTCGAACCCGGCATGTGCCAACGCCAACGCCAACCCGGTGTTGGCGGTGCCGATACCACCGTTGCGGAACAGTCCGTGGAATTCTGTGGTGATAAAACAGACCCGGCGGCGTGGCGGCGGTTCCAGCTTGACCGTGCTGAGGGCGGTCTTGTTTGTCATCAGGCAACCATCGATCGAAGAATAGGGTGATCCAACACATCGCGGCGAAGCGCGTTGGCGTATCGCAAATTCGTGGCATCGCCCAGCTTGATCATCCGCCGGGGCGGCGCTTTAGCCTGTTTCACGCGCATTCTGGCCAGCACTTCGTCCAAATAGGTCGGATAGTTCCCGAGCGCATCCTCATACTCCACACGGATCGGTTCGATGCCGTAATGGGTGAAGAACGACTCCCAACCGGCGTTCTCCAACGCGAAGGCATGGACGAGACGCATCAGACGCGGTCGGTCATAGGGAATCCACGGTATCTCGCGCGGCGCGGTGTCCTCTTCCCGCCAAGGACGAATCTCCCAGCGTTTGGTCATCTGAGCGAAATACATCGACACCGCCTGGGAGAAGATGTCCTGTCGATGGATGTGAACCCAGAGGGAATCCCGAAAGAACTCATGGAACGCGTCGCAGCGCGCGGGCGAAAATTTGTAGATTGGCGGGGTCTTGTCGAGCGTCCCGCCGGCGATCACGGTCGCCAGATAGGGCACGTAGTGGAACATCACCTTGCTGACCGTGTATCCGCGAACCTTGCAGCGCGCCTTCGCGATCTTCCAGACTTCGTCCCACGGCAAGCGCACGTCGCCACGCAGAAGCTCGCCGTAGAGCATCTCGGAATTGAAGGATTCCGCGCCGCAGACATTGGATAAGTCATCGGTGATGACCGCCGAACCGGTACGCTGCGTCGCGCAAAAGACAATGGAGCGTTTGCCCGCGCTCATAGTCGGCGATTATCCATGTCTGACGGCGGCTCCCATATCGGTCCCGATAACGCAATGTCGTTACCATCGACAATATGCAACCGCGCCGGGCAAATCCACCAGCGCGATCAAGGCCTAGAGCTGCATCCCACCCAGACCGAATCCGCCCGCCACGGAAATGCGCTGGCCGGTGATGTAGGCGGACTTCTTGGAGGCAAGGAACACTGCAGCGTGGCCGATCTCTTCAGGCTGGCCCCAGCGTTTGATCGCCAAGGCCTTATGGACCTCGTCGACCCAGGCCTGCGGGAAGATGCCCTTGTCCCACTGGACCTTGAACATCCCGGCCTCGATCACGCCCAAGAGCACACTGTTGGCCCGAATGCCGTGACGCCCCTCTTCCCGGGCAACGCCGACGATCAGGGATTCGATCGCCGCCTTGGGCGCGACTGAAAGCGCATCGGCTTCCGGCCACCAAACATGACCGCCGGAACCCAGATGCACATAGGCCCCGCCGCCCCAGGCGCGAAAGCGCGGCAGGGACGCATACAGTATGTTGAGGAAGCCCTTCAGATCTTCCTCGATGACGCCGTTCCATTCCTCGCGCGTCGCGTCGGCGATCATGCGCTGGCCGACATAGGTGCCGACTCCGATGACGATGCTGTGGATGCGGCCATATTGCGTGGCGACCACGTCGATCAGCGCCTCGACCCGGCCGGCATCGCCGATCGCCACTTGGTGGGCCGATGCTTGTACGCCCAACCCGCGCAGTTCGGCGGCCAAGTCGTTCGCTACATCTTTCTGCTTGTGATAGGTCAGCGCGACATTGGCGCCGGCCTTGGCAAATTCGCGGCACACGCCCTGCCCGACGCCGCCCGACCCACCAAGGATCAGCGCCACGCCCTCGTCGAACATCGCCTCCGCCATCGTCCCCTCCGCTTGTTGCCGGCCATGGGCCCGGGTGCCTTCCAAGCAGAGTAGACGAAGCGCGAGGCTTTAGGCGACAGCTTTGCTACGACTCGGCAGCACCCAGCCAGGGCGCGGGAAATGGCAGGTGTAGCCATTGGGATAGCGCTCGAGGTAATCCTGGTGCTCGGGTTCCGCCTGCCAGAAATCGCCGACCGGAGCGAGTTCGGTCACCACCTTGCCCGGCCACAGGCCGGACGCGTCGACGTCGGCAATCGTATCCTCAGCGACGCGCTTCTGCTCGTCGCTGGTATAGAAGATCGCCGAACGATAGCTGGCGCCCATATCGTTGCCCTGGCGGTTACGGGTCGTCGGATCGTGAATCTGGAAGAAGAACTCCAGTATCTTGCGAAAGGTGATTTTCTGCGGGTCGAAGATGATCTCGATCGCCTCGGCATGGCTGCCGTGATTGCGATAGGTCGCGTTCGGCACGTCGCCGCCCGAATAGCCGACCCGGGTCGAGATTACGCCCGGATAACGCCGCAGCAAATCCTGCATGCCCCAGAAACACCCGCCGGCAAGAACCGCGCGCTCCGTCGATGCATTCATTTTTTCACTCCGCCTTTCAGTAGGGCCCGTCCGCAAGATTTCGGAATTTCCACGCCATCTGGCAATGGGTGAAATGCGCAGGACACCCATGACCCGATATTCGCGGGGCAGAAGCTAAGGTTACGCGGCGGCGTTCCGCCTGGACGCTCAGCGGCTAATTGGCTTCAAACGCATAGTGAGGCGCCGAGGGTGACTGAAAATCGGCACCCAACGCAGTCCGCAGTGCGGCGTCGGCACGGTTGATGCGGCTCTTGATCGTTCCAAGTTTGCACTTCATCACCTGAGCCGCCTCCTCGTAAGATAAGCCTTTTGCCCGGACCAGCGTCAGCACGTCGCGATGGATAGACGGCAGCGTGGCGAGCACCGCCAGCACCTCCCTAAGCTCCACGCAGTTCAGTTGATTGGGCGAGATCGAGGGAAACGCCGCATCCTGCTCGTCGATCATCTCAAAGCGACGCTTGCGCAGGTTGTTCAGGCGGGTGTTTCGCAGGATAGCGAATGCCCAAGCCTTGATGTTGGTCCCAAGATCGAACTGATGATACGACCGCAACGCCCGAACCATTGCGTCCTGTACCAAGTCGTCGGCATCGGCGGGATTTCGCGCGAGAAAGCGCGCAAACGCATGCATGCTGGGGACAATGTTCAGAAGCTGTCTTTCGAACGCGCGACGCGGCCAGACAACAGCGGGTGTGCCGGCGATGGCGTTTACGGTGGCGAGATTTGACATGAAACGCTCCTGATTTTGCGACGAGGTGCTCGCCGTCGGAATCTTTTTGGGCGCCTGTAAAACCACGCCGGCAAAATCGTGTATTTCGCGGTTCCCCGAATTATAATCAGAGATTATTCAAATGTATTACCGATAATTACATCGGCGCACATGGCGTAAGATACAAGGGGTTGTACAATGTTTATACAGAAGTAATATTGTTGTAGTTTTTTTCAAATGCGCCGAACACGTAATATTATTTTTTATATTCGGACAATAATAAAAAAAACCGATGATCGAATCTAATCGGATAATGCAAAAATCGAATTTCTTCGGAACCTTTCTGTAATTAATGTGTTCCCTACATAATCCGGCGAGTCCCCCGGAGCCTGCGGTTCGGGACGAGGAGCGCCATGACATGAAAATCACATTAGGTTACGCCCGTATTCTGTCCGCCGGTCTTCTGACCCTCGGCCTTCCGGCCGCCGCCCAAGCTGCTACTGCCGTCTATCTGGGCGCCGCCGGCACCTATAGCATCCTGACCAAATCCGGGGTTTCGACCACCGGGGCAACGCACGTACAGGGGAATATCGGTGTGAGCCCGATCGCCGCCACCGCGATCACCGGCTTTGGACTGAAGCGCACATCGCCGACCTATGCGACCTCCAGCTTGGTAACCGGCAAGATTTTCGCCGCCAATTATGCTGCTCCGACGCCAGCCAATCTGACCAGCGCGGTCTCAGCGATGCAGACGGCTTACAACGATGCGGCGGGACGAAAGAATCCGACCAAAGTCGAACTCGGCGCGGGCAATATCGGCGGCCTGACGATAAAGCCGGGACTTTATAAATGGAGTTCCAACGTCGATATCCCGTCGAACGTTTTGCTTTCAGGCAACGAGCGCGGAATCTGGATCTTTCAGATCGCCGGCACGCTGAATGTGGCGTCGGGGAAAAGGGTCATTCTCTCCGGCGGCGCACTGAACCGGCATATCTATTGGCAGGTCGCCGGCGCCACCACGCTGAACACGGCATCCGTGCTGCACGGCACCGTCCTGGACAAGACGGCGATTGTGCTGAAAACCGGCGCGAAACTGTACGGAAAGGCCCTTGCGCAAACCGCCGTGACCCTGGATGCGAGCCTGGTCACACCCTGAAGCCGGCGAGCGGGCCGGGAGCCGAAACTCCCAGCCAACTCTTCGAAAGGTCGCCGTCCGTAGAACTTGTCGATGAAGTTACTTTTTGCGAGCCGGGGGTGGAGCTAGAAAGGATGGCCCGGCAACAGGTGTCGCTTTCTTATTTTGTTTCGGTTTTTTAACTTCCCGGTTGCTCTTCTTTTGACTCTTGGCCAAGGTATTTCCCATCTGTGAGGAATTCAATAAATCTCTGATTTCACGTGGTGATTCTTACCGGCTTTATAAGACGTAAACTGAACTTTGACCGATTATTCGCGCTCCCCGCTGAGTACCTGCCTGATCTTCTGGGCGAGAGTCGCATAGGTGAATGGCTTGCCGATCAGCGCGACACCAGCGTCCAGCCGTCCGCCATGGACGATGGCGTTGTGGGTGTAGCCCGAGGTAAACAAAACCTTGAGCCTCGGCTGGCGCTTCAGCGCTTCATCCGCCAACTGCCGCCCGTTCAACCCGCCGGGCAGGCCGACATCGGTGAAAAGCAGACGAATCGCAGGATCGGCGTCGAGCATGCGCAGCGCAACCTGCCCATTCGCAGCTTCGACCACGCTGTAGCCGAGTTCGCGCAGCATTGTGACCGTGAAATCGCGCACTTGGTCTTCGTCCTCGACGACAAGGATAGATTCGGCGCTGCTGCCGCGCGGCAGACCGACGTCCTTCGGTTCCTCGCTTGCTTCCCCATCCGGCGCCGACAGGCGCGGCAGATAGAGCTTCACCGTCGTTCCCGCGCCAAGCTCGCTATAAATCTTGATGTGCCCGCCCGACTGCTTCACGAAGCCATAGACCTGCGATAGGCCAAGGCCGGTGCCGTGACCGACATCCTTGGTAGTGAAGAACGGTTCGAAGGCGCTCGCCAGCACATCCTTCGTCATTCCCGTTCCGGTGTCGGTGACTGCCACCATCACATACTGACCGGGCTCGACATCCTCGATGGTGCGGACATAGGTATCGTCGAGATGGGTATTGGCGGTCTCGATGGTCAGCTTGCCGCCGTCCGGCATGGCGTCGCGCGCATTGACCGCCAAGTTGAGGATCGCGCTTTCCAGCTGGTTGGCGTCGGCGAAGGTCGGCCAGAGGCCGCCGGCCAGCACCGTTTCGATCCCTACCATCTCGCCCAGGGTCCGACGCAGCAGTTCGGACATGCCCGAGACCAATTTGTTGACATCGATCCGCGTCGGCTCCAACGGTTGCCGCCTGGCAAAGGCCAGCAACTGCCGCGTCAGGGCGGCGGCGCGATCCGCCCCGGATACGGCGGCATCGACGAGATTTCGAAAATCCCTCGCCGCCTGGGGGGCAAGCTGCCAGCCGCCGCCGCGCCGGCGCAGCATGGACAGGCTGGACAGAATGATCTGCAGCAGATTGTTGAAGTCGTGGGCGACCCCACCTGTCAGGTGTCCGATTGCCTCCATCTTCTGTGCCTGCCTCAGCGCTGCCTCCGCCTTCTCCCGTTCGCCGATCTGCTTGAGCAGGGTCCGGTTGATATCCGCCAGTTCCTGGGACTGTGTTTCGAGCGCCGCATTGGTGCGGGTGAGCGCCGACTGAGCAACACCGAGAACGCCGACGACGACCGCCGCCATCGTCGTCAGAAGCGCGACGACACTGTAGCGGACATAGCGCCGGCCTGGCGGCTCGGTGAGGACCTGAAGGTAGACCGACCCGATGGCCGCCCCATCCTGCATAACGGGTGTCACCACCGTGATCCGCTCGCCCTGCACCATCTTGCCCCGAATCAGCAATCGGTCGGGAGAGGGCGCATCGGGCGACCGCGCATAGCCGGCGAACAGCGCGCCCGAAGCTGTATAGACAGCCGCGTTCAACACCTCCGGATTGGCCTGAAGCGCATTGACATATTCCTGCTCCGCAGTGCGATCGTTGAAGGTCAAAGCAGCCGAAACGGTCGAGCCCAGGATCTGGCCCTCCACGTCGACCTCGCGCAGCTTTTGCGCCGAATAGGAGCGTGCCGCCAGAAACACGATCACGATGCCTGCAACGACCAGCAGGATGGCGATCGTCAGCGCGATCTTGGGTGTCGCCTTCCACAAATTCACGCGTTGCGGCTGCGCAATCATAGCGGCCTCATCATTGGTTCGGCCTGACCGAGACCGCAAGGCTCAGTAGCTTGGAGCTGATGACAAGGCCGGCGCGTGAAGCGGCCGCCTCGTCGATCTCAAACCGCACGCGGTTCCCGGAAACCACGAAATTGATGACGCCTTTGGCGGAGTCCTCCGCGATCCCATCGGTTACGGTCAGTTCCGGCTGCCCTGCAATAGCGGTTTCCCATCGCCGCGCCGTGGCAGCGTCGCCTGTTCCAAGATAGCGTACTTGGCAGTGATCGGCCGGGGAAACAGCAGTCAGCCGAACGACGACGATCGCCTGCGCTCCGGCATGCTGGCCGGCAACGGCACGGTCGATAGTCTCGCCGAAAGGATCGGTGCCGACGATGCACAGGCGGAACGGATCGCCTGGCGAGGCGGGAGCGTTGCCCGGCCAAGTTATGAACGGCTGGAACTTGTAGAGATACGTCGCCTTGACCGCGAGCGCGAGAGCGCCGGGACCATCCGCACGCGATGCGTCGATGGCGGTGCTCAGCGCCAGCAGGACGAGCGCAGAAACTCTAAGAAGCGGTTTGGACGCCAAGGGCATCAGCCTAGAACCGCCACCGAGTCTCGACGAAGAAGCTGCGCGGAATTTCGTCGGCGACCCCGTCTTCGTAAAACTCCCGGTGCTGGTCGTGCAGCAGGTTGAAGCCCGAAACCGACAGATCGACAGCCGGGGTCACCTGCCAGCCGAGCCGCATGTTCAGCTCGCCGTAATCCGCCACCTTGGGGTGATGCAGCGCGCCGACATAGCGCAGATATGCATCCCAGGTGACCCCATGCCCGAAATCGATAGAAGATCTGAGCGAGGCCTGGTGATTGGGATCGTCGGCCGCGAAATCGAGCCCGCCAACATCGCGGCTACCGGGCTGGATGCGTAGATGTTCATGCTGGATGCTGAAGCCGGCGGTCAGGCGCCACCAGTCGGTCACGCGATAGCTGCCCCACATCTCCAGGCCATAGATAAGCCCGCGCATCTCGTTGGCGAAAGCGTAGACTGGCGGGGGATTGGGCGACGGCTCAACCGTCCGCAGATCGTCATACACATTATAAAAGCCGGACAACGAGAAGGAGAGGCGCGGTGACGTCTGGACACGGGCGCCGAGCTCGTAGGCGGTGAGCTCCTCAGGCAGGAACGCATGCGACCCGCCCAGCACGTCCGTCGGCCCGGAATACTCATGGAAATCCTCGTCGACCGGCGTCGGCGAGCGTACTGCGCGCGACACCGCCGCCCACAGCAGCGTGCTGTCCAGAACTTTCCACGAACCGCGGACACTCGGCATTACCTGGACACCGACATAGGGTTCGTCCTCCAGCTTCAAGCCGACCGTCAGCTTGAAGCGATCGGCCAGCGTCATCGTGTCCTGGCCGAACACGTTGGCAAGGTTGAGGGTCCGCTTAGACGGGATGAGCGCGATCGCCGTATTCTCGATGTCGTACGAGAACACCCGTTCGCCCGCCCCCCAGACGACGTTGTTCCAGCTGCCCACCGCGAAACTGTGCTGGATGTCCAGATTGAAGGTCTCAATATTGAACGCGCCGGCACCGTTATCGAGGAAGCGCGCTTCCTTGTCGTAATAGGCCTCGACCTGAAGGGTCGAGCCGTCGCCGAACTGATGCTGCCAGTTTCCAGCGAGATAGCGGCCGGTGATGAAACCGTTAGGATCCTCTTGCGCCGTGAAGAGTTCGCCCTGAAGCGTGACGGCATCCCCCGGCGGGGTCCAATCGAGGCGGAAACCACCCTGGGGCTTGGACCAACTGTCGCCGGCGCCGTGTCCTTGCGGCGTACGGAATTCGCTGAAATCCACACCCTCGGCATGGACGCGATAGGTCAAATCGCCATCAAGCCGGCCGCTATATTGCAGCGACGCCATGCGTTCAAGATTACCGCCGCCGACGGTCAGCAACCCGCCCTGGTTGTCACCGGAACCCTTGGTGATGATGTTGATGATGCCGTTGACCGCATTAGCACCCCATAGGGTCGCCCCGGGGCCGCTCACGACCTCGATTCGATCGATGTTCTCAGGCAGGACCTGCTGCATGTCCCAATACACGCCGCCGAACAAAGGCGTGTAGATGCTGCGCCCGTCGATCATCACCAAAAGCTTGTTCGAGAAGCTGGCGTTGTTGCTGACATTGAAACCGCGGGCCGAGATCGCGTAAGTGCTGGCGTTGAGCTGCGCGACCTCCAGGTTGGGCGCCAGGCGCAGCATCTCGGGGATGGTGGTTGCGCCGGATCGGATCACGTCGTCGCCGGTGACCACATAGATCGCCGCCGGCGCGTCGCTAAGCGGTTCGACGGATTTCGACACCGATGAAATCTGGACGTTCGTCAGGTCCTCAAGCGACATGGCGCGCAGATCTTCAACGGATTGCGCGGAGGCAAAGCCCGGAACGATCAGGCAGACGGTGGCGACAAGCGCCGAAGCGACACGACGCCCCGACCACCTCATCCTCGGTTGAGCGCGGCCGGTACATGCGACCGCGGCATTTTTATTTACGGACATTCGATACCGGCAAGAAAATGGAACGGATTAATCGAAGGCCCAAAAGATGCCGCCTTGAACAGCGACTATCATGTTTACGATTTGTATGACCGGCGGAAATATAAATTTCAAATAAAATCTATATCCCCGCAGACGCCCGGAATTTCTGTGTCGGCGGACGATATGGTATGGTTCCGCTTTCGCCCCTTGATCCTTTTCTGCGCGCCATGTTGCGCCCCGTCCGATAGGTGCATCGAACCTTGCGGCAGTCTTTGCTGAATCCCCTGTCCGTGGCCCCGATGATGGAGTGGACCGACCGGCACTACCGCTATTTCATGCGGTTGCTCGCACCCAACGCTGCGCTCTATACGGAAATGGTTTCGACTGGCGCCATCATTCACGGCGACCGACCGCGCTTTCTCGATTTCGACCCGTCGGAGCACCCCGTCGTGCTGCAACTCGGCGGCGCCGACAGGGGGGCGTTGGCAGAGAGCGCGCGTTGGGGCGCGCGTTGGGGTTACGACGCGATCAACCTGAATTGCGGCTGCCCGTCCGACCGGGTGCTGTCCGGCCGCTTCGGCGCCTGCCTGATGGCCGACCCGGACCATGTAGCCGATCTCGTCAGGGCGATGGCCGACAACGCCGAGGGGGTGCCGGTCACGGTCAAATGCCGGATCGGCATCGAACCTGCACCGCTGCCGCAGCGCGACGAATATGAGCGATTGACGGAATTCGTGTCCAAAGTCATCGAAGCCGGCGCCCAGGGCATAATCCTGCATGCGCGAACGGCTATGCTGAACGGGTTATCACCCAAGGAAAATCGCGAAATCCCGCCGCTGCGCCACGCTTTCGGCTATCGGTTGAAGCAGGACTTCCCTGATCTGCCCGTTGCCCTGAATGGCGGGATCGAGACGCTGGAGCAGGTGCAGACACATCTCGCCCGGGTCAATGGCGTGATGCTTGGCCGCATCGCCTATTACGAGCCTTATCGCCTGGCGGAGATCGACGCAGCCCTGCATGGCGGCATGGCGCCATCACGGCATGAGGTCATTGAGCGGATGCTGCCGTTTATCGAGTCCCGGATGCGCGCCGGAGCGCCGCTCAAGGCGATCACCCGGCATATTCTGACCCTGTTCCAGGGCCTGCCGGGCGCCCGTCGCTGGCGGCGCATGCTGTCGGAAGAAGCGCACAAGCCAGGGGCCGGCCCGGAACTGGTGCTGCGGGCGGCCGGCGCTGTGCCGCGTGAGTTTGCGGCGGAAGCAGCCTAGACGCTGAAGCTCTCGCCGCAGCCGCAGCGGCTCTTCTCGTTCGGGTTCTTGAAGACGAAGCCGGACTGCATCTTGTCCTCGACATAGTCCATCTCGCTGCCGAGCAGGAACATGGTCGCAGCCGGGTCGATGAAAATATTCACGCCCTTGTCCTCGACCACTTCCTCGAACTTCTTCCGCTCTTTCGCATATTCGACGAAGTAGCTGAGGCCCGAGCAGCCGCGCGATTTCACCCCGACGCGCAGGCCAAGGATCGCGTCGTCGCCGCCTTTGGCGACCAGATTACGCACCCGCTCGGCCGCCGCGTCGGTGAGGGTCATTGCTTTCGGCAGTGCCATTCCCATGGGGCTTACTCTCCTAAAACATGCCGAGTTGAAGCTTAGCCGTCTCGGCCATCAAGCCGGGGTTCCATGGCGGATCCCAGACCAACTCAACCTCGACATCCTTGATCCCGTCCAGATCAGCGACAACACCGCGAACCTGTTCCGGCATCTCGCCGGCCACCGGACAGCCCGGCGCAGTCAGCGTCATCTTCACCGCGACATTGTTCTCGGCGTCGATGTCGATCTTATAGATAAGGCCGAGTTCGTAGATATTCACCGGGATTTCCGGATCGAAAACCGTGCGCAGCGCCGTCTTGATCTCGGGCAACATAGGGTGATCGACCGGAGTCGCTTCAACCGTCGGCGGCTCGGCCTCCATGTCCTGAACGGTGTCGTCCACGACCGCTCCATCGACCATGTCTGTCATACTGAAAATCCATCAGAGGCGTTGTCGTTCATCGCCTTGTCCATCGTGTGCCATGCCAATGTCGCGCACTTCACTCGCATCGGATATTGCCTGACCCCGGCCAGAATTTGAATCCGGTCGGCAGTGTCCTCGTCCAGATCGGCAAGGTCGGCATCCTCGTCATGCCCGGTGCAAAGCGCATGCACCGTCTCGAACAGATGATGCGCATCCGCCTCGGTCTTGCCCTTCAGCATCTCCGTCATCATCGACGCGGAAGCGACCGAGATGGCGCAGCCCTGCCCCTGGAAGGCCGCGTCTTCGATCTTGCCGTCGGCATCGACCTTCAGGAACACGTCGATCGTGTCGCCGCACATCGCATTGTGCCCGTGCGCGGTGCGGTTCGCGTCTTCCGGATGGCTGAAGTTCCGTGGGTTCTTGCCGTGGTCCAGGATCACTTCCTGATAGAGGTCCCGCAGGTCGCTCATAGCTTGAAAATCCGTTTGACCTGAAGGATCGCCTCGGCCAGCGCGTCGGCTTCACCGCGCGTCGAATAGGCCGCGAACGAAGCGCGCGCCGTCGCAGTCACACCCAGCCGGTCCATTAGGGGATGGGCGCAGTGATGACCTGCCCGCACAGCCACGCCCTGCTGATCCAGAATCGTCGCGATATCGTGGGCATGTGCCCCAGCCATGGTGAAGGAGATGATCGCCCCCTTCTCGGCCGCGGTGCCATGGATCGTCAGACCGTCGATCGCCGACAGCCGCTCTGTCGCATAGGTCAGCACGTCATGCTCGTGCTCGCCGACAAAGCTCGGCCCCAGATCCATCATATAATCGATCGCGGCGGCCAGTCCGATCGCCTCGGTAATCGCAGGAGTGCCGGCCTCGAACCGCGCGGGCGGTTCCTTGAAGGTCGTGCGGGCGAAGGTGACGCGGTCGATCATGTCGCCGCCGCCCTGATAGGGCGGCATCGCCTCAAGCAGCGCGTATTTGCCGTACAACACGCCGATACCGCTCGGGCCATAAATCTTATGGGCCGAGAAAACATAGAAATCGGCGTCCAGCGCCTGGACATCGACCTGCTTGTGCACCGCCGCCTGGCATCCGTCCACCAGCACAAGCGCGCCCTGAGCATGCGCCATGCGCACGATCTCGCGCACCGGCAGGATCGTCCCCAGCGCGTTCGACATATGCGACACGGCGACCAGCTTGGTTTTCGGCCCGATCAGCTTGGCCATGTCGTCGAGCCGGATCTGGCCCGTATCGTCGATCGGCGCAACGCGGATCTCGAAGCCCTTCTCGGCGCGCAGCATCTGCCACGGCACGATGTTGGCGTGGTGCTCAAGTTCGGTCAGCACGATCTCGTCGCCCGGCCCCAGCGTCTTGCGGCCCCAGCTCTGCGCCACCAGGTTGATCGATTCGGTGGCGTTGCGGGTGAAGACGATCTCGTCCGCCTTCGCCGCATTGATGAAGCGGGCGACCTTGGCGCGCGCCGCCTCATAGGCATCGGTCGCGCGCTGGCTGAGGAAATGCACGCCGCGATGGATGTTGGCGTAGTCTTCCTCATAGAAGCGCGACATCGCCTCAATCACCGCACGCGGCTTCTGCGCCGACGCAGCGCTGTCGAGATAGACCAGCGGCTTGCCGTGCACGGTGCGCGACAGAATCGGAAAATCCGCGCGGACCTGCTCGACATCGTAGCCGTTGGTGCGGCGCGTCCGATGAATCGGATCGACCGAAGCCAAAGTCATGCTGTGCTCTCCGAATGAGCGGTTAGCCAATTGGACGCCGCCGCACCGAACGCCTCGCGGACGTCGGGTCGGTCGATCTCGTCCAATGCCCCGCCGATGAAGCCCTGGATCAGCAACGCGCGCGCTTCCGCCTCCGGAATGCCGCGTGCGCGCAGGAAGAAGAGCGCGTCCGCATCCAGCCGGCCCACGGTTGCGCCGTGGCTGCATTTGACGTCGTCGGCGTGGATTTCAAGCTCCGGCTTCACGTCCGCCTCAGCGCCCCCCGACAGTAACAGCGTCTGGCTCAGCTGATATCCGTCGGTTTTCTGCGCATGCGGCCGGACCAAAATTTTTCCCTGGTAGACCGCGCGGCCATCATCGTCGATCACACCCTTATGGGTCTGACGGGAGGCACAATGATCGGCCTGGTGGTCGATCAGGACGGTCGTGTCGGCGTGGCGTTCGCCGTCTACGAGATAGGCGCCGTCCACCTGGGCGAAGCCGCCCGGCTGGCGCAAGACCACCTCGATCTCGCGGCGGACGAGCCCGCCGCCGGCCGCGAGGCCAAAGCTGCGATAGGATGCGTCGCGCCCGACCGTGACCGTGACCGTCTCGAGCGCGGTCGAAATCGTGGGTTCGGCATGATGCACGTAGTGGCGGAAGCTGGCGCCGTCACCCAGCGCAATTTCGGCCACTTGGTTGGTGAAGCCGCCACCCCCGCCGCCCAAATGCCGCTCAACCAGCACCACCTCGGCCATATCGCCCAGCGCCACCAGCAGGCGGGGGTGCGCCACCGGTGCCTCACCGGTGTTGACGAAGACCGCCTCGATCACGCCTTCGACGGCAACGCCGCGGGGCACAATCAGAACCAATCCATCCTCGATCCAGGCTGTATTGAGCGCCGCCATCGGCCGCCGGTCGATCGCCGCGGTGACACCCATCCGGCCCTCGAGCAGGTTCGGCCGGTCGCGCAAAATCTCCGCCAGGCTAGCCAGGATGGCGTTACCGGGCAGCGCACCGATGCGCGACCGGGCCGCATCGAAGCGGCCGTTGACGAAGGTCAGTCGATGCGCCGCGTCGATCAGTGGCTCGATCGCCGGCGCTGTGCCGGCAATGTCGGCCGACGGCTCGAACGTCAGGGCCTTCAGCTTGTTCAGCCCGGTATATTTCCAGATTTCCTGCCGCTGCGTCGGCAGGCCGGCCTCGCCGAAGCGGGCCCGACCGGCGTCACGTAACGCGGTCAGCCAATCCGGCTGGGTCGCGACGGCGCTCATGCGGCCTTCCCATCGGCGAACTCGGCATAGCCGGTCTTCTCAAGCTCGTGCGCCAGTTCCGGCCCACCGGAGCGGCGGATCAGGCCGTGCGCCAGCACGTGGATGCGGTCAGGCACGATATATTCGAGTAGGCGCTGGTAATGCGTAATCACCAGCATCGAGCGGCCGGGATCGCGCAACGCATTGACGCCGTCGGCCACGACGCGCAGCGCGTCGATGTCCAGACCGCTATCGGTCTCGTCCAGGATGGCGAAGGCGGGCTCCAACATCGCCATCTGCAGGATCTCGTTGCGCTTCTTCTCGCCGCCGGAGAAGCCGACATTGACCGCGCGCTTCATCATCTCGTCGGTGATGCCGAGCTTCTTCGACTTTTCCTTGACTGCACGCATGAACTGGATGGCGTCGAGGTCCTTCTCGCCGCGCGACCGACGAATGGCGTTGACAGCGGTGCGCAGGAAGGTCGCGTTGGGAACGCCGGGGATTTCGACCGGGTACTGGAAAGCAAGGAAGACACCGGCCGCCGCGCGCTCTTCAGGCGCCAATGTCAGCAGGTCCTTGCCGTTGAAAGTCACCGAACCGCCGGTGACATCATAGCCCTCACGGCCTGACAGCACATAGGACAGGGTGGACTTGCCCGAGCCGTTCGGCCACATGATGGCATGCACCTCCCCCGCCGGAATCGCGAGCGTCAGCCCTTTCAGGATTTCGCGGCCATCGACCGAAACATGCAGATCGTTGATTTCAAGCATTCGTCAAATCCAGTTACTTATCGGCCATCAGCTTGCCGCCGACGCCCCAGTTTTCCTTGGCCACATCCTCGATCACCACAAAGATCGAGTCCGGATTGGTCTTGGCGATCCGCGCGGTTTCCCGCGTCAGCACTTCAACCAACTCCCGTTTCTGCTCGATAGAGCGGCCGGCCAGCATCTCCACGCGAATGACGGGCATCAGCCCACACTGCCTTCCAGCGAGATGCCGATCAGCTTTTGCGCCTCGACCGCGAACTCCATCGGCAGCTTCTGCATCACTTCCCGGCAGAAGCCGTTGACGATCAGCGCCACCGCGTCCTCGGAGGAAAGGCCGCGCTGGCGGCAATAGAACAGCTGGTCGTCGGAAATCTTGGCGGTCGTCGCCTCGTGCTCGATCGTCGCCGAGGCGTTGCGGCTTTCGATATAAGGCACCGTGTGGGCGCCGGACGCATCGCCGATCAGCAGGCTGTCGCACTGCGTGTAGTTGCGCGCGCCTTCGGCCTTCGGCAGCACACGGACCAGTCCGCGATAGGTGTTCTGCCCGTGGCCGGCGGAGATGCCCTTGGAGATGATCCGCGACCGGGTGTTCTTGCCGATATGGATCATCTTTGTGCCGGTATCGGCCTGCTGGTGGTTGTTGGTGATCGCCACCGAGTAGAACTCGCCGACCGAATTGTCGCCCTGCAGGATGCAGCTGGGGTATTTCCAGGTGATCGCCGAGCCGGTTTCGACCTGGGTCCAGGAGACTTTCGAATTGCGGCCGCGGCAGGCGGCGCGCTTGGTCACGAAATTATAGATGCCGCCCTTGCCCTCGGCGTCGCCCGGATACCAGTTCTGGACGGTCGAGTATTTGATCTCGGCATCGTCGAGCGCCACCAGCTCGACCACCGCGGCGTGCAGCTGGTTCTCGTCGCGCTGGGGCGCCGTGCAGCCCTCCAGATAGGACACATAGCTGCCCTTGTCGGCGATGATCAGCGTGCGCTCGAACTGGCCGGTATTCTTGGCATTGATGCGGAAATAGGTCGACAGCTCCATCGGGCAGCGCACGCCCGGCGGGATGTAGGCGAAGGACCCGTCGGTGAAAACCGCCGAATTCAGAGTCGCGTAGCTGTTGTCGCTATAGGGCACAACGGAACCGAGATATTTCTTCATCAGCTCCGGATGGTCGCGCACCGCCTCGGAAATCGGGCAGAAGATTACGCCGGCATCCGACAGCACCTTGCGGAAGGTCGTCGCGACGGACACCGAATCGAATACGGCATCAACAGCGACAGGTAGCCGCTCGTTGCCGTCTTCATCGACGCCGCCGGCCTGTACGCCGGCCAGGATCTCCTGCTCCTTCAGCGGGATACCCAGCTTCTCATAGGTGCGCAGCAGCTCCGGATCGACCTCGTCCAGACTCTTGGGGCCGGCCTTCTGCTTCGGCGCGGAATAGTAATAGGCGTCCTGGAAATCGATCTCCGGGAAGTTCAGCTTCGCCCACTCCGGCTCTTCCATGGTGAGCCAGGCGCGATAGGCGCGCAGGCGCCACTCCAGCAGCCATTCCGGCTCTTCCTTCTTGGCCGAGATGAAGCGGACGATGTCTTCGTTCAGGCCCTTCGGAGCGGTTTCGCTCTCTATGTCGGTGACGAAGCCGTATTTGTATTTCTGGTCGGCCAGCGCCCGCACTTCGGCGTTTGCTTGGGCCTCGAGATTTCCATCCATCACGCCAAACCTTGCTCTTGCCTGGCGGCTATGGCGGGGACCACCCCGAAGGGCACCGCCATGTCGGCCAGGGTGATATCCTCAAGCGCGTCGCGGATCGCGCGATTGACCTTGTTCCAGTTTCCGCGCATCGAGCAGAGCTGTTCCACCCCGCAATGGTCGGACGAGCCCTGGACGCAGGCGGTGAGCGCAATCGGCCCATCCACAGCGACGATAATCTCCGCCACGGTGATGTCCGCCGCCGGCCGCGCCAGCCCGTAACCACCATTGCTGCCGCGCTGCGACGCCAGCAGCGCAGAGCGCGCCAGCAGTTTCAGGATCTTGGCCGCTGTCGGCTCGGGCACGGCGGTGCGTTCCGCGAGCCGCGCGGTCGTATACACCTCACCCTCGCGCGCCGCCATATAGGACAGCATCACAACGGCGTAATCGGCCAGTTTGGAGAGACGGATCAACGGTGCGCACCAATAGGACTAAATCAGTCCTCTTTAGATACGATTTCATACGCCAAGGTCAAGCGCCCGTGGGTATGCCGGGCTTGCGCGCCGCACGCCTACGACCGCTTATTCCAGTCCGCGCACGGATATCCTTCTCAGAACGAGCAATAGATATCCGAATGTTCGGTCGACATGAGTTCAGCGAAATCGATCGGGCGCGCTAGCCCCTCCTGCTCGATCTTTTGGATCGTGTATCCAAGTTCCTCAGTAAGAATCTGGTAGAGGCGCTTGGGCGTTTCGGCCTCCATCATGAAGGGGGGGTGCCACTCCATGATCAGAGCCGGCTTGTGTTTCGCAATCAGCGAACGGGCACCCAGAAGAACCTGCAGTTCAAAACCTTCGACATCGATCTTGATCAGATCCGGCGCAGGCAGGTCCTCTTGTTCGAACAGGGTCGACAAGGGGGCAGCCCTAACGGTCAGCGGCTTTGCATGCACGCTGTAGAGTTTTTCGGCTTCCCGGGCTACGCCTGGGACTATCGTGTTGCCGCCTTGAAGACGATCGAATTCATAGATCGTCAACTCGCCTTCCTCGTTCGCCGCAGCAACCGGAATCACTGTCGCGGTCTTCTGGAAACCGTTCATAACCAGATTGTCGCAAACCATTTGAGCAAGGCGCGGAATGGCCTCAACGGCAATCACCCGCCCCGTGTGACCGACAGAAACGGCGGCGGCCAACGCATAGACGCCCATATTGGCGCCAACATCGACATAGACCATCCCCGGCCGAAGGGTCCGCTGCAGAAAGCTTGTCAAGCCAATGTCGAAATAGCCGTCTCGAACAATATGCGGCGTGATCGACCGATCCTGCGAGGCGAGAACAACCATATGGCCGGACGCGGTTTGAGCCAGTATCTGATCGTTACCCAAGTAGACGGCCTGCATGCGGGTGGGCCGGGACGGGCCTAAGTCAGAATCGACATCGCTCTTGACGGACCACTCTTCGATCTGACGCATGATCCCCAGATGCGGATGATCGAACGCCAGGGCGGGAGCGTCGATCGTCAATACGACGAAAACCTCGTTTGCGAATGTGGGCCGCAGTCGCGCGAGTGCACGTCTCAGGAATTCCGCATCCAGTTCGCGGTAGCGCCCCTTATGGATAATCAGCGATTGAATCAGGTCGGCGTCCGCGGGACCGACGTTGCCGTAGCCCTTCCCGATCCGGCAAATCTCACTCAGTTCCACCGGACCGACAATTTGATCCGGCCGTAGGCCTTTGGCGCCGATGTAATCAGCGACAGACAGCCAGAAACCGTCCATTCTTTTCTCCTAACGCACCGCCTAAGCGCATCAGAAGCGATCACGACTTGCATAAAGTTCCACGCCCGATCTCAAATAATGTCATGGGAAGCAATGAAAGCGATAACAATCAGGGTGCGAAATATTGTACGCACCGTGTATAAGCCTCCTATCAACAGCAATATCTGCCAACTTTATCCGGAACTAACGGATTGAGCCCACATAATTATTCTGAAATACCCGAAATTCTAGAAAAATGCGAACCAACTCGATGATCCGCGATCCCGTGCCGGAAAAGCCCACTCCAAAGCTCCGCGCATCGACGCGGCTCTGAAAGCACCGGACTTATCCTCGCGGCTTGCCGCTTGAGTCAGGAGCCGGTAGATAGCAGCGCCATGCAACATAGTACCGGCCCGGTGCGGGAGCGCGGATGAGCGACATTCCGTTAGAGACTGTCTCAACCCTGCTTCAGATCGCGTTCATCGATCTGGTTTTGGCAGGCGACAACGCGATCGTGGTTGGCCTTGCCGTGGCGGGCCTGCCCGCCGAAAACAGGCGCAAGGCGATCCTGATCGGCATGGGCGGCGCAGTCGTCCTCAGAATCCTGTTTTCGCTTGTCGCGCTCAGCCTGCTGGAGATCATCGGCCTGACGCTGGCCGGCGGTATCTTGCTGGTTTGGGTCGCCTGGAAGCTGTTCCGCGAATTGCGCGGCGGGAAGCACGAGTCAGAGGCGGCAAATGAAAATATCAAAGCTCGCCACACGCTGAGGAGTGCAGTCGGCGCGATCCTGCTGGCCGACGTTTCGATGTCGCTCGACAACGCGCTCGCTGTTGCCGGCGCGGCCGAGGGCCATCCCGGACTTCTGATCTTCGGCCTTGTCCTGTCGGTCGCGCTGATGGCGGTTGCGGCCGAATGGATCGCCCGAATCATCGTTAAGCAGCGGTGGCTGGGATATGTCGGCCTTGCCGTCGTCGCCTATGTGGCGATCGAGATGATCGTAAAGGGCACCCGCGAAATCCTCCAGGCTATATAGGCATGCCCGACACCGAGTTGTCTTCCGATCATATGGAGCCTGAGCTTGGGCATCCGCCGCCAACCTCAGAGCTGCTGATCCACCTCGTCGAGCAAGGCTCTAATGACGAGATGACGGTCGGTGAGCTGATTGACGGGCTGGGTGGCCGAGCCTTCAGCATCATTCTGTTGCTACTGACCCTGCCGATCGCGGTGCCGGGCCCTCCGGGGCTTCCGATGGTCTTCGGTGTCCCGCTCTTGATCCTGACCGCGCAACTCTGGCTCGGCCGACCCGCCCCCTGGCTTCCGGCTTTTGTCCGCCGCCGCCGCTTCTCACGCACCGCGCTGCTGATGGTGCTGCGAAAGGTCAGGCCGACACTGTCGCGACTCGAGTCTATCTGCCGGCCGCGCTTGGCGCATATCAGCGGTGAGATCGGACAGCGCTGGATCGGCGCTTTCTTCTTTGTGTGCTCGATCGTGCTGACCAATCCTGTGCCAATTCCATTCAGCCATCTTCCCCTCGCCGTCGCGCTCATGATCCTGTCTCTGGGCTTTGTCGAGCGCGACGGGGCCGTTATGATCGCGGGGGCGGTCGGCGCCGTCGCCGGAATCGTCATCAATCTTTCACTGACCGGTGGCGTCGTGGTTCTGGGTTTCAAAGCCTTGCACCTCGGCTGACCCGCCTTTCGCAACTGCGCCCTGGTACGATGAACCAAAGAAACAAATCCGGACCTAAGATCATCGTTTTCGGCAATGAAAAGGGTGGGTCCGGCAAATCGACCGCGGCGGTACAGGTCGCCATCGGACTGTTGCGCGCGGGACACGGGATCGCGACGCTGGATTTGGACGCGCGGCAGGGGACGCTGTCGCGTTACATGTCGAACCGGACGACGCATGGCGATTTGCCGATGCCGACGCACGCCGCGATCCTGCCCAGCACGCTGAACGACAAGAACGAAGCGGCAAAGGCCGACCGCGATGCACTGGAAGCCCAGATCGCGGCGTTCGCCGACTGCGAGTTCGTCATCGCCGACACACCCGGCAACGATACGAATCTCAGCCGTCTGGCGCATGCGCGCGCCGATACATTGATCACCCCGATCAACGACAGCTTTGTCGATTTCGACCTACTGGCCCGCGTCGATCCGGCGACCCGCAAGATCCTGGGGCCCAGCGTCTATGCCGAGCTGGTTTGGGACCGCCGCAAGGAACGAGCCATGGCGGGGGGGGCGCCGATCGATTGGATCGTCATGCGCAATCGCCTGGGGCATTCCGAGGCGCGCAACAAGCGCGAAATGGGCGAGGCGCTGGAGGAGTTGGCGAAGCGCATCGGCTTCCGCACTGCGCCGGGCTTTGGCGAACGCGTGATCTTTCGGGAACTTTTCTTGAGCGGGCTGACATTGTTCGACCTGGGCGCTAGCGCGGGCGGCCCGCCATTGGCAATGTCGCACCTGGCAGGCCGGCAGGAGGCCCGTACATTGATCGACGCCATCCTGGCAGGGCCGCCGCGCCGCGAAAATGCCGGAATCAGACGGTAGTCGCCGCATGGTCGTGCCAATCGAAACGCATCTGTAGGGGACAGCGATGAAGCATCAGCCGGTTCGCAAAGCAGTATTTCCGGTCGCAGGCCTGGGTACCCGCTTCCTGCCGCTTACCAAATCGATGCCGAAGGAAATGCTGCCGCTGGTCGACCGGCCGCTGGTGCAGAATGCGATCGAAGAGGCGCGCGAAGCTGGAATAGAGGATTTCATCTTCGTCACCAGCCGTGGCAAGGGGGTGCTGGAGGATCATTTCGACCTCAGCCCGGAGCTTACCGCCACCCTGGAGGCGCGTGGCAAAACGGCGGAGCTGGAGATCGTCAAGCAGACGCTGATCGATTCAGGCCACCTCTTCTCAACCCGCCAAGCGAAGCCGCTTGGCCTGGGCCACGCAGTGTGGTGCGCCAAGCAGATCGTCGGGCGCGAACCGTTCGCCATCCTGCTTCCGGACGACGTGGTGCTGGCCAAGCGCGGCTGCCTGTCCCAGATGATCGACGTCTATAATGAGATGGGGGGCAATGTCGTCGCGGTGGTCGACGTGCCACGCGAACACACCAACCGCTATGGCATCCTGGATGTGTCGAGCGATGACGGCCGCATCGCGGCGATCAAAGGCCTGGTCGAGAAGCCGAAGCCGGAGGTCGCGCCGTCTACACTCTCGATCATCGGTCGCTATATCCTGCAACCGGACGTGTTCGACCATCTGGACAAGAAGATGGTCGGCGCCGGCGGCGAGATCCAGCTGACCGACGCCATGGCCAAGCTGATCGGCGGCGGCCCGTTCCACGGCTATCGTTTCGAGGGCAAGCGTTACGATTGTGGCGACAAGGTCGGTTTCCTGGAAGCCAACATCGCCTTCGCGTTGGCGCGGCCGGATATAGGCGAAAAGGTCCGGACTGCGATAGAAGACGTATTGCGGGCGGCGCGCTGAGGCGTTCGGCGCTTCCACGCTATCGGAAGGGAACCTGATGCGCATCGCAATGATCGGTACGGGCTATGTCGGCCTCGTCTCGGGCGCCTGCTTCTCAGAATTCGGTGTCGATGTCGTGTGCGTCGACAAGGACGCATCGAAGATCGAACGGCTGAAAGCTGGAATCATTCCGATCTACGAGCCGGGTCTGGATGCGCTGGTGGCCAAGAACGCCGCCGCCGGCCGCCTGTCCTTCACCACGGATATCGGTCCCGCCGTAAAGGGCGTGGACGCCGTCTTCATTGCCGTCGGCACGCCAAGCCGGCGCGGCGATGGCCACGCGGATTTATCCTATGTCTATGCTGCGGCGGCCGAGATTGCAGCTGAGATCGACCAGTACACGGTGGTCGTCACCAAATCGACGGTGCCGGTTGGCACCGGCCGCGAGGTCGCCCGCATCATCCGCGAGACGCGCCCCGACGCGGAATTCGACGTCGCTTCCAATCCCGAGTTCCTGCGCGAAGGGTCCGCCATCGGCGATTTCATGAGGCCCGACCGGATCGTCATCGGCGCGGAGACCGAGCGGGCACAGGAGGTGATGCGCCAGCTGTACCGGCCGCTTTATATCCGTGAAGCGCCGATCGTGATGGCAGGTCTGGAAACGGCGGAGCTGATCAAATACGCCGCCAACGCGTTCCTGGCGGTCAAGATCACCTTCATCAACGAGATCGCCGATTTGTGCGAGGTCGTCGGCGCGAATGTGCATGACGTGGCGCGGGGCATCGGGCTGGACGGTCGCATCGGCCGCAAATTCCTGCATCCCGGGCCCGGCTATGGCGGATCGTGCTTCCCCAAGGATACGCTGGCGCTGAGCAAAACCGCAGCCGATCACGGCCGGCCGATCCGCATCGTCGAGACGGTGGTCGACGTCAACCACAAGCGCAAGCGGGCTATGGCCGACCGGGTGATTGCGATGTGCGGCGGTTCGGTCGCCGGCCTGACCGTCGGCGTGCTGGGCGTGACGTTCAAACCCGATACCGACGACATGCGCGATGCACCCAGCCTGGATATCATCCCCATCCTGCAGAAAGCCGGCGCGAAGGTGCAGGCCTACGACCCGGCGGGGATGCACGAGGCGAAGTCCATCCTGCCGGCGGTCGACTGGAAAGAAGACGCATATAGCGCGGCCAATAGTGCCGACGTGCTGGTCGTCATCACGGAATGGAACGAATTTCGCGCCCTCTCGCCGGAGCGGCTGGGCGCGATCATGAAACGCAAGGCGATCGTCGACTTGCGCAATATCTACAACCCAGAGGAGATGGCCCGGGCCGGCTTCGCCTACAGCTCGATCGGCCGTCCTGAGCCAGTGACCTAAACTATGCAACACGCACACAATTTTCACGGATCGGTGCTTCGCGAATACGATATTCGCGGTATCGTCGGCACGACGTTGAGCGCGGCGGATGCGCGCGCGATCGGCCGCGCCTATGCCACGACCATTCTGCGGTCGGGCGGCAAGACCATCGCGCTGGGATTCGACGGACGCCTGAGCTCGCCCGAGCTGGCCGAGGCAGTGCTTGAAGGGCTGCTGTCGACCGGGGTGCATGTGAAGCGGGTCGGGCTTGGGCCAACCCCAATGCTCTATTTCGCGGTCAAGCAGCTGCATGCCGACGCGGGCATCATGGTGACCGGGTCGCACAACCCACCGACGCATAACGGCTTCAAGATGGCCCTCTATTCGGGCCCGGTTTACGGCGACGCGATCCAGAATATCGGCAGGATCGCAGCCGCCGGCGACTATGAAGTCGGCCACGGCACAGTCGAGGATCTCGACATCCGGGACATCTATGTCGACCGGCTTGTCCAGGACTATCTGCCCGGCGCGCGCGACCTCAAGATCGTGTGGGACGCCGGCAACGGCGCGGCGGGCGAGATCCTGCGGCGCATGACCGCCAAGCTGCCGGGAGAGCACATATTGCTGTTCGATGAAATCGACGGCAACTTCCCCAACCACCATCCCGACCCGACGGTGCCGGAGAATCTGGTCGATCTGCAACGGACGGTGCATGCGACCGGAGCCGATATCGGCATCGGTTTCGACGGCGACGGCGATCGGATCGGCGCGATCGACAATACGGGGCGGATCGTGTGGGGCGATCAGCTGCTCGCCATATACGCCAAGGAAGTGCTGCAGTCCCGACCCGGCGGGGTCATCATCGCCGACGTCAAGGCAAGCCAGGTGCTGTTCGACGAGGTTGCCCGGTTGGGCGGGCAGCCGCTGATGTTCAAGACCGGCCACTCGCTGATCAAGGCGAAGATGGCCGAAACCGACTCCCCGCTCGCCGGGGAGATGTCGGGGCACATTTTCTTCGCCGACAAGTGGTACGGCTTCGACGACGCGCTCTATTGCGGCGTCCGGCTGGCGTCGCTCGTGGCGCGGGCGGGCGAACCGTTCAGTGCCATCGTCGACCGCCTGCCCAGCGTGTTCAACACACCGGAAACACGCTTCGACGTCGAGGCGGCGCGCAAGTTCAGGGTGATCGAAGAGGTCAAGGCGCGGCTTGCGGCGGATCCGGCGAACAAGGTCAACGACATCGACGGCGTCCGGGTCAATACGCCCGACGGCTGGTGGCTGGCGCGTGCATCGAACACTCAGGAAGTGCTGGTGGCCCGCGCCGAGGCATCAAGCCTTGAGGGGCTGGAACGGCTCAAGGCCCAGCTCGTGCACCAGCTGGGCCTTAGTGGAATTTCCCCGCCGGAAGGCTTCTAAATGAGCTCTGCTTAATCTCGGGCCGGCGCCTCAATCGGCGCGCAATTGCTGCGGCCGGACATGATGCAATCCTGCATCCGGGCCGACTGGCCGAGCTGCCGCACCAGGAACCATCCGACCAGAACGAGGATCGCCGCGAGGATCAGTGCCGTGACATTGATCCGCGCCCGCCTGCGGTCTTCTTCGGGATCCGGTTTCGGCATGGCGGCGCGCCTTGCCTGGTCGCGCTTCTCTTTGAATGCAATAACCTTGTCGTCCTTGCGGCCGGGCTGCGCCATTGCGGTCAGCCCACGACCAGATCGCGGAAGCGGCGCGCGGCCTTGAGGTCAAACGCAACCGACGACCGGCGTTGGGTGGCCAGCGCATCCTCGCCCCAGCGGTCAATCTCGAATCCGGCGTCCAGCTCAGCCGCGGCAAAGGCCTGGTCGGCGTCGATCCGCCCTTCGACCAGAGCCAGTGCGATGACGAAGGATCCCGCGGATGCGGCCGCGGCCTGGAACGCCCCTAGCCGCCAAATATCCATCCTGGTGACCACATCAGCCAGGGCGGAGACAGCATCGCGAGGCTGGGTGATCGGCAGAATGCCGGACGTGGTCAGAAGCGTGACGCCGTGGCGATCCTTCAGCCAGTCGAGCAGCGGATCCCAGAGGGCTTGCTGCAGCGCCAGCAATTCCGCGGGTTCACGCGCGTCGGCGCGATAGCAGACCATGTCGGTTTCGCAGAAACGGACGACCGTTTCCTCGATCTGCGTCCGGTTCGTCGTCAGATGATCGATCACGGTGGCCGCCAGCTGCATCAGCGGCATGGTCTGCGGCTTGATCTCGGTGTCCTGAGCAAGCCACTCGTCGGCAATGCCCTCCGCCAGCGCTCGGGTCGGGACGGCGATATTGACGCGGCCAGGAGTCTTGATCGGCTTGCCGTCCAGCGTTACGCCGAAGCCTTCGGGCAGGCCGGTGACACCGACCTCCTTATAGAAGCGCTTCAAGAGGCAATCTCCGCAAAAGGATCGCCGTCGTCCTTGGTGTCGAAGCCGAAATACTTCCAGGTTTCGCGCATATGCGGTGGAAGCGGCGCCGTGATGTCGATCCTGCCCTTGCCGGAGGGATGCGGCAGGATGAGCCGGCGCGCATGCAAATGCAGCCCCTGACCAATCTCGTCGCTGGCAATATGCGCTGCAGCGCCGCCGTATTTGCTGTCGCCCAGGATGGGCTTTTCGATCAAGGCCATATGAGCACGCAGTTGGTGGGTGCGGCCGGTGAGCGGCCACAAAGCGACCCATGCTGCCTTGTTCGAGGCATGGTCGACGACGGAGAACAGCGAGACTGCGGGCTTGCCGTCATCCTCGTCCAGCGCAACCTTCTCGCCGTGGCCCTTGTCCTGCTTGGCGAGCGCGCCGTCGATCCGGCCGCGCTTTTCATCGGGGACACCAACAGTGATGCCCCAATAATACTTCCGGGCAGCCTTGCCGCGGAACGTCTCGCCCAGCCGGCGGGCGGCAAGAACCGTACGCGCCAGGATCAGCACCCCCGACGTGTCGCGATCCAGCCGATGGACCAGCTTGGGGCGCTCGCCGTCGAACGCCAGCGCATCCAGCATGCCGTCGAGATGGCGGGTGGTGCCGGTGCCGCCCTGAACCGCCAAGCCGTGCGGCTTGTCGATCACGATCACCCAGTCGTCGCGGAACAGCACACGCTTGCGCAGTTCCTCCGCGTCGCGATCGCTGATCGTAGGGACCACTTTTTTCGAGCGCTCCTCCAGCCCGGTCAGCGGGGGAACGCGAATAATCTGTCCTGCCGCCACATGGGTTGCACCGTCGGCGCGCTTGCCGTCGATCCGCACCTGACCCGTGCGGCAGAGCTTTTGCAGCCTGCCGTTGGTAACGTTGGGGAAGCGGCGGCGAAACCAGCGGTCGAGCCGGCTGTCGTCGTCTTCCGCTTCGACCGTGATGTTTTGAACCTGAGTCATGTCACTCCGAATATCCAACCTTCGGCGCGGATCGCCAAGGCATCCAGACCGTTTGGCGTCCAAACATCCGGCTCCGGTGCTATCAACCGCAATCCAGCCGCCGCGACCAGAGCGTCGGTGTCATGGTCGAGCAGCGTTTCCGCGGTATCCGCGCAAGGCTCGGCGCCGAGCGCCGCCAGGCACCGGTTCAGCGCCTCGGCCGAGCGAATCTTGGTATTCCCGTGTCCGGCCATGCGCATGAACAACCGCGGATAAAGCTCCACGCAAACGATCCTCGCCGCATTCGTGGGATCGAACGGCCACACCGCGAAGGCGCTTCCCAGTTGTCTCTTCAACGCCGCAAGTACTCGCATGCCTGCAAGGCCACCTTTCCCCACCTGCCGTGCCCCGACCAGTTTCAGCGGGCTCTCCGGCACGCCGAGGCCCGCCAGCCGGCAGGCAAGCTCGCAGGCGCGGTGAAGCTCGGCGAAATCCGCCGGACGCGGACCGGAATGCCAGAACAGGTGCCGGTGAGCATCGAGCAAGGCGAAGGTCCCGCCATAATAGTCCGGCCCCTCTGCGCACAGCGCATCGATATGCGCCCAAAGGGCCGCAGCGCGGTAATCGTCGCCCAGCAGGCCGCTTGCGGTTGGAGCCGGCAAAGCGAAGGCACAATCGATTCCGATCAGCATCCGGCCGCCTTCGGTCGCCTGGCCGGCAACCCAATCGATGAAATCCGTGCGGGTCCAGCGCCGCGCCGGCGGCGGGACAAGGAACGGAGCGCCGGCCCCCGCGACGCATTCGGCGATCGCGACGCCCGAATACCCTTTCCCCC
>DATJHU010000186.1:0-13763 GCA_035493715.1 Alphaproteobacteria bacterium | reverse complement strand
TAATCTTTCGTCCGGCCCTCCTATGGCCCCGCCACCGAAATCATCACACCCCAGAAATCGACCGGCTTGTCCGTGTTGTTATGCCAGGCATGGTTGGTGTTGCGCTGAACCACCAGATCGCCGGCGCGGACAGTGGTGCGGGCCTCATCGAGTACCAGGTCGACCTCACCGTCGACGATCATGATGTAGTCGATTGTTGCCGTGCGATGGAAACCGTCGGCGTCGATTCCATCAATGGGATTCGCCTGCATCTGTTCCCTCATGATCTTCCAGGGCTGCATCGTGACGCGCACGACCTTGCTGGCGCCGGGTGGCGGCTCGATGCCGGGCGCGCTTGTCGGCAGGTGCCGCGTCGGACTGCCGTCCGTCGCCTTGCCCAGCCCGTCGCTCTTCAGCGTTTCCCACAGCTGCATCTCGGGAACGACCGTGTCCGAGACGAAATAGGACCGCCCTTCGGCGTTGTTTCCGGTAACGATGCGACGCGCCATGTTCTCCCCTTCCCCTATGCTTCCTTCAACCGGCGCCTTCAGGCGTTTTCGTATCGAATTTCCAGCACTTCGATCGACTCGCGACCGGCCGGCGTTCGGATCTCCACCGTATCGCCGACCCGCGCCTTCAGCAGCGCCCGGGCGATCGGCGATATCCAGCTGACCTGCGCCTTGTCGACATCGGCCTCGTCCACGCCGACGATGGTGATCGTATGCTCGCTGTCGTCTTCGCGGGCATAGGTGACCGTCGCTCCGAAGAATATCTGGTCGAACTTCGTGCGCTGCGCCGGATCGACGACCTCCGCGATCTCCAGCCGCTTCGACAGGAAGCGGACGCGCCGGTCGATCTCGCGCAGCTTCTTCTTGCCATAGAGATAATCGCCGTTTTCCGACCGGTCGCCGTTGCCGGCAGCCCACGACACGACCTCCACGATCTTCGGGCGTTCTACATGCAGCAGGTCGCGGAACTCGCGGCGCATCGCGTCGAAGCCGGCCCGCGTCATATAGTTCTTGGCACCGACCGGGAGCGCGGGAGCCTCGGCCTCCTCGCCATCCGGATCGTCGGTTTCGGTCTCTTTCGTGAAAGCCTTGCTCATCGTCCTGAACTCTGTACCACTGGAACTGAAATCGACGCGAGACGGCGTATCGTCAAGCCGCGGAAAAATCGTCTCGCGGACCTGGGGAAATCTTTCGGTCAAACGTCTTACCGCCAGGGATACATCCGTAATCCCGCCGGATACACGTAACGGACAATCGGCCAACATCCAGGCCGAAGAGCGGAGGGAGCATGGTCACCGTACTTCTGATATTCCACGCCCTGGTCTCGATCGCGCTGATCGGCGCGGTCACGCACCAGGCGGCGGGCACGTTTCGCGAGCCGACGCCGCCGCAAACCTTTCTCGGTCGCTTCGCGGCGACCCGCGGGGCACCCTACACGAACACCATCATCATCCTGTTCCTGATCAACTGCGCGCTGGGCAACCTGGTGTACCCGCAATACCGGTTGGATGTTCGGCCGACGCTGGAAGACCTGAATATGCGGTCCGCCAACGGCATCTTCGAGATCAAGGAGCATCTGGCGATGATCGGCGCGTTCATGCTGCCGGTCTATTGGCTGATCTGGCGCACCCCGCTGATTCCCGAAGCGGCGACCGCGCGCCGCTGGCTGACCACGATCCTGGCCTTCATCGTCTGGTGGAATCTGGTTGTCGGCCATATCCTGAACAATATCAGAGGGTTCGGACAATGACCCAGGGCTCCCGCTGGATCACCTTCGCCTATGTCGGCGCTATTGGTTACATGCTCGCCGTCACCTTCAACTGGCCGGCTTTCGCCTATTACCCCCTGTTGAACCATTTCGATCTGGACCTCAAACTACCCGCGAAAACCAACGGGCCATCGATGCTGTATTATGGCTGGATCGTCACCTCGGCTGCAGCCGGTTTGGTGCTGGCATTCGCGGTGCCGAAAAGCATCACCGCTAAGATTCCGCTGGCGCTCGCCTGGATCGTCCCGCTGCTGCTGGTGATCTATTCCTTCATTTACTGCGCGCACTGGTTCACAAGCTGAATTCGAGCGGGGGGCGGTCGGTGGCGGATATTTTACCAGAGCGGGGCCGGTTGGAAGGCAAAGTCGCGATCATTACGGGCGCCGCCCGTGGGATCGGTGCCGAAACCGCGCGGCTATTCGTGCGCCACGGTGCGCAAGTCGTCATTGCCGACCTGCGCGCCGAGCAAGGCGAGGCGCTGGCGACCGCGCTGGGGCAAAAAGCCGTTTTCTGCGCCTGCGATGTCGGGGCGGAACAAGATTGGGCGCACGCGGTGGACACTGCGCATCGCTTTGGCCCGGTTTCGGTCCTGGTCAACAACGCGGCGGCGCTGAAGATCGGTAAGCTGGAGGACACCAGCCGGGAAACCTTCGAAACCCTTATCCGCGTCAACCAGCTGGGCCCGTTCCTGGGCATCAAAGCGGTCATGGCCGACATGATGGCTGAGGGCGCCGGCAGCATCGTCAATGTCGGATCGGTCGACGGGATCACAGCGCAGGATATCGGCCTCACCGCCTATGGCGCGACCAAATGGGCGCTGCGCGGCATCACCAAGATGGCGGCGCTGGAGCTCGGCCGGCATGGCATCCGCGTCAATTGCGTGCATCCGGACGGCGGCAATCCGGAGATGAGCCAGGAATTCCTGCCGGCGGGCATGGACCCAGCCGAGGCGATGGCCGGCCATGTTCACCGCATCCTGGCCCCGGCGCGCGGACGGCCACGTAACGACCGAATGCGCGACGTTGCCAACATGATCCTGTTCTTGGCCTCGGACGAAGGCGCCGGCTGCAACGGCGGCGACTATCCGGTCGACGGCGGGTATAGCGCGGGCACCCGCTTTACCTAGTTTAGAGTGCGCTTGTAGAGGCCAAGCAACCGGTCCCAATGCCGCTCCGACGCCTCCCGGTCATAGATCGGCAGGCCCGGAACGGCGAAGCCGTGCTGGACTCCCGGATAAATCTCGACGGTGGCGTTGGCGCCGGCCGTCTTCAGCGCGCCGTCCAGCCGTTCGGTCTCGCCCTCGACAAGGTAAGGGTCGATCTCGGACACGCCGACATAGACCTCGCCCTTCATCTTAGGCGCCAACAGATGCGGGCTGTCCGGCGCGTCGGTCGCCAGTCGCGCGCCATGAAACGAGCCCGCCGCGACCACGCGATCGGTGAAGGTGCCGGCCGCGGTCAGCGACAGCGCGCCGCCCATGCAATAGCCGGTGCAGCCGACACGCTCGCCGGCCACGGAATTCTGCGTATCCAGGAACGCAAGGAAGCGCTCGGTGTCGCGCATAGTGCCTTCATTGGTGACCGACATGACCCGCGCCATCATCTGGTCGCGATCGTTCAGCAGGTCGGGCTGCGCCGAAGCGGGGCCATGGCGGTAATAGAGATTGGGCAGCAGCACGGCGTAGCCATTATCCGCCAGACGTTGACCCATCTCGAGAAGCGCGGGCCGGATGCCGAGCCCGTCCATGTAGAAGATCACCGCCGGATGGCTGCCGCCGATGACCGGCGTGAAGAAGTGGCTGTCGGCCACACCGTCGGCGGTCTTGATGGCGATCTGCTGCGCGGGCATCCGCAATTCCTCCCGTTTGTTCGATGGGCGCCGACTATAGCGCGTCGATATTGCACGCATAGCAGCCATTTCACAAAGATGCTGGACCCTGCCGATCTGGTGGCTAACGTGCCGTATAGACAAGATAAATAGGGGAAGAACGATGAAACGGATTGCGGGTATCGCGGCCTTGGCTCTGACGGTCGCTGCGGGACACGCCAAGGCGACAGAGTATCTGTCCTGGCAGGGCAAGTGGAAGCTGAACACCGAGAAGACCCACTATCCGCCGATAATCCCGGTCACCAGCAACGAACTTGAGGTGACCAAGGACGACGCCATCAAGCTGCAATATTCCGGCAAGGTCGTGGTTGGCGGCAAAGAGGTCATCGCGACCTATAGCGGCGCCTGGGACGGCAGGCCGCACGATGCCGGCAACGGCCAGACGCTTGCCTATGAACATGTGTCGAAGACCAAGTTCAAGTCCGTTCGCAAGACCGCCGACGGCACTGTGGCCGAACGCAGCACTTGCACGTTTTCCCCCAACGGCAGCGCCGTGACATGCCACATCGAACTGCCGATGCCCGACGGCAAGACCGTTACGTTCGACGAGTATTTCGACCGGGTTTCCTAAGGTCGCTCCTTCCTGAGCGCCGCCAGGATCGCTTCGGCGGTTCCGGTCTTCAGCAGATCGGGAACCGGCGTCGCGATCCGGCGGCGCCAGTTGGGGCGTTCGGTGTCGGTGCCCGGCAGGTTGACCGCCACGCGCTCCACCCCAAGGTCGTCTGCCTGGGCCAAGACCAGGGCAGCGGGTGACCGCGCGGCGAAGGCATGCGCCGCGGCCATGATTGTGGTCAGGTCAGTCTCGCCCACGGCCAGCAGGTTTTCGGCAACCAGCGCATCTAGCAGCTCCTGTTTTTCCGCGGCGCGCTGAACCGTGGCCGCGTCCGCCTCCTCGGCCGAGATGAGACCGATCGCCTTGCGTTCCGCGATATCGGCCCCCTCCCACCAGCCGGCGAGCGTCGGCAGATCGTGAGTTGTGACACAGGCCATCGTGTTGGCCGGATAGGATTCGGGCTTGCGGAACCCAAGACCTTCGCGCTCCAGCAGCACCACGCGGTAGCCCAGCATCCCGGCGTCGGCGAGGCGGGGCCTGAGGCCATCCGGCACAGTGCCCAGATCCTCGCCGACCACCAGGCACTGCGCCCGTTCGCTTGCCAGCGAGACCTGGGCCAGCAGATCCTCCAGGGGGTTGGCGACATAGGCCCCGTCGGCGCCGGCGGCGCCGTCCGGCACCCAGAACAGCCGGGTGAGGCCCATCACATGGTCGATCCTGAGGCCGCCGGCGTGGCGCATATTGGCGGCCAAGAGGTTGAAAAAGCCTGAGAATCCGGAACGGCGCATGGCGTGTGGGTTGGGCGGCGGAAGGCCCCAGACCTGGCCTTGGGGGGCCAAGGCGTCAGGCGGGGCGCCGACCGAGACGCCGCCGACATAAAGGTCGCGCTGCGCCCAGATCTCGGCGCCGTCGGGAGCGCCGCCGACCGCGAGGTCGCGCATCAGGCCGAGCGGCAGGCCGGCGGCCTTGGCTCGGCGCGCCGCCGCCGAGAGCTGAGAATCGCATAGATATTGCAAATACTTATGAAACCGGATGCGGTCCGCCTTGGCGGTGGCGAAGGCAGCGACCTGTGCGCTGGAGACATCGGAAAGGCCGCCCGGCCAAGACTGCCAGGGCTGGCGCGGATAGGTTTCGGCGATAGCCCGGAAGACCGCGAAGCCGGTCAGCGCGTCGCCGCCCTCGGCAACGAAACGCGCGAAACCGGCATCGGCCGCCAATGCGTTTGACGCATCACTTTCGGCGAATTGGCGGTCCAGAAATGCGCGTTTCTCGCCCCACACGGCCTCGTAGTCCACCGCATCTCCCGGCGCCCCCGCCGGCAGCCCCGGCAGGTCGAGATAGATCGGTTCGAGGAAGCGCCGGTCGGACGGCTGGTACGGGCTGGCGCGGCCGATCTGCTCGGCGAAGAGGGCGTGGAGCGGATTGACCATCACGACCGACGCCCCTGCGGCGCCCGCGGCCTCGGCCAGCTCCGCCAGGGCCGTCGCATCGCCGATGCCTGCATCGCCCGGACGGCGAAGCGAATAAAGCTGGGCCGACAGCCCCCAGAGGCGGCGTCCATCGGCCAAGGCATCCGGCATGAAACAGCGGCGCGGGGCGACGGTGACGCAACAAGGAAAACCGGGTGCGTCGCCGCGCGTCAGCACATGGCGGCCCACGGGCATCGGCAACAGTTCCACCTGCCAGGCGGCATAGGGCCGGCCGTCGCGGGCGGTCGCGGCCGCAACGTGCCCCTCGGACGCCAAGACGCGGAAGGATTGGGCGCCGCCGTCCTCGAGCGCGAGGTCGAGTTCGATCGACTGCCGCACCAAGCCCGGCTCGAACGGGATTTCGAGCATCAGCGGCGCGCCGGCCCAGCCGGACAGCGTATAGGGCAACGGTCGGCGGTCGTGGTCTTCGGCGAACGCCGCGAGGCTTCGCGCGGCGTCGCGTTCGGTCGCGGCAGGCATCTGCATGGCGGCCAGCAGCGCGCGCCTGGTATCGACAGCGACGACGTGGCGGCCACCCGCGTTGTCCCACCATTCCGGCGCGATCCCCGCCGCCTCCGTCAACCGGTCGAGTGCCGGCGTCCCGCCGCCGCGAAGCGGTTTTGCGCCGGCCGCAACCTCAACCAACACGACAACGGCGCGCCCCGGCAGGGTGACTTTGTCCTCAACCAAAAAGGGTTCAGCCGCGGGATTTGCGCTATCCGCCAGGCAGCGCCAGATTTTGCCCGCGCGCGCCTCCGGAAGCGACAGCGCGATCTCGGCCGCGCGGCGATTGAAGGCGACGGCGACGCGATCGGCGAGGCCGGACAGCAGCATGACCAGCGCCGGCGCGTCGACCGGCCGCCAATCGTCGTCGCCCATCGGCTGCCCGTCCGGGCGCAGCCAGGCGACGTCGGGCAGGAACACCCCGTCGAGCGGCTTGCCGGTCAGGAAACGATCGTCGCCGAGCATCGGATGATCGCGGCGGATACGGATCAGCTTTCGCGTCCAGGCGAGCAGTACGGGGTCGGCGGCGGCCCAGTCGATCCAGGCTGTCTCATTGTCCTGGGCATAGGCATTGTTATTGCCGCCCTGGCTGTGGCCAAGCTCCATGCCCATAACCAGCATCGGCGTGCCGCGCGCCAGCAGCAGCGTCGCGATCAGCGCACGCTGGTCTCTTTCCCGCGCCGAAAGGATCGCGGGATCGTCGGTCGCCCCCTCGGCGCCGTTGTTCCATGAGTGGTTGTCGTTCGTGCCGTCGCGATTGTCCTCGCCGTTCGCCAGGTTGTGCTTGGCCTGATAGGCGACGAGGTCGGCCAGCGTGAAGCCGTCGTGCGCGACGACGAAATTGATGCCGCGCGACGGGTGGGTCTTGCGCTTGAAGATGTCCGCGGACCCGGCCAGGCGTGTCGCCAACGTCCCCGGCCCCACCGCGTCGTTGCGCCAGAAGCGGCGGATATCGTCGCGGAACGTATCGTTCCATTCGCCCCAGCGCGCCGGAAACTTGCCTAGCTGATAGCCGCCAGGGCCGATATCCCACGGCTCCGCGATCAGCTTGAGCTGGTTAAGTACCGGGTCCTGCTCGATGGCGGAGAGCAACGAGCTCGCCGGATCGAACCCCTCGGCCCGCCGACCGAGCGTGGTGGCGAGGTCGAAACGAAAACCATGGACGCCGCCCAGCGTCGCCCAGGCGCGCAGGGCATCCATCGCCAGCCGCACGACCGGCGGCCTGTCGATCGCCAGCACGTTGCCGCAGCCGGCATCGTCGACATAGTGGGCCGGGTCGCCAGGCATCAGGCGGTAATAGCTGGCATTGTCCAGGCCGCGCAGCGACACGGTCGGTCCGAGCGCATCGCCCTCGCCGCTGTGGTTCAGCACGGTATCGACGATGGTTTCGATGCCTGCCGCCGCCAGGGCGTCGACCGTGGCGCGCACCTCGTCCCAGCCGCCCGGCGCCAGCCGCGGATCGGGCGCCAGGAAGGCCACGGGGTTGTAACCCCAATAATTGGCGAGGCCGAGCGCCGCCAGATGGCGTTCCTCGATCCAGGCGGCGGCGGGCATCATCTCGACCGAGGTCACGCCGAGCTTGGTCAGGTGCTCGATCGCCGCCGGCTGTGCCAATCCGGCGAAGGTGCCGCGCAGCGCCTCGGGGATCGCGCGGTTGCGCATGGTGAAGC
This sequence comes from Alphaproteobacteria bacterium, assembly GCA_035493715.1. GTDB lineage: Bacteria > Pseudomonadota > Alphaproteobacteria > BOG-932 > Roseiterribacteraceae > BOG-932. The sequence goes on along the minus strand of DATJHU010000186.1, from coordinate 5,925 downwards.
CGCGCACATGCAGTTCGTAGAGGACGGTCTGGTCCCACGGCACGGCGAACGGTCGCGCGCCCTTCGGCACAGGCGAGCCGACGATGGCCTTGGGCATGACCGGCGCGCTGTCGTCACCGTTGAATCCGGTGCCGCCGGGGTCCGAAAACATCGCCGCATGCAATTTGAAGGGCCGGTCGAGCGCCATGGCATAGGGGTCGACCAGCAGCTTCGCCGGGTTGAAGCGATGGCCGTCGGCGGGTGCGTACGGCCCGTGCGCGCGCAGGCCATAGCGCGAACCTTGCGGCACGTCCGGAACGAAGCCGTGAAATATGTCGCCGCTGCGCGCGGGCAGGGTCACGCGACGGGTTTCTGTCCGCCCGGCGGCGTCGAAGACGCAGAATTGGATGGCGGTGGCGTGGGCGGAAAAGACCGCCACATTGACACCCGACCCGACAGGCGTGACGCCCAGCGGGTCCGGCGATCCTTCATCCAGGCCGTCTGGCGCCATCAGGCCGAACGCAGTTCGCGGAACATGGCGGCATAGGCGCGTGCCGGCCCGTGCCAAGACACATCCGTCGCCATGCCGTTGGTCTGGAGCTTTTTCCAGGTTTCGGGATCGCGATAGAGCGTGACGGCACGTTCAATGGCGACGCGCATCATCTCCGTCGTCACCGGCGCGAACTGCACCCCGGTCGCCACCCCCTGCGCGAGCGCGACGGGATTGGCGTCGATCACCGTATCGGCCAGACCGCCGACCCTTGCGACCAGCGGCACCGCGCCATAGCGCAGCGCCGAAAGCTGGGTCAGGCCGCAAGGCTCGAAGCGCGACGGCACCAGGATCGCATCGGCCCCGGCCATGATCTTGTGCGCCAGCCCCTCGTCATAGCCGAGGACGCAGGCGATCCTGCCCGGATTGGCCGCGGCGGCGGCACGAAAGCGGTGCTCAAGCGCCGCGTCGCCCGACCCCAAGAGCGCCAGCTGCCCGCCAAGCCCGAGCAATGTCGGCAGGCAATCGAGCAGCATGTCCACGCCTTTTTGCCAGGTGAGCCGCGTGACCATGCCGAACAAAGGGGCGTCGCCGCCCAGTTCCAGCCCGAGTTCGGTCTGGATCGCGGTTTTGTTGAGCGAGCGCAACGGCAGCTTGGCCTGGCCGAATTGCGCGGCGATATGGGTATCCTTTTCCGGATCCCAGCCGTCGGTATCCAGGCCGTTCAGGATGCCGCGCAGCGTGTCGCCCCGTGCGCGGATCATGCCGTCCAGCCCCATCCCCGCCTCCGGCGTGCGGATCTCGGCGGCATAGCTGGGCGAGACGGTCGTCACCCGGTCGGCATATTGCAGCCCGGCCTTCAGGTATCCGACCGTGCCGTAATACTCGACGCCATCCATCCGGTAGGCTTCGGTCGGCAGGCCCAGCATCCAGAAGGCAGAGGGCGGGAATTGCCCTTGGAAGGCGAGATTATGGATCGTCAGCACCCGGCCCGGCTGTCGCTCGGAGCCGGAGAATTGCAGGTAGGCAAAGGTCAGGCCGGCCTGCCAGTCGTGGGCATGGACGATATCCGGCGCGTATTTCGGCAAGGCCCCCAAGGCGATATCGGCCCCGGCACGCCCGAGCGCGGCGAAGCGCCTGGCGTTGTCGGGCCAATCCTTGCCGTCGGGCGCCAAATAGGGGTTGCCCGGCCGGTCGAAGAGATGCGGCGCGTCGAGCACCAGAAGATCGAGCCCGCCAGCCGCGCCGGCGCGGATGTCGGCCGGACCGCCGAACAGATCGTCGTAGCGGAAAACGCTCTTCGCGCCGACCAGCGCGGCGGTCACCGACGGATAGCCGGGGACCAGCGTGCGGACCTTCACCCCTTCCCTGGCGAGCGCGGCGGGCAGCGCACCGACGACGTCGGCGAGCCCGCCGGTCTTCACCAGCGGAAAGATTTCCGAGGCGACGGCGAGAAGCTGAAGCGCCTTCATTCCTCCAGCCGGTCGATCATGCGCTGGGTGATCAGGCTGATGCCCTTGGCCGTGACGCGGAACCGCTTGGCGTCGAGTTCGGGATCGTAGCCGACCTCGAGCCCCTCGGGGATCTGCACCCCGCGTTCGATGATCACGTTCCTGAGCCGCGCATGCCGTCCGATGACGACATTGGGCAGGATCACCGCGCCCTCGACATTGGCATAGGAATGCACGTGCACATTGGTGAACAGCAACGACTTGCGCAGCTGCGCGCCCGACACGATGCAGCCGCCTGAAACCAGGGATGACACCGCGATGCCGCGCCGCGTTTCGTCGTCATGCACGAACTTGGCCGGGGCGTTGCCCTGGTTATAGGTCCAGATCGGCCAGTCACCGTCATAGAGGTCAAGCTCGGGCACCACGTCGGTCAGATCGATATGGGCGGCATAATAGGCGTCCAGGGTCCCGACATCGCGCCAATAGGCCGACTTCTCTTCCGGGCTGCGCACGCAGGACCGGTCGAACGGATGGGCGACCGCCCTGCCCTGTGCGACGAGCCTGGGCACGATATCCCCACCGAAATCGTGCTGCGATTTGGGATCGGCAGCGTCGCGGCGCAGTTCGGCGAACAGGAATTTCGTATCGAAGACATAGATGCCCATGCTGGCGAGGGCCATGTCGGGGTTGCCGGGCATGGCGGGCGGATCAGCCGGCTTTTCCAGAAAGTCGATGATCTTGTCGTTGGCGTCGACATGCATGACGCCGAAGGCCGACGCTTCCTCAAGCGGCACGGCAACGCAACCGACGGTCACGTCGGCCCCGCTGTCGACATGCTGCTGCAGCATCTTCTCGTAATCCATCTTGTAGATGTGATCGCCGGCGAGAATGACGATGTAGCGCGGGTCGTGATCCTCGATGATGTCCAGATTCTGGTACACCGCGTCGGCGGTGCCGACATACCATTGCTGTTCCGACACGCGCTGGCTGGCCGGCAGGATGTCGATGCTTTCGTTCCGTTCCGGCCGGAAGAAGTTCCAGCCGTATTGCAGATGCCGGATCAGGCTGTGCGCCTTGTACTGCGTCGCCACGGCCATGCGGCGGATGCCGGAATTCAGCGCGTTGGACAGCGCGAAATCGATAATGCGGAACTTGCCGCCGAAATAGACCGCCGGCTTGGCGCGGATATCGGTCAGCTCCATCAGGCGCGTGCCGCGCCCCCCTGCCAGGACATAGGCCATCGCGTGGCGGGCGAGAGGTCCGGCGGGCGGGGGAAGCGAGGCCATGCTGTACGCGTCCTTCAGGCGTGTCGTTGAGAGTGTGTCGCGCGCGCCATCGTCTCAATCCTCTTGCGGCTTGAGATAAAGCACGCCGAGCGGCGGCAGGGTCAGAGTCGCGGAGGCGGGAAAGCCGTGAGACGGTTCGGCCGTCGCCGTCACCTGTCCCAGATTGCCCATTCCCGATCCGCCATAGATGCCTGCATCGGTATTCATGATTTCCCGCCACGTGCCAGCCTGGGGAAGGCCCACACGATAGCTTTTACGGGGGACGCTTGTGAAGTTGCAGATCGCGACCACCGGCGGATCGGCCGGCCCGCCGGTCCGCATCCAGGCGAACACCGATTGCAGCGCGTCGTCGACGACGATCCAGCGAAAGCCCTCGGCCTCGCAATCGCGGGCATGCAGCGCCGGCTCGGAGCGATAGAGCGCGTTGAGCTCGCGCACGCAGTCGCTCAAGCCGCGATGCCGCTCGAATTCAGTGAGCGGCCAATCGAGCGCCTTGTGAAAATCCCACTCCGCGTACTGTCCGAATTCCTGTCCCATGAACAGCAGCTTCTTCCCCGGATACGCCCACATGAACGCATAGTACGCGCGGAGTGTTGCAAATCGTTGCCAATCGTCGCCCGGCATGCGGCCGATGATCGACCCTTTGCCGTGCACCACCTCGTCATGCGACAGCGGCAGGATGAAGTTTTCCGAGAAAGCGTAGAGCAGCCCGAAGGTCAGGTCGTTGTGATGAAAACGGCGGTGGACCGGGTTGCGGCCGAAATAATCCTGCGTGTCGTGCATCCAGCCCAGGTTCCATTTGAACCCGAAACCGAGCCCGCCTTTGTCCGTCGGCAGGCAGACGCCGGGCCAGGAGGTCGACTCTTCGGCGATCGTCATCGTGCCGGGATGCTCGCCATAGACCAGCGTATTGACCTTGCGCAGCAGCGCCACCGCCTCGAGGTTGGTGTTGCCGCCCTGGACGTTGGGCGCCCATTCGCCCGCCTTGCGCGAATAATCGAGATACAGCATCGAGGCGACGGCATCGACGCGCAGCCCGTCGATATGGAAGCGGTCGAGCCAATAGAGTGCGCTGGCGGCCAGGAAATTCGCCACCTCCGCCCGACCGAAATCATAGATCGCGGTATTCCAGTCGGGATGGAAACCGCGCCGCCGGTCGGCATCCTCATAAAGCGGCTGGCCGTCGAACAGCGCCAGACCGTGCGCATCGACCGGAAAATGGGCCGGCACCCAGTCGAGGATGACGCCAATGCCGGCGACGTGCGCGGCATCGACAAATCGCGCGAAGGCGGCCGGATCGCCATGGCGCGCCGTCGGCGCGAACAGGCCGACCGGCTGGTAGCCCCAGCTGTCGTCGAGCGGATGCTCGTTGACCGGCATCAGCTCGATATGCGTGAAGCCCATATCCTGGACGTAGGGGATCAGCTCGGCCGCGATCTCGTCATAGGTCTGGAACCGGTTATCCGGACCGCGACGCCAGGAGCCGAGATGCAGTTCGTAGATCGCCATCGGCGACCGCCGGTTGTCGCGGTCGGCGCGAGCCATGAGGTAATCGGCGTCGGTCCAGGTGAAATTGTCGGTGCGCGCCACGACCGAGGCGGTGGATGGGCGAAGCTCGCTGGCGAAGGCCAGCGGATCGGCTTTCAGCGGCTGCAGCTTGCCGGCCGCGGAGACGATCTCGAACTTGTAGACCGCGCCTTCGGCAAGATCGGGCGCGAAGATTTCCCAGATGCCGCTTTCGATGCGCTTGCGCATCGGGTGGCGGCGACCGTCCCAGTCATTGAATGCGCCGACGACCGAGACGCGCTTTGCATTCGGCGCCCACACGGCGAAATGCACCCCGGCGATGCCGTCCAGAATCATCGGGTGGGCGCCCAGCCGACCGTAAAGATTCTTGTGCGTGCCCTCGACCAGCAAATAGTCGTCCATCGGACCCAGCACCGGTCCGAACATATAAGGGTCGTGGAATTCCCAGGCGCCCCCGTCATTGGCCGCGGACAGCCGGTAGCGGAGCTGCCCGGCTTTCTTGCCGGTGATCAACCCCTCGAAAAAACCTTCGGGATGACGGCGGACCAGGTCGAAGGCGACCGGCCCACCGATCTCGGTCGCGCGCAGCGTCTGGGCGCCCGCCGCGAAGACGCGCAACACGGTCCCCTTGGGGGTTTCATGCAACCCCAGGATCGCGAACGGATCGGCATGCCGGCCGGCGACGATCGCGGCGATGTCCTGCTCGTCCGCCTGCCAGCCGGTGCTACTCATGCGTCTATCCGTTGCTCAGGCTTTTATCCGCGACCGATCAGCGGGACGTTCCAGATGTCGTCACAATAGTCGCGGATCGCGCGGTCGGACGAGAAGAACGAGACATTGGCGGTGTTGTAGATGCTGCTGCGCCACCAGGCCGCCGGATCGCGCCACTGCGCGGCGACACGGCGCTGGGCCGCGGCATAGGAATCGAAGTCCTCGCAGATCATGAAATAATCGTGATAGGTCAGATCGTTGACCAGCTGCTTGTAGCGGTCAGGCTCGTCCGGCGAATAGACGCCTGAACCGATGGCATCGAGCACGCCGGCAAGATCGCTCGAAGCCTTGATCGCCGCCTGCGCATCGATGCTCTCGCGCCGCTTGGCCTCCACCTCGTCGGCGGTCAGGCCGAAGATGAAGATGTTGTCAGAGCCGACGCAGTCGCGGATTTCGACATTCGCGCCGTCCAACGTGCCTA
>DATJHU010000185.1:0-2912 GCA_035493715.1 Alphaproteobacteria bacterium | reverse complement strand
GCATGACCTGCCATGGTTTCGCCGTCACCCATGTCGATGCCCTGTGCCATGTCTTCACGCCGGACGGCCGCAACGGCATGTATAATGGCTACCCGATCGACGATGTGACTCCCAACGGCGCGCGACGGCTCGGCATCGAGCGCGTCGGCGCGGTCGGGATCGTTGGCCGCGGTGTGCTGCTGGATATCGCCGCGCTGTACGGCGAGCCGTTGCCTCTGGGCACCGCGATAACGCCGCAGCATCTGGAGGCGGCGGAGCGGCTGCACGATGTGCGAGCCGGCGAGGGTGACATCGTGTTCGTTCGCAACGGTGCCGGGCCGCGCAACACGTTACAGCTCGGTACCGGCCTTCACCCCGCCTGCCTCGCGTGGCTGCATGCGCGGCGCGTTGCCGTGCTGGGGCGCGACGCCGACAGCGATGTCCATCCGCCCGCGGCCGGTTTCGTGCGCTGGTCAGAGCCCATCCACATGGTGGGTATTCCGTATATGGGCCTGACGCTGCTGGAGCACGCGGAACTCGATGCGCTTGCCCTGGCGTGCGCCGATGAGAAGCGCTGGAGTTTTTTCGTTACGGCATCACCGTGGCGCTTCAAGGGCGCAACGGGCTCCGCGATCAATCCGCTGGCGTTATTTTAGCGGCCCGATCCGCACAGTGAGCGGATCGGGCCGCAAGCATCAGGCGGCGGCGCGGCCGCGCGCATCGCTTTCCAACCGGTAGGTCGTCGTGCCGGACACGCGCAACTCGAGTTCGATCGGGCCGTTCAGGCCCGCGAACAGGGCAGGTGGCAGCAACGCGTCGCCATCGGTCCAGCGGATCCCTGCATCTGCCTCGAACCCATGGAACCCATCCGTCAGCGACGGGTCGGATGCATCCAGCATGGCAAGCGTCGCGCCGCGCCATGCCGTGATCTGCCGGACCGCCACGCCGAGGCAGCGCGGATCGCGCGCGACGCCGAGCTCCGCCGGCACGCCGATGCGCGAAACGAGCCGCGCGCTGGCGGGACAAATCGGCAGGCGGAAAACGTAACAATCCTTCGAATGCGACACCGGGTCGACGCGCGTACCGTCGATCACCAGGTGCAGATCGGGGTCGGCCGTCGTCGGCACGCTGGGTCGCGGTCCGGCGCGATCCAGCAACCGCCGCCAGATCGTGTCGACGATCGGGCCGCCGGTCAGGACCGGTGCACAGGCCGGCTTTGGCGGAAAATCCCAACCGGAGTTGGCGTTGCGGAACAGCCATCGGTTGCCGTCGTCGCGATAACTTTCGGCTGGCGTCCCCTCGGCGACGAGCACGTCGTGGGCGGCAAGCTCGATATGGTAGACGGTCACCTCCTGTGCGGTGTCATCCCACAGGATCGAGCGGTGGTTGATCAGGTACTCGGCCGGAATCAATACGCCATCGAGATAGAGCGAATGGCCCTTGGTGATGCGCAGATCGCGGCTCGGCACGTTCTCGGCAATAGCACCCTTGCGTACGATCACCGGCGTCGCCGCGTCGCGGCGGCCGCGCGTGGCCAATGCCTGTCCGGAGCCGATCCAAACGATGGGCTTCAGGGCGCCGCTCGCGGTGCGGGCCAGATCGCCGACCGCGAGTTGCTCGACCGGGATTTCGCCGGCGGCCGTCGAGATTCGCGTGCCCTTCAGGAAACACGGCACGACTTCGATGCCGGCGCCGTTGGCGACGATGTTGACCGGTCCCGAGGTGTTGGTGAAGCCGGGAATATTGAGGTCGATGAAGACCGGGTCGCCAACGGTGATCGTCAGTTTCCCGGTGGCCACGTCGTAGGTTCCGGTGGTCGCTATGCCGCCGGCGAATGACGGGACGTTGGGCAGCAGGATCGTATCGCCTGCTGTATAGCCGGTGATCAGGCCGTTGAACGCGGTCGGGGTTCCCTTCGAATCGCCGCCGATCGAAAGTACGTTGTTGTTGCCGTCCTGGAAGTGGAACGTGATGTCGGCTGGAACGGCACCGCTGATGTCGACGGTTCCGCCCTGGCCGATATCGATCGTGCCGCCGCCTGATGCCGTGCCGGAGCTGATCGTGCCAAAGAACCCGAGGTCGATCGGCGGGAAGTTCACCGTCGCGGTATCGAGAATATTGCCAGCGACCGAGAGGGTCGCGCCTTCGACGTCCAGAGTGGGAAACAGTGGCGTTGTCCCGCCGATAAACGGCAACGAAGCGTATTGATTGAAGCCGGATAGCAGCAAGCTGTTGAGGGAAACCGCGCCGCTGTTCAGCAGGATATCGACCGGAAAGAGGCTCCCGGCGATGTAGGGGTCGCCGTGCGCCGGGTCCGGCTGATAAAAGGCAAATCCCTGTGGCGAGATCGCGCCCGCGACGATGCCGACGTTCGACCCGTTCGGAGGTACCGTGCCGCTGGTGACGGTGCCGCCGATCGTCAACGTCTCGAAGGACGTGACGGCGGTCCAGTCCGTGCCGCTCGTATAATCGATCGTCCCGGTATTCCAGGTATAGGCGGTTTGTTGCGTGAGGCCGTCACCGGTAACTGGATAGAAAACATAGTCAGGCATCTGCAATCCCCCCAGGGTGCCGAATGCAACTTATGATTGTTCCACTTCAAGATAGAAGTTGTTATTCGGCAACATTATGACGGCCGTAGTATGATCTGCGCCGTCAATCTCACGCAATCACATTTTTTGGACGCATCGGCCTATTTTCAATTCGTGCCGGTGAATATCCTATCATGACGGAAATACGACCACGCAAAGTGCGACAATTGCGGCCACTGTTCGACGTGAATTCGCGGCAGTGGACTGTAATCTGTTGTATTTGGTCGCGGCCGCCGACCGGCCGGTGCCCGGATCAGGTCGGGCAGTGCCGTATCGCGAGAGCGGCTTCCGGTCGCGTCGGCTCACGGCAGCCGTTCCAGCCCATTGGTTTAGTGCGCATCT
>DATJHU010000184.1:0-22703 GCA_035493715.1 Alphaproteobacteria bacterium | reverse complement strand
GCTCGATCTGGATGCCGCCGTTGAAATCGATGCCGTAATTGAGGCCCGGCGTGAAAAACAGCACGACCGAGGCCAGCGACATCGCCACCGACAGGCCGATGCCCCAGTAGCGCCCATTCATGAACTTGAAGTTCGTTTTGTCCGGTACGAAGCGCACCAGCGAAATCTTCAGCGTCTTCGGCCGGGTGCGCCGCATCCATACCGTCATCATGACCCGAACCAGCAGGGTCGCGGTGAACATCGAGATCATGATGCCAAGGAAGATCGTGACCGCGAAACCGCGAACCACACCGGCGCCGAAGGCGTAAAGGATCGCCATCTTGATCAGCGTCGTCAGGTTGCTGTCGATGATCGTCGACCAGGCTCGGCTGAATCCCGCCTCCATCGCCGAGAAGGGCGGCTTGCCGTTCTTGATCTCTTCTCGGATGCGCTCGTTGATGAGGATGTTGGCATCGACCGACATGCCAACCGACAACAGCAGGCCGGCAATACCCGGAAGGGTCAGTGTCGCCTGCAGCAGAGACAGCGCCGCGATGGTCATCAGCAGATTGACCACAACAGCGATATCGGCAAACAGGCCGAACACGCCATAGGTGAGCAGCATATAGATCAGCACCAGCGCCAGGCCGATGACCGTGGCATAGACGCCGGCCTTGATCGAATCGGCGCCCAGATCGGGTCCGACCGACCGTTCCTCGATGAACTTGATCGGTGCCGGAAGCGCGCCTGCGCTCAGCAGCATCGCAGTGGTCGACGCGTCCTGCGCGGTGAAGTTGCCCGAAATCTGGCCACTGCCGCCGGTGATCGGCTCGCGGATGACGGGTGCGGTGATCACGCGTCCGTCCAGCACCACGGCGAAGCGGTGATTGACGTTCTGCTCGGTGATCTGGGCGAACTTGCGCGCGCCGACGGAATCGAACTTGAAGTTGATGACCCAACCGCCGTTCTGCTGATCGGTCGCCGGGTGCGCGTCGGTCAGGTTCTCGCCTGAGACCTCGATCTTGCGCTTGACCAGGATCGGGGTCGATTGGCCGCCGCGACCGATCGCGCTGTCGTCCTGCAGCAGCATGTCACCCGGCGGCACATGCGCCGGGTCCGGGGTAGCGGTTTCGTCCACGAGATGGAAATCCATCTTCGCGGTCGTGCCGATGATCTTCTTGATCTCTTCCGGATCCTTGACGCCCGGCAGTTCCAGCAGGATGCGGTCCGGATCCTGGCGCGAGATCGACGGCTGGGCGACGCCCGTGCCATCGACGCGGCGACGGACGATCGAGACCGACCGCTCCAACGCGTTGGCCGACCTGTCGCGGACGGCGGCCTCGGTCATCGCCATGCGGATGTCGCCGGCACCGACCGTCTTGATGTCATAGGTAGCGGAACCATTGGCCAGCGTGGCGTCCAGCTTGTGCAAGGCGGCCAGCGCCTCCTGGGTCTGGGCCGGATCCTTCAGCACGATGTGCGCCGCACCACCCTCGGTTTCCGCGGTCGTGAAGGGGATCTTGGCGGTGCGCAGCGCAGTGCGGGCGGAATCCAATATGGTTTCGGCCCGCTCCTTATTGAGCGTCTCCAGATCGATCTGCATCAGCAGATAGGAGCCGCCGCGCAAATCGAGACCGAGATTGACCTGCCGTGTCGGCACCCAGCTGGGCAACCCAGCCAGCTGTTCCTTGCTGAACAGATTGGGGAGCGCGAGCAGCATGCCCACGACGCAAATCGCGATGATCGCGATGATCCTGGAACGACTGAAATACACGATCTACCTAACCCCGCCTTGGCTCATCCGCCCCTGCCGACATCGGTCCCGGCTTCAAGAATTCGCCGGGCTGCTCTCGTCGGTCGCCTTGGTTTCAGCAGCCGCCTTGGACGCAGGCGGCGTCTTCCCGCGCCGCGCCGGCTTCGCCGCCGGCTCCTCGTCGCTACGCGGCGTGCCCTTGCCGGTGATGGCTGTGATCGTCGACCGAACGATGCGCACGCGCACGCCATCGGCGATCTCTAGTTGCACCTCATCGTCGCTCGTGACGCGCGCGACCGTACCGAGCAATCCGCCTTGCGTGACGACATTGTCGCCACGCTTCAGGTCGGACAGCAACTTCTTATGCTCTTTCGCGCGCGTCTGTTGCGGGCGGAAAACCAGGAAATAGAAGACCAGGCCGATCATCAGGATCATCGGCAGCGGGCCTTGCAGCAGCTGCGCCATGCCGTCGGGCGCCGCCGCCGTGGTCCCGGTCTGTGCTTGGGCGGACGGAATCAAATCAAACAGCGACATCGTTCAACCTTACGGCCGGAGGGTGGTTATGGGCCGCCTGAAACGCGGGCATCTTCCGAGCGGCGGGGACTATAGCTGCTGGAGGCATTCTTGCAAATCGGCGCATCGCACTGTGTTATGGCCAGCTCCAATCACCCGGAAGCACCGATGTCAGAGCACGATCTCGCCGCGATCACCGAAAGTCTCGCCCGCATCGCATCGGTTCTCGAGCGCGTTTTTCCGCCTGCCCCGCCTTCACTCGATATCAACGCGGCGGAGGCCTTCATGTGGCATGCCGAGACCGGCCGCCTGACTCCGGTCCCGGTCGTCTCGCGGGTCGAATTCAACCTGTTGAAAGGCATCGACCGGCAAGCGGATACGCTGCTGGAGAACACCCGCCGTTTTGCGTCCGGACTGCCCGCCAACAACGCGCTGCTGTGGGGCGCGCGCGGCATGGGCAAAAGCTCGCTGGTCAAGGCCGTGCACGCGGCCGTGAATGCCGAGACCAAGGGCGGGCTGGCGCTGGTCGAAATCCACCGCGACGACATCGCCTCGCTGCCCAAGCTGCTGGACGTGTTGCGTGACCGGCCCAGGCGGGTACTGATCCTGGTCGACGATCTGTCCTTCGATACCGAGGACACGAGCTATAAATCGCTGAAGGCCGTGCTGGACGGCGGTATAGAGGGGCGGCCCGCCAACGCCCTGTTCTATGCGACCTCCAACCGGCGACACCTGCTGTCGCGCGACATGATCGAGAACGAGCGCGCCACCGCGATCAATCCCGGCGAGGCGGTTGAGGAAAAGGTCTCGCTCTCCGACCGGTTCGGCCTCTGGCTCGGCTTCCACAGCTGCAACCAGGAGGTCTTCTTCTCGATGATCGAAGGCTATGCCGATTTCTATAAGCTGAAGATCGATCGAGAGCAGCTCCATGCCGAGGCCGTCGAATGGTCGATGATCCGCGGCGCCCGCTCGGGCCGCGTCGCCTGGCAATACATCCAGGACCTTGCGGGCCGGCTGGGTGTGAAGCTTTAATCTGCCCGGCATCGTCGTCGCGAGCGAAACGATGACGAAGGGGATCAGCCTTTGCCGTTCAGAAAGGGCGCCGGGTCGACAGGCTTGCTACCCTGGCGGATTTCGAAGTGGAGCTGCGGCGTCGGGGCCGAGCCGGTTTGGCCGACCGTACCGACTGGCTGGCCCTGGACGACGGTCGCGCCCTTTTGCACGTCGATCTTGGCAAGGTGGCCATAGGCCGTCACCCAGCCGCCGGCATGACGGATGAGAACGAGGTTGCCGAATGCCGGTAGCTCGTTGCCCGCGTAGATCACCGTGCCCGAGTCCGAGGCCTTCACCGGCGTACCTGCCGGGGCGCCGATATTGATGCCGTCGTTGGTCTGACCACCGCTGGCGGCGCCGAAACCTTCGAGCACCGAGCCGCCGACAGGTTTGATGAAATGGGTTCCGGCGGTAGCCGGCGGTGGCACCGAAGCCGACTGAGCGGGAGCCGGTGCGGGGATCGGCGCGGGCGGCGGAGCGCTGCGCGGCGGCGGCGCAAGCGGCGTCGGCGCGGCGGACGAAGGCGGTGGAGCAAGCGCGGTCTGCGATGTCGCGGGTGGCGGTGCCGCACGCGCAGGCGGCGAAGGGGGCGGAACATAGGCCGGCGGCGGCGCCGAACCGGTCCGTGCCGGGGGCGGCGGCGGAAGCGGCTGGGCCATTCCGGTAGGACGGCTCGGCGCCGGTCCCGTTCCAGGCGCTCCCAGAGGCGCGGCGGAGATCGCCGAGCGCGGCGCGATCGACACATCCGAATGTTCGGTATTGCCGACGAAGCCCGGCGCCCCGCCATAGCCGCCCGGCACGTTCAGGGTCTGGCCGACATGCAGGCTGTATGGCCGCTGCATCCCGTTGCCATCCGCCAGCACCACCGGATCGACGCCGAGATTGGTTGCGATGCTCTGCAGCGAATCACCCTGGCGGACCGTGTAGCTGGCCGGGGGCGGAATGATCAGCGTCTGGTGGGCGACCAGCGAATAAGGCGGCTGCAAATGATTGGCCTGGATCAGGGCCGACGCCGGCACGTTGAAGCGGGCTGCAACAGCGTCCAGCGTTTCGCCCGGCATCGGCGCGATCATATAGCCGGCCTGATACTTGCCCGGGCGGCCCGTCATATCGTCGACGGCCGTGCAACCGCCGAGAATGGACGCGCCCAGGATGCCGGTTGTGGTCAACAGTGCGGCAAGCCGACCTCGCATCATGTACCTACCTTCTTGTCCTGCCGTGGCGTGCTGGTCCCCGTCACCAGGGGCACGAATCGCACCGGCCACAAATCCTCACTGACAATTTGGTCTTTTTCACGGCGAATCCGAACCATCATTTGATCGTCGGTCGCACGGCGCACCGGGCAGATCATGATCCCGCCGTCGCCAAGCTGGTCGACCAGCGCCTGCGGCAGACCGCCGCCCGAGGCCGCGGTCACGATGATCCGGTCGAAAGGCGCCTGGCTGGGCCAGCCCTTGCTGCCGTCCCCATGGTGTAACGTGACGTTATGGATTCGCAGCTGTTCCAGCAACTTGGCCGCATGATCCTGCAGCGGCTTGATCGTCTCGATCGAATAGACCCGGCGCGACAGCTGCGCCAGGACCGCCGTCTGGTAGCCGGAGCCGGTGCCGATCTCCAGCACCTTCCGCCGGTCGTCCAATTGCAACGCCGCGGTCATCATCGCCACGACCAGGGGCTGGCTGATGGTTTGCCCATGTCCGATTGGAAGGGCCGTATCCTCCCAGGCGCGATCCTGGAACGTCGCAGGCACGAAAATCTCGCGCGGGATACGTTCGATCGCACCAAGCACGGCCGCGTCTGTTACCCCCGATCGGCGGAGCGACATCAGCAGGCGAAGCTTGCGCGCGTCGGTACTCACCTAACCCCTCATCGCAGCGCTTCGGCAAAACTGGAAAGCGACGGATAATGCGTCAGATCCAGGAAGATCGGCGTGACAGCGATGCCGCCGCCCTCAACCACGGCGATGTCGGTATCCTCCGGTGCCGCCTCGGTCGAGCGCTGCGGGCCGATCCAGAAATAGGCACGTCCGCGCGGATCGAACCGCTCGTGCAGATCGTCACCCAGCTTGCGCCGCCCATGCGGCACGACCCGCACCTGCGTCACCGCATCGGGGACCACCGCGGGGAAATTGACGTTCAGCAGCACATTCTCCGGCCATGGCGCCGATGCCAGCTTGCGGAACAGGTCGGGGGCCAGGCGATCCGGGCAGGCGAAAGACAACGCCCTCCCCTCCTCCGCCACCTGGCTGACAGAGATGGCGCGGACGCCCAGCAGGGTCGCCTCCATCGCTGCGGCGACAGTGCCGGAGTAGGTGACGTCGTCGCCCATGTTGGCGCCGTGATTGATGCCGGACAGCACTAGGTCCGGCCGGCGCTCGCCCAGCAGATTATTCATCGCCAGCATGACGCAATCCGTCGGCGTCCCATCCACCGAGAAATGCCGGTCGTCATATTTGCGGGCCCGCAAGGGTCGATGAATGGTCAGCGAATGGCTGGCGCCGGACTGCTCCGTCTCCGGCGCGCAGACCCAGACGTCGTCGGTCAGCGCCCGCGCGATCTTCTCGAGGACCTTGATGCCCTCGGAATGGATGCTGTCGTCGTTGGAGATCAGGATGCGTGCGCGCGCCAAATCGAGCGGAGGCTTATCCATTGGCGGAAATGACCTCGAGCCCGCCCATATAGGGCCGCAGCACGTCCGGAATGACGATAGACCCGTCTGGCTGCTGGTAGTTCTCGATCACCGCGACCAGCGCCCGGCCGACCGCCAGGCCGGAACCGTTCAGCGTATGGACGAATTCCGGAGTCCCTTCCCCGCCGCGCGGCCGGGTGCGCGCCTTCATGCGCCGCGCCTGGAAGTCGCCGCAGTTCGAGCAGCTGGAAATCTCACGATAGGCCTGCTGTCCCGGCAACCAGACCTCCAGGTCATAGGTCTTGCGCGCGGCGAACCCCATGTCGCCCGAACACAGCAGCATGGTGCGGAACGGCAGCCCCAACCGTTTCAGCACCGTCTCCGCCGCATCGGTCATGCGCTCGTGCTCTGCATCGGATTGGTCTTGTGTCGTGACCGACACCAGTTCGACCTTCCAGAACTGGTGCTGGCGGATCATGCCACGGGTATCCCGGCCGGCAGCCCCTGCCTCGGCGCGGAAGCAGGGGGTCAGCGCCGTCATGCGCAGCGGCAGGGTCTCGCTCTCGATGATCTGGTCGGCCGCAAGGTTCGTCAGCGACACCTCGGCGGTTGGAATCAGCCAATAGCCGTTGGTCGTCTGGAACAGATCCTCGGCGAATTTCGGAAGTTGGCTGGTGCCGAACAACGCCTTGTCGCGCACCATGATCGGTACCGACATCTCGCGATAGCCGAACTCGCTTGTGTGCAGATCCAGCATGAACTGACCCAGCGCCCGTTCGAGCCGCGACAGTGCGCCGGCCAGGACGGTGAAGCGCGCCCCCGACAACGCCGAGGCCGCGCCGAAATCCATCAGCCCAAGTTCCTCGCCCAACGCCACGTGATCGCGGGGTTCCGGAATATTGGGGATGATGCCGAACTTGCGGATTTCGACATTGCCGGTCTCGTCCGGCCCGTCCGGCACATCGGCAGCCGGCATGTTGGGCAGGCTGGCCAGCAGCGCGTCGAGTTGCTCGCCCTGCGCCTTTTCCTGCGCCTCAAGCTCCGGCAATTCGGCTTTGATCTGCGCGACTTCGGCCATCAGGGCCGAAGCCGTTTCCTCGTCCTTGCGGCGCTTCGCGTCACCGACTTCCTTGGATGCCTCGTTGCGGCGCGCCAAGCCCTGCTGGATGCGGGTCTGGAGCTGACGCCGATCAGCGTCCAGCGCCAGGATGTCCTGGCTCCGCGCCTCCAGGCCGCGCCGCGCCCAGCCGCGGTCGAAGCTCGCGGGGTCGTCGCGTATCGCGCGCAAATCGAACATCGGAAACCGTCTCAGAAGAATGGAGCCGACTTATACAGGCCGAATCGATCCCAGGCCAAGGCGGGGGCGCCGATTCCGGTTTTACGGCACGGGCAGCTTGGCTTCCTCTGCCTCTTCCGCCAGACGGCGGCGACGGCGGCGGGCTTCGATGATGCGGCCGATCACGATGGAAATCTCGTAGAGGCCGACCAGAGGGACCGCCATCATCATCATGCTGAGTGCGTCAGGCGGTGTCAGAATCGCCGAGACGATAAAGCCAAGAACGATCGCATAGCGCCGATTCTTGGCCAGGGTCTTGGTTTCCAGCAGTTCGGCGCTGACCAGCAGGGTCAGCAGGACCGGCAGTTCGAAAACGATGCCGAAGCCCAGGATGAGCTGGATAATGAGGTCTAGATATTCGCTGACCTTGGGCTCCGCGGTGATCGCGAGCGCACCGTTCTTAGCCACCTCCTCGAAGCTGGCGAAGAAGCGAAAGGCATTGGGAATGAAAATGAAATAGACGAAGGAGGCGCCGGCCATGAACATGATCGGCGTGGCGACCAGGAACGGCAGGAAGGCCGATTTCTCATTGCGGTAGAGGCCGGGCGCGACGAAACCCCAAACCTGCGCGGCGATGATCGGAAAGGCCAGCACCAAGCCGCCGAACATCGCGACCTTCACGTTCGCGAAGAACTTCTCCTGCAGCGCCGTATAGATCAGGTGGCGCCCCTCCTGCCCTTCCCAAATGGTGGCAAGCGGACGGGTCAGGAAATCGAAAATCGGATTGGCGACGATAAAGGCGATCACGAAGCAGGCCGCGAAGGCGACCAGCGACCACACGAGGCGACGGCGCAGCTCGATCAGATGCTCCATCAGGGGCATCTTCTTATCGTCGGGATTCTCCTCGGTTGTCGTCGTGTCGGTCATTCGGCCGGCGCCTGCTTGGTCTTGGCCGGAGATTTGCGGGCCGCCTTGGGTTTCGGCGCGGCCTCACCCTCGATCTTCTTCACCGCGGACTTACGCTTCGGTTTTGAAGCCGGGGCCTCGGCGGGAAGCGGTTCGTTGGCAATCGCCAACGGGGGCAAGGCGTCACTCTCCGCGACCTCGGTCACCGGCGAGGTTCCCGTCATGAACCCATGCAGATTGTCCGGCGCGGCCAGCGCCTTGGAGATCAGCTTGTCGGGGTCGACCGCGTCTTCGAGCGCGGACATCGGCTGGGTTGCCAGTTTCCGGGCCTGCTCGCGCAGCTCGTCGAGCTCGGCCTCACGCACCAGATCGTCGACATGGCCCTGGAATTCGCGCGCAAGCTTGCGCGCCGCCGACATCCAGCGTGCGGCGGTTTTCATCGCCTTCGGCAAATCGTTGGGGCCGATGAACACCAGCGCCACGACCCCGATAATGAGTATTTCGCTCCAGGATAATCCGAACATGGGCCTTCAGCGCGCGATCCTGCGGCGCTGTCGCGCCCACGCTTAAAACGGAAAGATCAGCGGTGGATGACTTCGTCCTGACGGACGCTGTTGTCAACCGTGCGCGTGGGACGATCGTGGTCGATGACGCCGCGCGCCTCGTCCTCTTCACGCTTACGCTCTTCTTCCGACTTAAGGCCGGACTTGAACGCATTGATGCCCTTCCCGAAATCGCCCATGATTCGCGACAGCTTACCGCCCCCGCCGAACAGCACGACGACGACCGCCAGGACGATCAGAAGATGCCAAATGCTTAAGCCACCCATGGCGACACACTTTCGAAATTTGAACTGCCGAAACGTTGAACTGCCGGACGATCGAGACCCGCGTTAGCCCGATCAGTATCGCAAAGCCGCAGCCACGGTGCAATCAGAGCAGTCCCCGCCATCCCTCGGCCCTGTATGTGGTCCCGCGGGGCACGGAAAGCAACAAAGATCACAAACCGGCCAGCAGCGCCGGCAGATCTGCGAAGTTGTCGAGCGCCGCCAGACGCGGAATCTCGGCCAGCGGCACGCGGTGATAGCCATAGGTCATCAAGGCGAAGGGAACGCCGGCGGACTCCGCACACGCTCCATCGACCTCGCTGTCACCGACGAACAGCGCCTCGCCCGCCGCGCCGCCGAAACGCTCCAGAGTCGCCGCTATCACACGCGGATCCGGCTTGCGCCAGGGCAGGCTGTCGCCGCCGACCACACCCGCCATATATTGGTCGATGCCGAGCGCGCCCAGCACGGCGCGGCTGAGACGTTCCGGCTTGTTGGTGCAGACGACTGAGCGATAGCCCTGCCCTGCCAGCACGGCCAGTGTTTCGGCGACGCCCGGATAGACGATGGTGCGGTCGGCCGGCGCAGCTTCGTAAAGGGCAACATACCGCGCAACCGCCGTTTCGATATCGACCGGCCCTCCGATGCTGGCGGCGAGCGCTCGCTCGACAAGCTTGCCGACTCCGTCACCGATCATCGGGCGGACCTGGGCGATTTCCAGCGGTGCACGACCAAGTTCGGCGAGTAGCCGGTTGATCGCCACCGAAAGGTCGCCGACGCTGTCGATCAGCGTACCATCCAGGTCGAACAGCAGCAGGGTTGGACGACCAGCCATCGCGGTCAGAACAACGAACCGGTCTGGTCGTCCGTATCCGCGTCATCGTCGGCGGATTCGTCCGGTTCGGTCAGAGTCTGGATGGCGGGACGCTTGTCCAAGAGGCCTGTGGCCTTCAACTCGTCGATGCCAGGCAGGTCGGCAAGACCGCTGAGCCCGAAATGGTCGAGGAATTCCTCGGTCGTCACCCAGGTACCGGGACGGCCCGGCGTCTCGCGGCGGCGGCCCGGCTTGATCCAGTTGGCCTCGATCAGTACGTCCAATGTACCGCGCGCGGTAGCGACCCCGCGGATGGTTTCGATCTCAGCCCGGCTGACCGGTTGGTGGTAGGCAATGACGGCCAGCGTCTCGACCGCGGCGCGAGACAGCTTGCGCGCTTGTATCTTTTCAATGCGGAGCCGGTCGCCGAGATCGGCCGCGGTGCGGAACGCCCAGCTGTTGCCGCGCTCCACCAGGTTCACGCCGCGGCCTGAATAATCGGTTTCCAGTCGCTTCAGGACATCCTTTACGCTGACCCCTTCCGGGCAATAGCGCGCCAGCTCCTTCTCCGGCAGCGCGTCGGCGGAGGCGAACAGCAAGGCCTCGATCAGGCGAATAGTGTCGAAATCGTCGGCGCTCACGCGGTACCGGTCCTATCAGGCCCATTATTGGAGGGTGAAGAGCGAATATAGATCGGCTGAAAGCTGCCGTCCTGACGGATATTGACCACACCGCGCTTCGCCAGTTCCAGTGTCGCGCCGAACATCGCAGCCACCGCTGACCGCCCGATCAGGCGGCGCTGCTCCCCGCTTTCGACCTTGTTCGGGTCATAGGACGGCAGGAACTGCGACAACAGCGTCCAACCGGGCAGCCGCCCGATCATCTGCGACAGCCGTTCGATCGCCGTCTCGACCGAATGCAGCATGAAGGGTTCGATCGTGTAGAGCTTCTGGTCCTGGCGCGCCAAATACTGGCCATAGGCCGCCAGAAGATCGAACAGTCCGAGACTGAAGACGCTCTTGCGATCGATCTGGATCGGTTCGGGCGCACCGCGGCGGAAGAAATCGCGGTCGATCTGCGGCTGGGCGAACAGCCGGGCGCCAACCTGACGGATCGATTCCAGGCGGCGGATCTGGAAGGCCAGAGCGTCCGCCATCTCGGCAGCCGATGGCTCGCCCTCGTCCTCCGGCTCGGGCAGCAACAGGCGCGATTTCAGGAAGGCCAGCCACGACGCCATGACCAGATAGTCGGCGGCCAGTTCCAGCTTCAGCTTCCGCGCCCGTTCGATGAAGGCGAGATACTGCTCGGCCAGCGCCAGGATTGAGATCTTGGTGAGGTCGACCTTCTGTTCGCGCGCCAAGGTCAGCAACACATCGATCGGGCCGCCATAGCCCTCCAGGTCGAGCAGCAGCTGCCCATCCTCATCGATTTCGGGGCCGGCCGGGTCCTCGAACGCCGCGATCTCGGATTCCGTGATCATGCGAGAAGCGCGTCCAGTTGCGCTTGCTCAGCCACTCGGTCGAACGGCTGGCGATCTTCGCTCAACCACGCTTTGCCAGCCTCCAGCCGCAAGGCGGCGCTATGACTGAGCGGTCCCACCGCTGGGGCTATGGCCTGCATCTCCGCCAGATCGCCGGAGCAATGAAGCGTGAGATCGCATCCGGCCGCGAGCGTCGCCGCCGCGTTCTCGGCCAACGTGCCCTGAAGCGCCTTCATGCCGATATCGTCGGCGATCAGCACGCCATCGAAACCGATCTGGTCGCGGATGACTTCGATGCATTTCGGCGAGATCGACGCCGGCCGTTCGCGGTCGATGGCGTTGTAGACGCAATGCGCCACCATTGCCCACGGCACACCATTGGAAGCGTTACGGAAAGTTGCGAAATCCGTTGCATCGAGCGTGTTGAAATCCGCATCGATGCGCGGCAGGTCGAGGTGGCTGTCCGCCGTGGCCCGGCCGTGTCCGGGGATATGCTTGATGATCGACGTAACGCCCGCATCGCGCAGGCCCGCCGCCATCTCGATCGCCAATTTGGCAACCAGATCAGGATCTTGCGAATAAGCCCTGTCACCGATCACGGCGTGCGTTTCAGGCAGCAGCAGGTCGGCGACCGGCGCACAGGCGACATCAATGCCCAATTCCGCCAACATTGCCCCAATCACCCGCCCGGAGGCCCGCGCCGCCGCCGCTCCCGCTGCGAAATCCTGCTCCGCCAGGTAGCCGATGGCGCGCGCCGGCGGCAATTTCGGCCAGTGCGGCGGCCCCAGCCGCGCCACGCGTCCGCCCTCCTGGTCGATCAGGACCGGCGCATCCGGGCGGCCAACTGAGGTGCGCAGTTCCTCCACAAGATCAAAGACCTGGGCAGGCCTTTCGACATTACGGCGAAACAGAATGAAGCCGAGGGGATCGGTCTCGGCAAAGAAACGGCGCTCGTCCGCGCCAAGTTTCAGGCCGGCGCAACCGAAAATGACCGCACGCGGCCGCGCCGCTTCGTCTTTCCCGCTCAAGCTGCGCTCAGGGCTTGACGACAATACAGCCGAGGCCCTGGGTACGCAGTCGGTCGCAGGTCGACTTCGCTTCGCCCTCGCTCAGCGGACCGGCCTCGATCCGATAGAATGTACCTTTGTCCGGCAGATCGATCTTGCTGGTCGTATTCCTGAGCGATGCCAGCTCGGGATAGCGGCGCTTCAGCCGCGCCCATTCGTCGGCGACCGCGGCCGGCGAGCGTACGGCGCTAAGCCGCAGGCGATAGCCTGTCCCACCGGCAGCAGCCGGCGCGTGTTGCGGCGGCGGCACACCGGCCTCTGACGCGCCGATGAGGGCGGCGATGCTGTCGGCCGCGGGCTTTGGCGCCGGTCTAGCGGCGGGCGGCGGATTGATGGGTTTCGCCTGCGGAGTTGCGGCAACTTGGGATTGCTGGGGGACCACCTGCGGCTGCGGCGCAGGTGAAACCTGCTGCTGTATGGGTGGTGCCGGCGGCAAAGCAAGGTTCGATCCGGGCGGCGCCAACGCTGTCGCGGCGCTGTCCGATGCAGCTGGAGCAACAACGACGCCATTGCCCTGCGGCAAGACGCTGGGCGCCTGCCCGCCGGCCTGCGGAGCCAAAACTGTCGCCTCGTTCGGCACGGGGGCCGGCGGCGGGCGTGTTACAGGAGTCTCGGTTTCCGGAAGCAGCTTCTCGACAACGGGCTTCTGGCCGTTCTGGTCCAGCCGGTCATAAACGGTGGAATCCTGGAACGGAATCTCCTGCCCGCCCGGATTTTCGGGCTTCACCTTGGTCGGGCCTGTGTCCGCCTTCACCAGCGGCGGCAAGCCGCCATTTCCGCTCTTCCCGCTCTGATAGGCGAACCAGATCACCCCGCCGAACGCCAGGGCGGCGGCTACGACCGCGATGGACGGCCAGATCGACCGGCGGCGCGGCGGATCGATATTCCTGCTTCCGGGTGCGATACCGGGGTCGGCACGAAGCTCACCCCGATCTTGCCACGTCATGAGCGCAATTCCTCTGCCGGCTCCACACCGATGACCCTGAGACCGCTGGCGATAACCGTCGCGACCGCCTGGACGAGGGCCAATCGCGCAATTGTCAGCGAACGGTCGTCGGGGAGCAAGAAGCGAAGCGTGGCATTATCCTTGCCCCGCGTCCAAAGCTGGTGAAAGGACGCCGCTAAGTCATAGAGATAAAAGGCGATTCTATGCGGCTCATGCGCCAAGGCCGCACCCGTGACAACTGCCGGGAACGACGCCATGCGCCGGATCAGCTCCATTTCCTCGGGCGAATCCATGCGGTTGAGGTCCGCCGTTAGCAGCGACTCGGAAGCGAGAATCGCTGCCGAATATTGCTCGACAGCGGCCCGCAGCACTGACCGGCAGCGCGCATGAGCGTATTGCACATAGAAAACCGGATTGTCCTTCGACTGCTCGGTCACCTTGGCGAAATCGAAATCCAGCGTCTGGTCGTTCCGTCGGGTCAGCATGATAAAGCGCACCACCCCCCGTCCGACCTCATCGATGATGTCGCGCAAGGTGACGAAGGTGCCGGAGCGCTTGGACATTTTCACCGGCTGCCCGTCCTGCAGCAGGTTCACCAACTGGCACAATTTGATGTCGATCTCAGCCTTGCCCTCGGTGACAGCAGTCACGGCGGCAGTGATCCGCTTGACCCAACCGCCATGGTCCGCGCCGACGACGTCGATCAGCGTCGGGTAGCCTCTGCTGTATTTGTCGAAGTGATAGGCGATGTCGTTGGCGAAATAGGTGAAGCTGCCGTCCGCCTTCTGGATCGGCCGATCCACGTCGTCGCCGAACTGGGTCGACCGGAACAGCAGCTGTTCGCGTGGCTCCCAATCGTCCAGCTGCTTGCCCTTCGGCGGCTCCAGCACGCCGCGATAGAGCAGGCCGCGGTTTTCCAGCGTCTCCAGCGCGCGCGTCACCGCCCCCGCCTCCACCAGCTCGCGCTCGGATGAGAACCGGTCCATTTGGATGCCGAGTTCGCCGAGGTCGCTGCGGATCGCCTCCATCATGGCGGCGACCGCGAAGGCGCGCACGTCCGGCAGCCACTCCGCCTCCGGCAAATCCCGCCATTTCGCGCCGTCGCGTTCCGCCAGCGCTTTGCCGACGGCCTTCAGATAGTCGCCCGGATAGAAGCCCGGCGGAATCTCGGCGATCTCCTCACCCAGCGCCTCGCGATAACGCAGGAAGGTCGAGCGGGCGAGCACATCGACCTGCGCCCCGGCATCGTTGATGTAATATTCCCGGCAGACCTCATGTCCGGTCTTGGCCATCAGGCCGGCAATAGCATCGCCGACGACCGCGCCGCGCGCGTGTCCGGCGGTCAGCGGCCCGGTCGGGTTGGCCGAGACATATTCGACATTGACCCGCCGGCCCTTCCCTTCGTCGCTCTCGCCATAGGCCGCACCGGCGCGCAGCACATCCTTCAGACGTTCACGCCAGAAACCGTCGGTCAGCCGCATATTGATAAAGCCGGGGCAGGCAATATCGGCAGAGACAATATCGGCATGCTCGACCAGGCGTGGCACCAGCAGCTCCGCCAGATCGCGCGGCTTCATGCCCGCGGGCTTGGACAGGACCATCGCCGCGTTGGTCGCCAGGTCGCCATGGGCCACCTCGCGCGGCGCCTCGACGATGACACGCCCGAGATCGAGGCCGGCAGGCAGGCTGCCCGCAGCGACCAGATCCTGCACAATGGCCCGAACGACGACGGAGAACTCTTTATAAATATTCATGGATCACGGTTCGTGAAAATCGAAGAAACGTTGATGTTCGGCGATGGCGAAACGGTCGGTCATGCCGGCGATATAGTCCGCGATGACGCGCGGCTTGGTGCTATTCACATCCTGCTCGGTGATCAGCGCCTGCCACTCGGTCGGCAGGGTATCCGGTTCGGCCATGAACTGCCCGAACAAGTCGGCCAAAATACGGCGCGCCTTGCTGGTCATGCGATTGACCCGATAATCCCGATAAAGCCGGCTGTACAGAAAACCACGAAGGGTCCGCTCGGCCGCCGCGACCTCTTTCGATAGCCCGACCATCGGCCGCTTCGCCAGACGCACATCCTGCGCCGATGCCGGAGCCAGCGCCGCAAGGCGGCTTTCGGTTTCCGCCACCACGTCGCGGACCAGCCGGTCGATCAGGCGGCGCGTTACCTCGTGGATCGCCCTGCCCGCCTCCAGTCCCGGATAGCGATCGGAGATTTCCCCAATGATATCGCCCACTAGCGGCAGGTCGGCGAGCTCCGCGAGCGTGAAGAATCCGGCGCGCACGCCGTCTTCGATGTCGTGCGTGTTGTAGGCGATATCGTCGGAAAGCGCCGCGACCTGCGCCTCGAGGCCGGCATAGGTCGCTAGTTCGAGATCGACCTGATGCCGGAACTGGTCGATCGTGATCGGAAGCACACGGTCGCCGGCCAACGGCAGCAGCGGCCCATTATGCTTGGCGAGCCCATCCAGCGCCTCCCATGACAGGTTCAGCCCATCGAATTCGGCATAGCGCGCCTCAAGCCGGGTGACGATGCGCAAGGCCTGATCGTTGTGGTCGAAGCCGCCATGTTCTTTCATACAGGCGCCGAGTGCATCTTCCCCGGCATGGCCGAACGGGGTGTGCCCCAGATCGTGTGCTAAGGAGACCGCCTCGGCCAGATCCTCGTCCACCCGCAATACGCGCGCGATCGACCTTGCGATCTGCCCGACCTCGATCGAATGTGTAAGCCGCGTCCGGTAATAGTCGCCCTCGTGATAGACGAAGACCTGCGTCTTGTACTGCAGCTTGCGGAAGGCGCCGGAATGGATGATCCGGTCCCGATCGCGCTGAAACACCGTCCGCGTCAGGCTTTCCGGCTCTGCATGCAGCCGCCCGCGCGATAGCGCCGGATCGGACGCGTACGGCGCCCTGCCCTGGCGTTGGCCCATAGGCGCAAACGTGCTTTCCGGCTGGTGATTCATGGCGCGGACACTAGCCTTCGCCCCCCGCAATCGCAATGTTCCGGCCCCGATCATTGCGAGTTCGCCGTCCACACACTAAGTTTCGTGCAGGAGAACTTGCATGACCGCTCTTGCTACCGAGTCCACCCAGGCCGCCGCGCCGCCGCAACCGCGCCAGATTACGCTCAGCGCCTCGGCCGCCAAGCGCATCCGGCAGCTGAACGACCTGGCCGGCACCAACGAGATGTTCCGCATCACCGTCAACGGCGGTGGCTGCTCGGGCTTCCAGTACGACTTCAAGATGGACGGCCAGTTGAACGACGACGACCTGACGTTCGAACGCGACGGGGCGATCCTGGTAACCGACGAAACCTCGCTGGACCTGATCGCCGGTTCGGAGGTCGATTTCGCCGACGACCTGATGGGCGCCTATTTCCAGGTCAAGAACCCGAATGCCGTCTCGTCCTGCGGCTGCGGCACGTCCTTCGCCATCGGCTGAATCGCCGGCGCATCGGCGACGAAAATCTGCACAGGCAAATCGGAATATGCTATCGCGCGATCGATGACGGTCGCGAAGATGCGGGCCGCCTGATCGCAATCGAGGAAATCGCCAAATGAGGCTCGCGACCTGGAACGTCAATTCGATCAAGGCGCGTTTGCCGATCGTGCGTGACTGGTTGGCCAATGACGGGCCCGACGTCGTCTGCCTCCAGGAAATCAAGACCGTCGAGTTCCCGTCCTTCGAGTTCGAGACGCTGGGCTATAAATGCCTGTGGGTCGGCCAGAAATCCTATAACGGCGTTGCCATCCTCTCGAAGCTGCCGATCGAGCAGGTCGAGACCGCCCTGCCCGAAGGCGACGGCGACGACCATGCGCGCTTTATCTCCGCCGATATCGCCGGGCTGCATGTCATCAATATCTACCTGCCGAACGGCAACCCGATCGGCACCGACAAGTTCACCTACAAGCTCGCCTGGATGGACCGGCTGCAGCGTCATCTGCAAAAGCTGATGGATGATGAGACACCGTTCGTCATCGGCGGCGACTTCAACGTCATCCCGGAAGATGCCGACTGTTACGATCCCCGCGCCTGGGTGACGGACGCGCTGTTCCAGCCTGAGAGCCGGGGCCGCTACCGCGCCCTGCTGAATATGGGGCTGACGGACGCGCTACGGACGCTGCATCCCGAGCCGCATCTTTATACCTTCTGGGATTATCAGGCCGGCCGCTGGCAGCGCGACCAGGGCATCCGCATAGACCACTGGCTGCTGTCTCCGGAAGCCGCCGACAGGCTGGAAGCCTGCGTCGTCGACCGGGCGCCGCGCGCGCTGGAGCGGGCATCCGACCACACGCCGGTCATCCTGACGCTGCGCGATTAACCCTTCGCCAATCCGGCAAGCAATCCCTGCATCCCGGCCAGGACGGCCGCATCCTCGGGCTTGATGCCATAGCGCGCGGCGATCCAGGCAGGATCGTTGTAGGAGACGAAGGTCTTCCCGGAAGCGTCGGTCCACACCAGCATCCTAAGCGGCAGGTCGATGCCCATGCGCTGGTCGATCTGCATCAGCTTCGTGCCCGCCTGGGCGTTGCCGAAGATGAGGACAGTCGTCGGCCCGAGCGGCAGCCCGACGGCAGCAGCGCCCGCCGCGTGATCGATCTTGGCGAATATGGTGACGCCCTTGGCGGCAAGCGCCGCCTCGAGCCGCGCGATCGTGCCCGCCGCGTCGAGCGGGCTTTCGACCGTGACCAGGCCGTCCGGGCTCACGATATATCCATCGGCTGGCGGGCCGCGAACAGCAGCAGGATGCTGAACACGACGATCGCCGCCAGCAACAGGCCGCTCAGGACGACCTCGCGCCGGACGCTGGTGGCGCTGAACACCTCCGACGCCTCGATCTCGCGGGTTGCGGTCACGAAGCGGACCGTCGAGAGGAACAGGATGATGCTGGCGACCACCACCAGCGCGAGGCCACCGACCAGGCCGAACATGCCCGGCACCAGCTCGAGCCTCGGTATCGCGATACCGAATCCGGCGATTCCGAGCGCCGTTCGTATCCAGGAGAGGTAGGTCCGCTCGTTGGCGGCATGATCGTTGAAGTTCTTAATCAAGGCCACTCCTCTCTTCTGGCTGATATTATTTCAAGTTCTTCGGATTCCCCGGCAGCAGTTCGGCAAAGCGCGTGATCTTCTTTTCCCCGTCCGGGCTCCAGAAGACGCCGTTCTTGTCGTGCCCGACCTCCGAACACACGCGGACGTCGTTGTCGAGCAGCGTGCAGAACAGGTTACCCTTGAGATTCCACGAGCCGACATAAGGCTGCCCGCCCGACGAGCCGAACAGTTTCCCGTCCGGCGCGTAATATTCGAAGGAGCCGTCCGGCAGCACAGCGGTGTGATCGACGATCACGGCGGCAATCTCGCCGGCGTTCATGGGATGCACGGTCAGTCCGGTGACGTTGACGTCGTGGTCACGGGAGGCGCAGGCGGACAGGAGTGCCAACGCAATCATACCGCAGAGCCGTGCGGCGCGACGGTGCTGGGCGGTCACGCCAGCATCTCCAACGCACCCCGCACCTTGTCCGCCGCAGCCGCGTATTCGGCCCGCTTCTCGCGCTGCTCGGCGATGACCTCTTCCGGAGCGCGCGCGACGAACTGTTCGTTGCCGAGCTTCTTGTCGATTCGGTCGATTTCGCCCTCCAGCCGCTTCAGCTCCTTGTTCAGGCGGGCGCTTTCGACGGCGAAATCGATCGCGCCGGCCAAAGGCAGCACGACGGTCATTTCGTCGAGTGCGATCCGCGCGGCGCCGCCGGTGGGCGCTTCGCCGAGGGCATTGGCGGTGTCGACGCGCGCCATGCGTTCGATCAGACCGCGATAGTCGTTCAGGCGCCGGATGCTGGCATCGCCCGCGTCCTTCAGGATCAACGGCACGACGGCCGAGACATTGATGTCGGACTTGGTGCTGCGGATCGCCGAAATGAGCCGCACCAGCCAGTCTATCTCCTCCTTCGCCGCCGCATCGACCAGCGCTTCGCCGAATTCCGGCCATTCGGACGTCGCGAGCAGGTGGCCGCCGCGGTCGCCGAGCTTCTCGTACAGCTCCTCGGTCAGGAACGGCATCGTCGGGTGCAGCAGCAGCAGGATCTGGTCGAGCAGCCACGCGGTCGTCGCGCGGGTCTCCACGGCCCCTTCCCCGCCGGCGGCGAGCAACGGCTTGGTGAATTCCAGGTACCAGTCGCAGAAGGTGCCCCAGGCGAACTGATAGATGCCGAGCGCGGCTTCGCTGAAGCGCAGATTGTCGAGCGCATCCGCCACCTTGCCCGCGGTCAGCGCCAGCTCGCCAACCGCCCAGCGATTGACCGCGAGCTTGACCGAGCCCGGGTCGAAGCCGGGCACCGGATGGCATTCGTTCATCTGGCAGAAGCGCGCCGCGTTCCACAGCTTGGTCGCGAAGTTGCGATAGCCCTCGACCCGCTGTTCCGACAGGCGGATGTCGCGGCCCTGCGCGGTCAGCGCCGTCAGGGTAAAGCGCAGCGCGTCGGCGCCGAATTTCTCGATGATGACCAGGGGGTCGATGACGTTGCCCTTGGTCTTGGACATTTTCTGCCCGTGCTCGTCGCGCACCAAGGCATGGATGTAGACGCGCTTGAACGGCACGTCGTCCATGAAGTGCAGACCCATCATCATCATCCGGGCGACCCAGAAGAAGATGATGTCGAAGCTGGTGACCAGAAGGTCGGTCGGATAGTGCTGCGTCAGCTCCGGCGTCTGCTCCGGCCATCCCAGGGTTGAGAACGGCCACAGCGCGGAGGAAAACCACGTGTCCAGCACGTCATTGTCCCGCACCAGTTCCACATCATGGCCGTAATGCGCCTTGGCGGCGGCCAGCGCCTCGGTCTCCGTCTCCTCGACGAAGATCGTCTGATCCGGCCCGTACCAGGCCGGGATGCGATGGCCCCACCACAGCTGGCGGCTGATGCACCAGGGCTGGATGTTGCGCAGCCATTCGAAATAGGTCTTTTCCCACTGGACCGGCACGAAGCGGGTGCGGCCGTCCTCGACCGCCGCGATGGCGGGTTTGGCGAGCGTCGCGGCATCGACATACCACTGGTCGGTCAGCCAGGGTTCGATGGTGACGCCGGAGCGGTCGCCGGTCGGCAGCGTGTGGTCGTGCGGCTCGACCTTCTCGATCACGCCGAGTTCTTCCAGCTCGGCCAGGATCGCCTTGCGGGCGGCATAGCGCTCCATGCCCTGGAAGCGCTCGGGCACGTTGTCGTTCAGGTGCGCGTTGCTGTCGAAGACGTTGATCAGCTCCAGCCCGTGGCGGCGGGCGACCTCGAAATCGTTGAAGTCATGCGCCGGCGTGATCTTGACCGCGCCGCTGCCGGTTTCCGGATCGGCATGCTCGTCGCCGACGATGGGCAGCAGACGGCCGACCAGCTGCAGGATGGCGTGCTTGCCGATCAGGTCCTTGTAGCGCTCGTCCTCCGGGTTCACCGCGACGGCGGTGTCGCCCAGCATGGTCTCGGGCCGCGTCGTGGCCACGACCAGCACCCGGTCGGGCTCGCCCGCGATGGCGTAGCGCAGATGCCACAGCGAACCCTTATGCGGCTTGGCCTCGACCTCCAGGTCGGAGATCGCGGTGTGCAGCTTGGGGTCCCAGTTCACCAGCCGCTTGTCGCGATAGATCAAGCCCTGCTTGTAAAGCCGGACGAACACCTTGCGGACGGCGTCCGACAGGCCTTCGTCCATCGTGAAGCGTTCGCGCGACCAGTCCGGCGAGGTGCCGAGCCGGTGAAGCTGGTTGACGATGGCGCCGCCGGATTCGGCCTTCCATTTCCAGATGCGCTCGATGAATTCGTCGCGCGTGAAATCGCGGCGCGACTTGCCCTCAGCGGCCAGCTGCCGCTCGACGATCATCTGCGTGGCGATGCCGGCATGGTCGGTGCCCGGCTGCCACAGCACGCGGTCCTTCTTCATCCGGCGATAGCGGACGATGACATCCTGCAGCGTGTGGTTCAGCGCGTGGCCGACATGCAGGCTGCCGGTGACGTTGGGCGGCGGCATCATAACCGTGAAAGGCGCGCCGTTACCGGCAGGCTTTCCGATTTCGGCGGAATCCCAGCGTTCGGACTGGCGGGTTTCCACCGCCTTCGGGTCGAAGGTCTTATCGAGCATGGTTATGGAACTATCGCGGTAACGGGCACTGGCGAGTCAATCGCACACCAGTACCCGTGCGAAGGAAATCAGTCGATACCGGTGCCGAACCATTTGTCACCGACACGGTCCTGGTTGACCTGCGGGTCGTAGATCTTGACGGCGAGGTTCATGTCCTGCGCGTTCATCCGGCCGATGGCCGACAGCAGCGTGAAGGAGTTCAACAGCTCGTCATGCTGGGCGCTGACCAGGTTGACCTGGGCCGTCAGCAACTGCTGCTCGGCGGTCAGGCTATCGAGTACCGTGCTGGTGCCGACCAGGGCCTGCTGGCGGGTGCCTTCGGCGCCGATCTCGGCCGCCTTCACCTGCGCGGTCAGGGCCTCGATGCTGGCGCGCGACGCCTGTAGCTGTTCCCAGGCAGAAATCGCCGACTGGCGGGCCGCGCGCTTGGCCTCCTCGATCGCGATCAGATTCTGATTCGCGGTGTGCTTGGCTTCGCGCACCTGCGACGAGGCAAGGCCGCCGGTATAGAGCGGGATCGTTCCCTGGATCGCTACGGTGCCGACATCGAGGTGATCGAAACGCCCCTGCGAACCGCTTGTGCTGGCCGCGCTCAGTTGCGAGTTTCCGCCAGGATAAATCCGCTGAATGCTACCGATCAAATCAACCTGTGGCAGACGAGCGCCTTGTGCGACGTCGATGTTGTCGCGCGCTGCCCGTTCCGCAAAGATCGCGGCGATCACGGCCGGGTTGGTTTCCTCGGCCTGGCCGACCGCTTCGTCGAGCGTTGCCGGCAGCGGATATTTGAACGGCGGCTGGACAAGTTTGCCGGGAGCCTGCCCGACGACATGCTGATAGTTGGCGCGGGCGGTCGCCAGATCGCCGATCGCCGTCTGATGCTGCGAGCGTGCCTGCTCATAGGAGGCCTCGGACAACGCGACGTCGGTGCGAGTCACCTCGCCGACCCGGAAGCGGTCGCGTTCGGCGTCGAGCTGGCGCTTCAACACCGCCTCGTTGTTGGCCGTCAGCTCGACCGTTGCCTGGTCGCGCACGACGTCGAGATAGGCCTGCGCCGCCGCCAGCAGGACGGTTTGCTCGCTGTTTTTCAACTGGGCCTGGCCGGCCTTGACCGTGTTGGTCGCCTGGCTGGTCTGCGCCACGGTGCGACCGCCACGGTAGAGATGTTCAGTAACCTGGACGCCGACAGTCGATTCCGTATTGTAGCTGTTATAGCCAGTTGGATCGAGTTGAAACGGGTGAGCAATCGCGGCAGCGGCGCTCGGCGGATTATATCCGGTATGCGACCGCGAAACGCTGCCGCTCACCGTCACCGTCGGGCGCCAGTTCGACAGAGCCTGCGGCA
>DATJHU010000183.1:0-22827 GCA_035493715.1 Alphaproteobacteria bacterium | reverse complement strand
CTTCAGGATCGTATCGACCGACCGCCACGTCAGCGCCATCCATTGCGAGGCGTGGTAGCAGGTTTCGAGTGGCTTCTTGCCCCGCTTCATTAGCTTGCCCAGTCGGGTGAAGCGATCGACCGTCTCTGCGTCGACATGGCGGTCGCTCAGCGCCAGCCACCGGGCCTGGGTGACCGCGCTGTCGAACATGTAGAAACGGTCGTAACGGAGCCGTAGCTCATCTTCGGCCGGTCTCGCCGCGAAGTAATCCTCCTCCGGTGAGAGAAGGGCCTGGAACGTATCAGGGCCGACAATCGGCAGCGAATCGTCTGAGATCAGCAGATACCGGTCATAGCCCTGGGCGCGCGCGGCTTTGAGCAGGGCGATCGTCGCTTCGACCACCGTGAAGCCCCTCCAGAACACGGCTATGCGGTCGGGCAGGAATGTGACCTGCTGTGTCGCGGCGGCAGCGGCCTCACGGAACGCCGTCTCGTCGATCTTGGCGTCGACATGCACGAACATGTCGGTGCCGGTCAGATCGAAATAGCGCGCCAGCGCCGACAGGCCGATCGGGTAGCGATAGGCCAGGACCAGAGCGGCGGTACGGACGGACATGCGGCGCGCGGGGCCGGTTCTCTATTCCGACACCAATTCGATCATCCGTTCCGTGGTGTCGGCATATTCGTTGAGGATGTCGTAGATCACCTGCTTCACCGTCTGTTCCTCCTTCATGTCGCCGACGATCTGGCCGACGGGGCAGGTGAGGAATTCCTTGTTGCGGGCGCGTTCGATGCGCAGGCGCGGCTCGGTGTTGACCATGGTCTGCCAGGGCATCGGCGCGAACGGCGCCGCGCCGGGCTTTTCCCAGGCTTCGGTCAGCTTGCTTTTCAGCATGCGTGCCGGCTTGCCGGTGCGGCTGCGGCTCTGCACCGCCTGTTCGGCCTTGGCGCCGTAAAGCAGTTCCTTCATTTCGGGCAGCAGGTCGCTTTGCGTCGTGCCGAGCCAGATCGAGCCGCACCAGATGCCTTCGCAGCCAAGCGCGAGCGCCGCCGCCATGTGCCGGCCGCGGCCGATGCCGCCGGCACCCAGCACCGGGATTGGGGCCACGGCGTCGACCACCGAGGGCCACAGGATCATGGAGGAAATCGTGCCGGTGTGGCCGCCGGCCTCCGAACCCTGGGCGACGAGCAGATCGACCCCGGCCTCGACCTGCGCCTTGGCGTGCTCGACCTTGCCGACCAGCGAACCGACCTTGATGCCCAGCCCGTGGCAGCGATCGACCATTTCCTTGGGCGGCGTGCCCAGCGCGTTGACCACCAGCTTGATCGGGTGCTTCAGCGCCACCTCGAGGCAGGCCAGGCTCTCCGCCTTGGTCATCGTGATGTGGGAGATTTCGTTCTGCAGCGTGTTGTCGTTCTCGGGCAGGCGCGGGATGCCAGCGTCGTCCAGAACCTTGCGGATGAACTGCACCTGTTCCTGCGGCAGATCCTCGACCCGGATTTGGCGGCTATGCGCATCCGCGTCGGCGTTGTTCGGCATCAAGAGGTCGACGCCGTATGGCAGGCCGCCGATATGGTCGTCGATCCATTTGAGCTCGATCTCAAGCTGTTCGGCCGTGTAGTAGCCGACACCCAGCACGCCCAGCCCGCCGGCCTTGGACACCTCCACCACCACGTCGCGGCAATGGGAGAAAGCGAAGATCGGCACGTCGATGCCGAACATTTCGCACACGCTGGTTTTCATCGGTCTTTACCCCTGTGGAACGCGGTCGGGTCGGCCGCCGTTGCTTGTTGGAGGATTGAATATCGCGTTCCCTCGGCAAGCGCCAGTTCACCAAATGGCGATTTTCGGCGCGGCCGAAGCATGCCTGTGTGTTACAGCAATGGAGAGAAGTTCTTTATCTCTCCCGGGTTTAGAGGGATTGCGGAGGATTATATACCGTTTTAGAAAAACTGCTGAAATGCGGCGGCCGAATCCGGCAAGAACGCACGCGGTGTGGACCTGGCAATGAAGGCGGAGGGATTATAGTGAGGAAAATTCTGATTATCGGCGCAGCAGCGGGACTGGCGTTCATACTGCAGCCCGGCGTCGTTCTCGCGGCGGGGGCAATCGCTGTCGATGACGACGTTGCGACGGGCGCGGGCGACGCCGGCTATGGGGTCGGCGCCGGCGAAACTCGGGAAGAAGCGGGTGCGGCCGCGCTCGAGGCCTGCAAGAAGTCGGGTAACGACAGCTGCCAGATCGTCGTGCGTTACGACAAATGCGGGGCCTATGCATCGTCGCATAAACATGCCGGCATCGGTTGGGGCAACTCCGCGGATGTGGCACGCACCAAGGCCATGCAGGATTGCGGCAACGACAGCTGCAAGGTCGTCGTCGCGGATTGCGACGAATAGCATCTGCTTTATCCGGTAGCGCCGCGGCGCCGCCGGAGCCATAGCGATTACAAACGTTGCGGACGTAACGTAACCGCCATAGAGTTTCCGTCCCGAGGGTGACCGGAAAACTCCATGCGACGTCCAGCTCTGTCGATCGAACCGCGTACGCCAATCCGCCACGGGCTGCGCCCGACCGTCGAACGCGGCCCGACCGAGTTGCAGCAGCTCCAGAAGCGTACCAGCCACGAGAAGCTGCTGGAGGCTGGCCGCACCGCCTTCGCCGAGCTGTCCTATGCCGGCACGACGATCGACCACATTGTCAGCCGCGCCGCCGTCAACCGCAGCACCTTCTATCGTCATTTCGACAGCAAGTTCGCGCTGGCGCAGGACCTGTTCAGCCATTTTTGGCCGAAGCTCTATGCCGAATACGACCGGCTGACCTCTGCCGACCCGAGCGAAACCGAGATCGAGGACTGGGTCACGCACTTGCTGGCTTTCTATCGCGCCAACAAACCGCTCTACATCACGCTGGGTCAGATTCCGCTGCTGGAGCGTGGCGGCGCCGAGTGGGAAGAGCGCATCCGGCAGGAGCTCATCACCCGCCTGGGCAGCCGCATCCCGGCCTTCCGCCGAGCATCATCGACTCCGGAACTGCGCATCCGCGTGCGCATGTGGATGATCCAGTTCGAACACGGCGTCTTCCAGCTGGCCTATGGGCCCGTCACGGAAGACACCGCCGCGCTGCTGCGCTTCACCGTCAGCGAGATGCGCCGATTCATCGTGGAAGAGGCTGGGTAGGGCGGAATAGCGAAGCGTATTCCGCCAGCCGCGCCTGGCGCGGCATCCTCGACATACGCCGACGTGGTCGGCTTGGCGGAATACGCTTCGCTATTCCGCCCTACGCCTGCATTTAGTGCCTTACTCCACCACCACCTGGCCGTACATCCAGGGGAAGGCCTTGGACTGGTAGGTCCAGGTGCCGGGCTTGTCGAACTTGACCGTGCCGGTTGCACCGGGCGCGATCGGGCCTGTGGTCCAGGAGCCGTCCTGGGCGGTGGCGTCGTGGGTCTGCTTGCCCTTGTTGGTCCAGGTCACGGTATCGCCGGTATGGACGCGGATGCGCATCGGCAGGGTCGAGTATTCGTCCGGGACTTCGCGGACCTTATCCACCAGGCCGCCGTCGCCGATCATGCCGCCCAGCGTCACCGCCGTTGCCTTCACGACACGGCCGCCAAAGGTGGTTTCGGTCTGTGGCGCGGGCGGGGCCGCGGCCTCGGGGAGCTTGCCGCCGAGCGCGAAGGTCCACAGCACGTTGGTGGCCAGCACCGAGACATACTGCTTGCCGTCGATCTCATAGATCGCGGCCGGGCCGCTCTCGTTGGCGCCGGTCTGGAACTTCCACAGCGTGTCGCCGGTCTTGGCGTCCAGCACCTGAAGCTCGCCGGCCGGGTCGCCGTGGAACAGCAGGCCGCCGGCTGTGGCGGTGAAGCCGGCACCGTTCTGCATCTCGTAGGGCGTGTCCTTTTGCCAGACGATCTTGTTCGTCCGGCTGTCGAACGCCGCCATGATGCCGGAGGTCTTGATGCCCGGCAGGCCGCCGTTGCCGCCGACGAAGAAGCGCGGGTCCTCGAAACGGTGCAGCCACAGCGGCCAGGCCGGCGAGCCGGCGACATAGAAATATTTGGTGTCCGGGCTATAAGCCATCGGCGAAGACCGCGCGGTCAGCACCGGATACATCGCGTTCGGCGTGTCGAAGTCGATCGGCTGGAAATGGCAGAAGCCCTTATAGCCGGCCGGGATCTTGTCCGCCGTCACGCAGTCTGGGCCCAGCCGGTCGGCGCCGACCGGGAAGGGCTGTGTCGGGGCGGTCATCTGGCGCGGGGCTTGCGGCTGCGGCCGCTCCTCGACCGGGAAGACCGGCTTGCCGGTCGCGCGGTCCAGCAGGAACAGATAGCCGTCGGTGCGCATCGCGCCCACCGCCTTGCGCGGCTTGCCGTCGACAGTTGCGTCATAGAGCACCAGCGGGGTGCCGATATCGTCTTCCCAGATGTCGTGATGGACGGTCTGGTAGTGCCACTTGTACTTGCCGGTCTTCAGGTCGACCGCGACCACAGAATCGGTGAACAGGTTGTCGCCGCCGCGCAGTTCGCCGCCCCATTGCGGAACCGGATTGCCGGTGCCGAAGATCACCAGACCCAGCTCCTTGTCGACGACGGGCGTGTTCCACACGCCGCCGCCGCCGCGCTTCCACTCGTCGTTCTTGGGCCAGCTTTCGCCGCCGATGTCGTTCGGGCCGGGGATCGCATAGAAGGTCCAGACCTCGTTGCCGGTCTTGGCGTCCAGCGCCACGACGCGGCCGCGCACGCCGAAATCGCCGTTCGACAGGCCGGTGATGATCTTGCCGTCGGCATAGGTCGGGGCGCCGGAGACATACTGGCCGGTCAAGGTCAGCGCCGCCGCCGGGCTGTCGGCGCGGATCGGCATGTTGTCGCCAATCAGATGGCTCCAGACCTCGTTGCCGGTCTTGGCGTCCAGCGCGACGATGTGGGCGTCGGCGGTGCCATAGAACACCTTGCCCTCGGCGAGCGTGATGCCCTTGAACTGGAAGGACGGGGCGATCTCGGTCTTGTGCGCCCAGATCTGCTCGCCGGTCTTGGCGTTCAGCGCATAGACGTGGCTGCCGGCCGTCACATACATGACGCCGTCCACCACGATCGGCGTGCCGCGCGAGACCTCGCCCTCGAACTTGTGGTTCCAGACCGCGCCCAGCTCCTTGATGTTCTTGGTGTCGATCTGCTTCAGCGTCGAATAACGCGAATTCCCCAGATCGCCCTCGACCATCGGCCAGGACTTCGACGCGTGATCGGCGGCAACGGCGGCCAGTGGCGCGGCGAGGCACGTAGCTGCCAGCAGGATCGGCAGCAGGCGAGAACGGATGGCCATGAATTTCCCCTTCAAGAAACGAAACGCCCCAAAATGAAACGTTGGCGGCGTAAAAATGTTGGGGGCAGACTAATCTGCGAAAATCGGCGGTGCAACAGTGTGTCGCTGCCTTTTTTCGATAAAATTCATACGGCCAGGCGGGATATGGAGCGTGGGATAAGCGCTACTTCAGCAGCGCCAGCATCTCCGCCGCCCCGTCCAGCGTTTCCTTGACGCCCAGATAGTTCGACTCGCGGTTGGTCGGGGCCAGGTTGCAGCTGACGCCCTGGAAACCGAGGGCGAGCATCTCGTGGATCTGTGCCGCGCATTGCGCCGGCGTGCCCACGATCGCGAAGGCGCGGGTGAGGTCGTCGTCGATCAGCGCCAGCATCTCCGGCGGGTCGTAACGGGCGAGGTCGAAATACCAGCCGGTCGCCTGCTTCAGCGTGCGCCCGATCGCGGCCCGGCGGGCCGGGTCCATCGGAGGTCCCCGGTCGCCCAGGATCTCGACATAATGGGCCGTGTATCGCTTGACGCTTTCCAGCGCGAGCCGCTCGTCATGCGAAATGCAGAGCGTGACGCGGGGCATCACCTCGATCTTCGTGGCGTCGCGGCCGGCGCGCGCGGCACCCTCGGCCAGCCAGGCGCGGTATTGCGCGACGATCGGCGGCGTCAGGTGGCGGGCGCCGACCAGCGCGATGTCGGCCAACTCGCCGGTCAGTTTCATGACCTGCTCGCTGCGCGTACCGATGGCGATCGGCACCCTGTGCGCCGGCGGGCGCAGCAGCGTGGCCGCCTCGAGTTTCAGCGTCTGCCCTTCGAAGGTGACGGTCTCGCCAGCCAGCAGACTGCGGATCGCGGTCACGGTTTCGCGCAGCGTGCGCACCGGCTGCGGATAGGCGATGCCGAACGCTTCCAGGCCCGCGCCGGTGCCGATGCCGCAGAAGGCGCGGCCGTCCGAAATCTCATCGAGCGTCGCCAGCGCCGAGGCATGGACGGCGGCATGGCGGGTGTAAGGATTGGTCACCATGCTGCCGATACGGATGCGTTTGGTCGCGGCGGCGGCCAGGGCTTGCAGTTGATAGGTGTCGGGCCACAGCGCGACGCAGGAAATGCCGAGCCGGTCGAACCCGGCATCCTCGGCTATCTGCGCCAGCGCGACGACATCCTTGGGCGCCATGCCGGGGGAGATTTCAGCTTCGAAGATATAGGCCATTGGTACTCTGCCTTGCAGTTTTGATCCCGGATGCGAGCCTAGTTTGGCCGTGCCGGAGCGCTTGACCTTGCGCGTATGGTGTCTAGCCAGTTCGGACGATGGCGCGGTGGCCTGAGGGCGACTATTGGGTTTCACTCAGAGCCAGATTAAGAAGACCCCAAAAGCGCCGGTGCAGGGAAGAGTTATGAGTTCGGTAAGCACGCAATCCAAAATCATCACCGCCGATCCCAAAGTCGCCGCGAAATACCGTGCCGACGGCTGGTGGAGCGACGAGCGGCATGC
Organism: Alphaproteobacteria bacterium; assembly: GCA_035493715.1. GTDB lineage: Bacteria > Pseudomonadota > Alphaproteobacteria > BOG-932 > Roseiterribacteraceae > BOG-932. Next base: position 16,050 of record DATJHU010000183.1, on the reverse strand, counting down.
TGACCGGATCCGCAAGCTGGCGGCCGAACGTCCTGACGATGCCGCCTATATCACCGAGACCGCGCGCTTCACTTGGCGCGACTATGACCAGGCGTCGGAACGGGTTGCGGCGGCCCTGCTCGAGCTGGGACTGCAGCGCGGCGACCGTGTCGCCGTCGTGCTACCGGACGGGCCGGCGGTTCATGCCGCACTGGTCGGCGTCGAGAAGGCCGGGCTGGTCGCGGTTGGGATCGGCGCGCGCGCCGGCGACCGGGAGATTTCCCATCTGCTGACCCGTACCGCTGCCAAGGCGCTGGTGACCCATCCGGTGCAGCGCGGCCGGCCGGCGACCGAGCTCAAGGCCGCGGTGGCGGAGCAGGGGGCGGTGCTGGAGCATCTCGTGTTGGTGCCGGATTTCATCTCGGGCGAGCGGTCGATCCTGATCGACGGCATCCCCGCCCGGTCCAAGGGGCCGGTGCCGCTCGAACTCGGCATCGGACCGGACGAGCTGTTCCTGCTGAACTCGACCTCGGGTACGACCGGCCTGCCCAAATGCGTCATGCACACGCCCAACCGCTGGTATTATTTCCACAAGCGGGCGGCGATCTCAGGTCAGTTCAAGGACGACGAGATTTTCATGGGCGCGGTGCCGGCCCCCTTCGGTTTCGGCATGTGGACCGCCCATTTTTCGCCCACGATCATGGGCGTGCCGACCGTGGTGATGGAGCGGTTCGACGCCGACACCGCGCTCGACCTGATCGAGCGGGAAAAGGTGACGGTGCTGTGCTGCGTCTCCACCCAGTTCATTATGCTCTTGAACGCCCAGGCCGAGCGGCCCCGCGACCTGTCGTCCCTGCGCTCCATGTTCACCGGCGGCGAGGCCGTACCGTTCGAGCGGGCGGCGGAGTTCGAGGAGGTGACCGGCGCGGCGGTGCTGCAATTCTACGGCTCGAACGAAACCGGCCTGATGTCCGGCACGACTGCCGAGGACAGCCGTGAGCACAGGTTGCGCACCGCGGGCCGGATCATCGAGGAGATGAACAACCGGCTGTTCGATCCCGACACCGGCGATGACATCACCGGCAAGAGCACCGTCGGCCAGCCCGGCTGCATCGGGCCGGCGACGTGCCTGGGCTATTGGAACGATGAGGCCGGCAACAAGAAGCTCTACACGCCCGGCGGCTACATGCTGATGGGCGACATCGTGAATATCGATGCCGAGGGCTATCTCAGCGTCATCGGCCGCACCTCCGACTTCATCATCCGCGGCGGCAAGAACATCAGCGCCCCGGCGGTGGAGGAGGAGGTCGGCACCCACCCGGCGATCGCGCTGGTCGCAGCCGTGGCTGCGCCCGACAAGGTGTTCGGTGAGAAAGTCGCGGTCTATGTCGTGCCGCGCGCTGGGCAGACGGTGACGCTGGACTCGATCACCGCGCATTTGAACGCGCGCGGCGTATCGAAGGAATGGTTCCCCGAGCATCTGATCCTGGTCGAAGAACTGCCGGTTTCGTCTGGCGGCAAGACGGCGAAGGGCGATCTCAAGGCGGACATCAGGAAGCGGTTCGCGGATCAGGTGCGGTAGTTTCCCCCTATAAATGCCGCGGGTTGCCTGGGACGACGATGACCGGGCTGGCTTCTTCCTCGCCGTCCATGCTCCAGTAGAGCGTGGTGCCCCGCCGCTCCACAGGCGAGCAGATGCTGTCATTGCTGTCCTGAAGCAAGGTGCAGAAATCGCCCTGCTTGACGGTCCAGCTGCCGCCATAATGCTTGTCCTGGGTCACGCCGTGGATCGTGCCGTCCGGCGCGTAATATTCGACGAAGCCGCCGGGCAGCAGCGCCGTATGGTCGGATAGGGCCGCGACGATTTCGGGGCCGGATATCGCCGCCGCGCCGGCCGGGAAATCGGTCTTTGTCGAAGGTTGCGCCTCGGGTTCCTTGCCGGGTGCGGGATAGCTCGTCGGTTTGACGGGGGCGGCCGCTGCCTGCGGCGCTTGCTCGACAGCCGGTGCGGGGATCGGCTCCGCCTGCCAGTACCATGCGGCTGCCACGGCGCCGACGATCAGCGCGGCTGCCAGCGCGATAACGGCACGCCGTGAACCGTGCCGGCCGGCTGCGGCCGCTTGGGGATTGGGCATGCTCACTCTCCGCTATTCGAACGCGTTACCCCTCTGATATGGGGCGTTCAGAGGCTGACCGGTAGCCGTACCTCCACGGTCAGCCCGCCGCCAGATGTTTCCGACAGGATCAGCCGTCCGCCATGGGCCGTGATCGTGTCGGACGCGATCGAGAGACCGAGGCCGATGCCGCCGGTGTCGCGGGAGCGGGACCCCTCGCAGCGATAGAACGGGCGCAGCACCGCATCGCGCTCGGCTTCCGGGATGCCCGGGCCGTGATCGACGATGCGGATCCGAGCCTCGTCGCCGGACCGCGCCAGGCTGACCGCGGCGCCCTCGCCATAGCGTACGGCGTTCTCCACGATATTCACCAGCGCCCGCTTGAGCGCGCGGGGCCGCACGCGGGTCGTGACCGGCTCGATCAATCCCTTGGTTACCGGCTGGCCGGTTTCGACGGCGTCGTCGACGATCGTATCGAGCAGGCGGTCGAGCGCAACCGGCTCGCTCTGCTCCTCGCTACTCTCCTCGCGGGCAAAGGCCATGGTGGCGCCGATCATCTCCTCCATCTCGTGGAGGTCGCCCAGCATCCGGTCGCGCTGTTCGCCGTCGTCTATCATTTCCGCGCGCAGTCGCATGCGGGTCAGCGGCGTGCGGAGATCGTGCGAGATCGCGGCCAGCATCCGGGTGCGGTCCAGGATGAACTGGCGCAGCCTTTGCTGCATGCGGTTGAAGGCGGCGGCGGCCTGCCGGACCTCGCGCGGTCCCGCCACAGGCATCGGCGCGGCGTTGACGTCGGCGCCGAAGCGGTCGGCGGCCTCGGACAGGCGGCGCAGCGGCCGGGTCGCGAGCGTGACCGCCCAGATCGAGCCTAAAAGCGCGACGGCGAGCAGTGCGCCGATATAGGCGGCGAAGCTGGGCGTGAAGAGCCGGTCGATGGTCGACCGGGTGTCGAGCGTCAACTTTGTGCCGTCGGGGAGTGTACCCTGAGTGCGGATCAGCTCCATCATCGCGTGCCGGCCCAAGCCGGGGCGCGGACCGCCCGGCATGTCGCCGGCGTCGGGCAGCTGGATATCGAAGTTCGGCGGTGGTTCGCCGGGCGGGGGAGCGCCAAGTGGGGGCGCACCGAGTGGAGGTTCGCCCAGCGGCGGATGACCAAGATCCGGCGGCGGGCCGAAGCCGTGATGGAACATCAGCCGGCGCATCATCATCGCGCGGCGATCAGGCGATTCCGGCCCAAGCACCTGCGCGAAACCGGCGAGGCACTGCGCTGCCTGGCGCGATTCCGCGGTTTCCAGCGAGCGCACCCGGTCGAAATGATAGAGGGACAGCGCCAGCCCCTGCGTCAGCAGGATACCGCCCACCACCAACGCCGCCATCCATTGCGACAGCCGATCGGGCATTAGCCGGCTCAGCATGACGTCACCTCCGCGGCGAAGACGTAGCCGCCGAAACGCACGGTCTTGATGATCTCGGGCGCGTCGGGGGCATGCTGCAGCTTGCGCCGCAACCGGCTGACCTGGACGTCGACCGAGCGGTCGAACGGCGAGGCCTCGCGTCCCTTGGTCAGGTCCAACAGCTGGTCGCGGTTCAGCACGCGGCGCGGCCGGCGGGCGAGCGCCACCAGCAGATCGTATTCGCCGGCGGTCAGCGTGATCTCCGTGCCCTCGGGACCGATCAGCCGCCGGCGGTCCTGCTCCAGGATGAAGCCGGCGAAGGCGAGGCGCGTCTCCTCGGCCGGCGCGGCGGCGGGGTCGGCGCGGCGGAGCACGGCGGTGATGCGTGCGACCAGCTCGCGCGGACTGAAGGGCTTCGGCAGGTAGTCGTCGGCGCCGCTCTCCAGCCCGACGATCCGGTCGGCCTCCTCGCCCAACGCGGTCAGCATGATGATCGGCATGCTGGATTTCTCCGCGCGCAGCCGTCGGCAGAGGCTGAGCCCGTCTTCGCCTGGCAGCATCAGGTCGAGCAGCACCAGGCTGAAATTGCTGGTCTCCAGCGCCTGGCGCATCTCGGCGCCGTTCTTGGTCGTGGTGACGCGGAAGCCGCGGCCGGACAGGTAACGTGCGACCAGGTCGCGGGTTTCGCGGTCGTCCTCGACGACCAGTATGTGGGGCGTATTGGTCATGCCGGGAATTTAGCAGTCCCGCGCTCAAGCGGCGGAAAACTTTGTAACCAATTGTAACGGCCGCCGCATTTGGCCACGCGCCGTAACCTTCAGACGATTTACAGACATCGCGCAGCAACGGTGCCGGGTTCTCGTCACCTCGTCACAAACCGATGGGGAACAACGAATGATTCGATTTCCGGACCTTACCCGACGCACGCTCGCCTTCGCCCTGGCGGGCGGTGCGATGCTGTTCCTGGCGGGCTTCAGCTACGGCTATGCCGAGCCTTGGGACGAACGCGGCGAGGCGGGCCTTCGCCTGACCTTCGCCGAATGATCCTTTCCGACAGAGACCCTAATCATGAATGAGTTCAAGACGCTGCTGCGGCCGGCTTCGGTAGCCGGTGCGCTGCTTCTATCCGCCGCCGCCTATGCCCAGGCGTTGGAGCCGAAGGCGCCGCCTCCGCCTACCGCAGCCGAATCCGACCGGCCGCTGCCGCCGCTTCCCGGCGAGCGCATCGAGGCGGAACTGGCCTATATGAAAACAGCCTTGAAGCCGACCGATGCCCAGCTGCCGGCGTGGGAACGCGTGGCGGATGTGTTCCGTGCGACGGCAAAGCGTCATGACACGGAAATTCGTTTGCGACAATTTGCGCAGGAAAAGAATGGCAACTCTGCGCAGATTGTCGTAAAAAACAATCTAATTGATCGACTCGAGTACCTTCAGCAGATCAAAACTGCTGAAAATGACGATCTGGCGAAGCTGCTGACGGCTCTGAAGCCGTTCTACGCGACGCTCACTGACCAGCAAAAAACAATCGCGGATGAAATCGTCCGTCCTGGCCCGGGAGGGCTGCATGCGTTTGGAGCACCTGGGATGGGAATGCCCGTATTCTTTCATGGCCCAATGGGGCCGCCGCCCCTAGGGCGCGATTGCCGGCCGGGGGCGGAGCGATGAGCCGCCCGGCCAAGATGCCCGTTATGTCGTTCGACGACGCCATGACGATCCATGTCCTGCGGGCCCACGGGCTGACCTATCGCGAGCTGGAACGGGTGGTCGGCGACCACCCGACCCGGATGTCGGCGGTGCTGGACGGCACCCTGCATGAGGGCAGCTGGGACGCCGCGGTGGAACGTCTATCCCTTGGCCTGTGTTGGCACCCGACCGTCGCCGATCTGGTTGGCCAGCACGGCACGGAGTTGATCATCTCTTCAATCCGCCGGGCGGACCCGCGCCGCCGGCTCTATGAGCAGCGGCTTAAGCGGCTAAGGAAGGGCGCGATCCCGTTCGTGCGCTAGGGGCGTCCAGCGCTACGAGCAGGTCTTCGTGGCGTTCGACGGAAGCGCCCTCAGATACGCATAGATCGCCGCCAGGTCCTTCGTCATCAGGTGTCGGAAATACGGCCAGGGCATGACCTGCAGCAAATCGCCCTTGGGATCGCGGAAATCATGGCCGGTTCGCATCGCCGAGATGAAGTTCGACAGCGTCAGACCGGCCGGCAAGCGGTTTTTGTCCGGGGTGATGTTGGCCGAACACACGCCCGGCCCGAAGCCCACGCCGCCGGCAAAATAGGCTGATGGGTCCACGGCGGTCTTCGGGTCGCCATTGAAGGGGTCCGAGCCTGTTTTGAATTCGGGCGTCGTGTGACAGCCGCTGCATGACGCGACGGTGACCCAATAGCTGCCGAGACCGACATTGGTGGGATTCAGGCCCTTCATGTTGAGGGGCACCGGCGCGATTTTGAGACCGATGGCGCTGCGATCCGCGTCGCTGTCCGCGCGTGCGGGGGTGCCGGCCGTTGCGGCGACGACTGCGCATCCCAGCGCGATCGTGGCGACTGGACGAAATGCGGTGAAGAGGCGCTGAACACTGTTTTTCATGAATCCCTCTTGGAGTAAAATCTCACACGAGAAACTAGCGGAATCGGATGACACTTTTATTCATTAAAACAGGCGCGCAAATAAAAATCATTTTAGTAAAATAAATATCCGAGAACTGCGCTTCGGACGGCGCTAGGTCAGGCCCAATCTTGCTGCATCCAGTGAGCTGTCCAGGTCGGAGCCGGTCATCTCATAGCCCTTGCGGAAATCGTTCATATGCCGGCGCATCCAGTCGCGGGCGCCGAGCGCGTCGTGGGCGGCCAGGCGTTCATAGAGGAAGCGGTGGGCGTCCAGCACGCGGCGATAGGTGCCGAGGCGGGGCAAAATGATGCGGCCAGCCGGGATGAACAGCTTGGTTACCGGCTCGTGGGAGAGCATCAGCACGCGGTTGCCGGAAGCCTGCGCCAGGATCTCGTGGAATTCGGTGTCGAGCTCGACGAAGGCGTCGACCGCCATGCTTTCGTGCTTTTCCAGCGGGCCGGTCAGGCGCTCCATCGCGGCGATATTGGCCGCCAGGCGCGTCAGGTCGGCCTCACCGATATTGCGCGCCGCGACCTCCGCCATCATCGGTTCGACCAGGGAAGAGGCTTCCCAGAGTTCGCGGAAGGTGATCGACGCCAGCACCAGCGCGCGGCTGGCCGAGGATGCAAGCTCCAGATAGTGCGGGATGGCGATGCGCGGCCTCTTGCCGCCCTCGCGGACGACCAGGCCGCTCTGCTCCAGCAGGCGGATGCCCTCGCGCACCGTCGAGCGGTTGACGCCGAACTGCTCGGCCAGCTGCGTTTCCGCGGGCAAGGGATCGCCGACCTTCAGGTTGCCGGCGAAGATCTCACGCTCTACCGCGTCATAGACCAGCCGATAGGCCGGCGCCCGTTCGATCCTGGCGAAGTCGCGACTCTGCATTCGTTATTCTACCCATGGCGCGGGCGCGCTCCATGGCTTGATAGCAGCACGGGGGATCGCTATTGTCCAGAATTGTCCGACAACCCGACAAATTGAGCATGAGCGCAGCTTACGAAAACATCATGATCGAGCGCCAGGGGGCGGCATTCGTTGTCACGCTGGCGCGGGCGGAAAAGCTCAATCCGATCGATTGGGCGACGATCAAGGAGCTGCGCTCTGCGATCGCTGAGATCGATGCCAGCGATGCCCTGGCGGTGATCCTCACCGGCAGCGGGCGCAGCTTTTCGGCGGGTGGGGACCTGGACGGCTATATCGCGCTCTATCAGGACAAGGCGCGGTTTCGCGCGTTCCTGGACGATTTCTTCGCGATGCTGGATGAGATCGAGCGCTCGACGAAGATCTATATCGCGGCGGTGAACGGCGTGTGCGTCGCCGGCGGGCTGGAGCTGCTGCTGGCCTGCGACATCTCGATCGCGGCGGACACGGCGAAGATCGGCGACGGGCATCTGAATTTCGGCCAATTGCCGGGCGCCGGCGGTTCGCAGCGCCTGCCGCATGCCATCGGTCTGCTACGCGCAAAGCACCTGATCCTGTCCGGTAAGCTGCTGACCGCCGTCCAAGCGGCAGAGATCGGGCTGGTGGGCGAGGTGGTGCCGGCTGCGGAGCTGATGTTTGCCGCGGCGGCCTGGGTCGAGACGCTGGCGGAAAAGAGCCCGGTCGGGGTGCGCGGCGCGAAGTACCTGACCAACCTGACGCTCACCATGCCGATGGAGCAGGGGCTGAAGGCCGAAATGGATTATGTTCACAACTATGCGACGACCGAGCCGGACGCGACGGAGGGGCTGATTGCCTTCCGCGACAAGCGCAAGCCGGAATTCGGGAAGTAGGGAAGCCCAGAAGGCGGGGAGTTCATGTTTTCAGTACGGGACAAATACGCTCTGGCCGGCATCGGCTGGACGCAGTTTTCCAAGGCATCGGGGCGCACGGTGCGCAGCCTGGCGTCGGAGGCCTGCATCAAGGCGACCGCCGATGCGGGGCTGAAGATCTCCGACATCGACGGGATCGTCAGCTACAATTTCGGTGACTCGGCTCCGGCCATCGCGGTGGCGACCGAGATCGGCGTGCCGCGCGCCGGCTATGCGGTCGATTTCCAGTCGGGCGGCAACGCAGCCAACCTGATCATCCTGTCGGCCATCGCCGCGATCGAGGCGGGGCTCGCCAAGAATGTGCTGTGCTATCGCGCGATGAACGGCCGCTCCGGCTTCCGGCTGGGCGGCGGGCGGGAGATGACGGCGCACGGCATCACGCAATACACCGCGCCCTTCGGCTGGATCACCTATCCGCAGGCGATGGCCATGTGGTGCCGGCGGCACATGATCGAATACGGCACGAACTCCGAGCAACTCGGCACCATCGCGGTACAATTCCGCAAGAACGCGGAACTGAACGAACGGGCAATGCAGCGCGCTCCGATTACGATGGACGATTATTACAACTCCCGCATGATCGTCGACCCGTTTCACATGCTTGATATCTGCCTGGAGACGGATGGCGCCTGCGCCGTGCTGGTAACCAGTGCCGACCGGGCGAAGGACATGCAGCACAAGCCGGTCTACGTGATGGGCGGCGCCTATGGCGGCGGCCCGGACCAGGGCGAGGATCTGTTCGATGCGATCCGCTGGCCGGATCATGCGCATAACTATGCGGCCTATATCGCGGACGATTTGTGGAAGAGCGCAGGCGTCGGTCCCAAGGATGTCGATATCGCGCAGATCTATGACTGCTTCACCTACTCGATCATCATGCAGCTGGAGGGATTGGGCTTCTGCAAGCCGGGCGAGGGCGGGCCCTTCGTCATGGGTGGGCGGATCGCACCGGACGGCGAACTGCCGTTGAACACCGCTGGCGGCCTGCTGTCCGAAGGCTACATCCACGGCCTGAATCATGTGGTCGAGGCGGTGCAGCAGCTGCGCGGCGACGCCGGCGTGCGCCAGGTGCCGGATGTCGAGGTGTGTCTGACCACGGCCGGGGCGATGACCTGCGGCAGCGCGCTTGTGCTGAGGAACTGAGACGATGAGCTACGAGAAACCGCTGCCGGCGCTCGATCCGGAAAGCACACCGTTCTGGCAGGCCTGCAAGGAGCACACGCTCAAGATCGTCAAATGCGGCGCCTGCGGCCACCTGCGCTTCCCGCCGACCAGCTTCTGCCCAGCCTGCAATTCCGACCGCATCGAGTGGGTCGAGGCGAGCGGGAAGGGCACGGTGTTCTCCTGGATCGTCGTGCGCCATCCGGTGCCGAAGGACGTCTATGCCGGCGATGTGCCCTATGTCGTCGCGCTGGTGACGCTGGAGGAGGGTGTCAGAATGCCCACCAACATCGTCGGCTGCGCGCCGGAGGATGTGACGGCCTATATGCCGGTTCGGGTCCAGTTCCGCGACGTGACGCCGGAGATCACGCTGCCGGTGTTCGCGCCGGCTTAAGAATGACCATCCAGTCGCCCTTCGCCGCCTCGCCTTTGCTGGCCGAAGTCGCCGGCCTCAGCCGTCCCGACCTCGAACGTCTGCAACTCGTCAAGCTCCGACGCCAACTCGCGCGGCTTTACGAGACCAGCCCCTACTACCGCGCCAAGATGGACGGCGCCGGCTTGCAGTCTGAGCAGGTGACCTCGCTGGCGGTTTTCCGCGAGCGATTCCCGCTGTCGAACAAGGCCGACTTCCTTGCCGACCAAACCGAACACCCGCCCTTCGGCGGACGGCTGTCGATCCCGCGCGACCGGGTGGCGCTGGTCAATATGACGGGCGGCACGTCGGGGCAGGGGCAGGAGATTTATGGGCGCAGTCAGCGCGATATTCACATGCAGGGCTATCTGCATGCGCTGCCCTGGTTCCTGGCGGGTCTCCGTCCGGGCGATATGGCGCTCAACTGCGTGCCGGCGGGCGGCGTGACGACCGGCGGCTGGGGGCCGGGCGAGGGGCTCAGGATTATCGGCGCGACCGGCTTCCATGTCGGCGGTACGCTGTCGACCGACGCCAAGATCGATTTGATGCTGAAGCTGGGCGACGTCAATTTCATCTATGCCTCGACCAATTACCTGCACACGCTGACCGAGGCGTTGATGCGCCGGGGGATCGACCCGAAAGAGGCGTTCCCGGGGATGCGCACGCTCTTCATCGCCGCCGAGGGTTATCCCATCGATTGGGCGGAAAAGGTCGAGGCGCTATGGGGTTGCCGCCTGGCCGAGGGCTATGGCAGCACGCAGTGCGCGGGCTTCGCCGGGTCGACCTGCGACAAGGGCGTCGTCAATGACGGCAAGCGCGGGCTGATCCATCTGTTCGAATGGGAGAACCTGTTCGAGGTTGTCGATCCGGTGACGCTGGAGCCGACGCCGTCCGGTGAGATCGGCGAACTGGTGGTGACCAATTTGTCGGTCGAGGGCTCGCCGGTCGTGCGCTTCCGTACCGGCGATGCGGCGCGGTTCGTGGCGCATGGCGATACCGGGTCGGGCTGGGGCTGGAACGCGATCGAATGCGGCACGATCGGCCGTTTCGACGACATGATGAAGATCCGCGGCAACAATGTGTGGCCCTCGGCCATCGACGCCGCCGTGTTCGCGCATCCCGACGTTGCCGAATATGCCGGCCGGGTCTACACGACCGAGGACGGCAAGACGGAAATCGAGGTCCGCCTGGCGCTCTCCGAAACCGCCGCGATGCAATTCTCGCCCGAGCAGCGCCGGGCGCTGTTTCAGGCCGTGCGGGGCGCGATCAAGGAGCGTAACAATATCTGGGTGACGCTGATTGAGGTGGAGCGCAGCGAATTGCCGGAATTCGCCTATAAGGCTCGCCGCTGGAAGGATGAACGCCAGGCGGGGTACCGGTTGTGAAAATAGAGAATCCGCCACAGGACGACGTCATCCTCGCTTATATGCTCCACCTGTCTGAGCGGCTGTGCGAAAGCACGGATGCTCTGCTGGTCGGTCAGTATCGCCATCTGCAGGACCGCATCCGCGCCCTGATCGAACTCAGGGAATGCGCGCGCAAGGTCGAGGCCGAATGACCGACCGATTCCGCTTGGACGGCCAGGTTGCCGTCGTGACCGGGGGCAGCGGGGGGATCGGCGCGGCCGGTGCCTTGGCGTTGGCGCAGGCCGGGGCGGATGTTGCCGTGCTCGGCCGCAACCGAGCAAAGCTGGAGGCCGCTGCCGACGCCGTGCGCAAGGCCGGCCGCCGCGCCTTGGTCGTTGAGGTCGAGGTCACTGACGAGGCGCAGGTGAACGCGGCCGCAGCGACAATCGAACACGAACTCGGGCCCGCGGACATTCTGTTCAACAATGCCGGCATCACCTCGCCGAAGCTGATGTCCGACCTGCCGCTCGACGAGTGGCAGCGGATCATCGATGTGAACCTAACGGGCGCTTATCTCACCAGTCGCGCTTTCTCAGGCAGCATGAAGGCACGCAAAAGCGGCCGGATCGTGAATATGGGGTCGATCCTGTCAGGCCGGGGCATGGCGACCCGCACAGCCTACTCGGCGAGCAAGGCCGGCCTGGCCAATCTGGGCGCCGCGCTCTGCTTCGAGCTTGGACCCTACGGCATTACGGTCAACACGATCGGCGCGACCGTGATCGTGACCGACCTCAACCGGGAACTGGTGCGTACCCAGCCGGAACTTTACGGCGAGGTCGTTCGCCGCACCGCGCTTGGTCGGCTCGGCGAAATCGAGGACGTGACCGGCGTCCTGGTCTTCCTGGCATCGCCGGCGGCGGCGTTCATCACGGGTCAGACGATCTATGTTGATGGGGGCTACACGGCGGGCTAACGATCGGAACTTGCGTGGCGTTATAGTGTTCAGTGCCTGCCGCAATCGCATCAGTCGGCTGGCGAGAATCTGCGAATCAATTCATATCCTCAAATTATCTGATCCACGGGAGTCGTTAAAAATGTCGGAAAAGAAATCGCGCCGTGAAATTGCCCTCCTGGCCGCCGGCGGCCTCGTTGGTACCGTCCTCGCGACGACGGCCAGCCGGCCGGCAAAGGCCGTTGGCAGCGGTCAGCCGAAAATGGAACAGGCGCGGCAATTCCTGGAACAGGCATTGCGGGCTCTGGACGAGGCCGCGAACGACAAGGGCGGCTACAAATTCGCCGCCATGAAAAAGGTTCGTGAGGCGATCGACCAGGTCGACGCCGGGATGCGCTATTCCGCAACGCACTGATCGGCGGGCAGGGAAAGAGACGGTTTCGCTCTTTCCCGTTCCGCTTTTTTGGGGACTAGCAAGGTGCCTTAGCGCGCCGTGCTGATGCACGCCGGCTCTATCGTCCGAGCCATGCCTGCGTCTCGATATCCACGCGTTCCAGTGTTGCCTTTGCCGCGATGCCAATGGCGATCGCGGCGCTTAGCCTGTCGCGCAGATCGGAAAGCATGCCCCTTGCGCGTGCGATCACGGCGGGTGCTGCCGCCCAGTTGCGAACGGAAGGGTCGTCGCCAAACTGCATGACTGCCTCATCGCTCGCCGCCTCAGCGCACCGAGCGGGTTCGCCGGCAGGACGGCGGGGGATGGATTCGACCACAGCCTCGCCGGTGGTCTGCACCTTGCGGTCGTCGATCCAGACAACCGCGCCGCCTTCGCCGTTCGCATCGGCGGCAATGGTCACCTGCACGGGCATCGCGCGGCCGGCGCGGTCGGCGGCACCGGTGAAGGTCTTCACCTGCTCGACCGCGCGGGTGCCGGCCATGACGATCACCAGACGGTCGGCCTGCTCGATCATCACCGCGCTCCCGGTGCGCGAAACCGTCGGGCGATAGGGTGCAACATCGCCGTCCGCACCGATGCGACATGCCTCCGCGGCCGCTGGCAGCAGCGCAAAGAGGCCGATCAGCAGACCCTTTGAGAGCGGTGTCACGATAATCTCCCAGATTTTCGTGGATGGTGGTTAGTGCAGGTCGAGTGCGATGTCTTGGCCGGATCGACAAGTGGCCGGGGCTCATCGACGAACTGCTGGCGCCGCCTCCCGGACGATCTGTGTCGCCGGCTATTCCCCCGCGTTCAGCAGGAAATGCCTGTTGCCGCGTCGGTTGCGTCCTGTAGACTCGAAGTCGACCTATAGAGGGAGGGATGTTTGGCCGGCTGGCGCGCGCGATTTCGGCTTGCTGCGATTGGCTGCCTTGGCGCTGCGGTCGCGGGCTGTTCGACCGCCGACAAATTCGGCGACCGCGGCGTCGAATACAACGCGCAGATACTCGACAGCCAGAACAAGACGATCCTGTTGAACATCGTCCGCGCGAGCCTCAGGCATCCGCTCGCATTTACCTCGCTGGCGACGGTTTCCGGAACAGCGACCGTCTCGGGAACGCTCGGGTTCAATATCCCGTTCGTCATGAACACGGCCGACAACGCGTTTTATGGCGCGAACCCCCAGGCGGGCGTGTCGGGCGGCCCGACCTTCACCGTGAACAACCTCGATACGCAGGAATTCACGCAGGGGATATTGAAGCCGATACCCATGCAGGTGATTGATTACTACCTGCAGGATGGAATACCGCCCGAGATCATCTATTACCTCCTGATCGGCAAGGTCGTGATCTCAGGAGACAACGACACGCCGATCGCCGCGCTCTATAACTCGACCGAGTCGGCCGACGATTTCGCATCGTTTCAAAGCTTTATCGCCGCCACGTCCAGATTGAGGCTGCGCACGGAAGAAGTGGACAGGGCGAAGGATATCGGGCCCAGGCTTTTGGCGCGCGATCTTACCGCGATCTCGGCGATGACAAGCGCCGACCAGGCCGGGCTGGAGGTTGCCACGCTGGATGTAAAGACTTTGCCGACGGCGGAGGCGGCGCCGTTCAAGGCGAAAAATATCACGCAGGTTTATCAGTTGCGTAAGGTCAGCCCCGATTATCGGTTCTGTTTCGATATTTCCGGCGACAGGAAAGCGCAGTTCACCGTAGGCGGCGTTTCCTATTTCATCGAACCGTCAGCCGACAGTTTTTGCGGCGCCGCGAATGCCGAGGTCGCTCATCACGCGGCTGAAGACCGGGATTTCGAAATGAAGATAACGCGGCTCGACGGCAAGAGCATGTCGTCTTCCGCGCAGAAATTCGAGGTTTACCCAAGGTCCACCGAGGGCGTGATCTATTATCTTGGTGAGCTCATCAGGGCCCAGTTCAAGGCAAATCCCGGATGGTCGCCGGTCTCGGTCAGCGTCGGCGGCGGGCAAGCAACGTTTTTCAACGTCCATGCCGGGGAGCCGCTGCCCAATACGCTGGTTTCAGTGAACTACCTGGGCCGCACTTATAATCTGGGCGGCGCCGACGGCGACAGCAGCGACCGGTCCGCGCAGGTTTTCAATATCCTGACCCAGCTCATCAACCTCAACAAATCCGCGAAGGATGCGCCGGCGGCGAGCGTGGTCACACTCGTCGGCCATTAGCGGAAGCGGAGCCAAGTCTCAACTCGTGCCCTGGACGATCGCCTGGCCGGTCGCCTCGAAATAGACGTTCTTCACGATGCTGTGCAGGAAGAAGGAATTGAACTCCTGCTTCAGCCAGTTGTCGTCGCCGGTGAAGGTCTGCATCAGCGGTTTGAAGTCGGTCTGCTTATAGACATCGTCCAACGGGACCTTCTTTTCGGCCAGCGGGACCACCTGGCGCCGAACCTCCTTCAGCGCCCCCTTCACCGTCTCGATATAGGCCCGATCCGTCTGCACCGCGCCGTGGCCGGGGATCAGATAGGCGAAGTCGAACGCCTCCAACCGGTCCAGCACCTGCAGCCATGAGGTTGGGAACGAGGCGGCGGCGTAGGGGATCGGTTCGACTACGATGTCACCGGTGCACAGCACCTTCTCACCCGGAATCCAGACCACGGCGTCACCATCGGTGTTGGCCTTGCCCAGGAACGCAATCTCGACCGGCGTCTCGGTGTCCGGAAGGGTCAACCTGTCGGCGAAGGTTTTCGTGGCGGGATAGGCTTTCAGGTCGGTATAGCCGGCAACGATGCTGTCCCCGACATCGGCCATCTGCCGCCAGCCGGCGCGGGTCGTCGGCGTCAACTCCGGGCGTTTGAGCTGTTCTCGGGCGAAGGTGACCTCCTCGGCGTAATCCTTGCCGTAGGTCTTGATGTAGTCCATCGGCTTGCCGGTCATGTTGGCTCGTGTCGCGTCGGTCGAAACGATCGTCAGGTTCGGCCAGGCGGCAAGGAACGCCCCGGCACCGAGATTATGGTCGCCGTGATAGTGGGTGTAGATCAGATATTTGACCGGCTTGGCGGTGAACGCCCTGATCTCGGCGACGATGTTCCGGCCGGACGGTGGCGCGCCGCCTGCGTCGACCACCACCAGCCCGTCCGATTGCTCGATGACGATCGAATTGCCCTCGTAGGGCGCGTCGGTCGCAACAGGGCGATAGATCAAGTGGACGTGCGGGGTGATTCCCTGCGTCTTGCGCACGAAACCGTCAGTGCCGGCGAAGGCCGACGATGCGGCCGCGATCAGGCCGAGCAACAGGACTTTCGAAAGCGCGGTCACGCTTGGCCCCTGAAGACAGATACAGTCGTCAGCTATGGACTACGCGGCTTCAGGGTCGCGCGATTATCGACCGGCCGCAGTCAGGAATCGACGAACCGCGGCGCTATTTCAAATCCGCTGTCTGCGGCGGCGGATCGGTCGGCTTATGGGCGTCCGTACCGCGTTCCGCCTCGATCTGCTTGTCAGTGACCTGGCCCTGGCGGCCGCTGGTCTGGCCGATCAGGTAGTTGGCGATCGAAGCCAGTTCGCCTGACGTATAGCCGCCGGTAAAGCTGTGCATGAACATCAGCCCCTGGGCGGTGTCCTGCTGCGTGCCGTGCGCCAACGCCTGAACCAGGTTGGTGCCGGCCGGGTCGGAGGCGGTGTGCGAGCCGCCCAGCGCCGCCCAGGGCGACTGGCGGCCTGTCCCGTCCGGCAGGTGGCAGCCCGCACAGGCTTGGTTGAACAGGCGTGCGCCGGTCGGATCGGGTGACGCAAGCGCGGTGACCGTTGCCGGCGCGGCGGGCGGACCACCGGCCTGGGCTGGGATGGTCCGCAGATAGGTGACCAT
>DATJHU010000182.1:0-18706 GCA_035493715.1 Alphaproteobacteria bacterium | reverse complement strand
CCAGGCCTCGACGCTGTTGCCGGGCTGCAGGACGGTACGGGTTACCTTGTCGCCCAGCTGGTGGCAGAACATGCAGTTCTCTTTCATGTTCTCCAGCCAATGCTGCTGGGTCAGCATCGACGGGGCGATGCCGTTGCCGTTGGCACCGGTTCCCGGGAATTCGCTCTCGGCCGGCGGGTTCAGCATCGCGTACCAATAGGATGCCGGGTAATATTCCGCGGCAGCCTTGGCGTCGGGCGCGACGTCGGCCTTCAGGTCCACGCGGTTGCCCGGCGTCGCGTCGACCGGCTTGCTGTCGACCAGACCGTAGCCGCGCACCCAGACCTGGTATTTCGCCTTGGGCAGGGTGGGCAGCACATAACGGCCCTGGTCGTCGGTGACGACGATCTTGATATAGCGGGTCGGCAGTTCCTTGGTTTCGGCGATCACCCAGACCCCGGCCTCGGGGCCTTTGGCGCTGGTGACCACGCCGCCGATATCGTCGGCGACGATCTCGATGCCCCCGGTGGCGGGCTTGTCGGCCGCGATGCCGGACGGTGCGGCGGCGATCGCCGCGACGCCCATGCAGGCAGACGTGAGAAGAGCGGATATCAGGCGATTCTTCATCGGTTTCCTCCCCCCGGAATGGTCGTTCGGCGTGGAGGCCCCGGAAAGCCGTTGCAGGGAGGTTTTTCCCCGTTGCGCCGTCGGTTTATTGGCCGATGCTGCCAGACATCCGAGGCGGGCTCAACGAGTATTTGCGCGAACGATATGTTCAACGCCTTTCCCATCCCTGCGCGGGAGCCGTAAGCTATCCGCGAATACGGGCGGAGTCCGCGCGGCTCACCCTTGCGGAGGTTTCCATGTCCAAAATCGCTATTGCGTCCTTGGCCGCCGTGCTGCTTGCAACGGCGGCGCCAGCGGCATTGGCACAGTCGCCACAAGCTGCGTCCGCGACCACGGTCTGGGACCTGACCCAGCTTTATCCGACCGACGCGGCCTGGGAGGCGGAGCGCAAGGCGCTTGCCGACACCGCGCCCGGTCTCGCGGCGCTCAAGGGTACGCTGGGCAAAGACGCCGCAAGCCTGGCCAAGGCGCTGCGTACGATCTCCGACATCACCAAGCGGGTCGACCGATTGGCAACCTATGCAAGCCTCAAGCGCGACGAGGATACGCGGGTCGCGGTCAACGAGGATCGCTTCGAGCGGGTCCAGCTGTTGGCGACCGACCTCAAGAGCGCCACGGCCTTCCTCGACCCGGAGATCATCGCGATCGGCCAGGCAAAGATCGATCAGTTCATCGCCGCCGACCCGAACCTGAAGGTCTTCGCCTTCCAGCTGCATGACACGCTGCGCCGCGCGCCGCACACGTTGGGCGCCGAGGCGGAGGGCGTGCTCGCCGCCAGCGGGACGGCGACCGCTGCGCCGCAGACGATCTATACCCTGCTGGCGAACGCCGACCTGCCATGGCCGACCGTCACGCTCTCGGACGGGAAACAGGTGCGGCTCGACAGCCAGGGCTATACCGCGACCCGCGACCTGCCCAACCGCGAAGACCGCAGACATGTGTTCGAGGCGTTCTTCGGCAAATGGGCGGAATATAGGAAAAGCATCGGCGCGACCCTGGCCGGTGACATCCAGGGCACGATCTTCAACGCCAGGGCCCGTCGTTACCCTAGCTCGGTCGCCTATGCAGTGGCCGAACATAACATTCCCGATCAGGTCTATCGCACGCTGGTCGAGGAGGCGAACAAGGGCCTGCCGTCGCTCTATCGCTATTTCGCGCTTCGCAAGAAGATGCTCGGCCTGCCGGAGCTGCACTACTACGACATGTATGTGCCGTTGGTGAAAAGCGACCGGCACTACACAGTCGCCGATGCGGAGAAGATGACGCTGACGGCCGTCGCGCCGCTGGGTGACGAGTATGTGAAGAGCCTTGCCGCCGGCTTCGCCGCCAAATGGATGCATGCCATGCCGCAGCCGGGAAAGAAGCCCGGAGCCTACATGAATCCCGGCGCTTACGACGTGCATCCATACGTGCTGGCCAACTTCACCGGCAATTACGAGAGCGTATCGACCATCGCGCATGAGTGGGGTCACGCGATGCACTCAGTGCTGGCCGACCGCGCGCAGCCTTACGAGACGTCGAACTACCCGATCTTCCTGGCCGAGATTGCCTCGACCGCGAACGAGATGCTGCTGCAGGACGACCTGATCGCCAAGGCCAAGACCAAGGAGGACAAGCTGTTCTTCCTGAATCAGGCGGTCGAGATCATCCGCACCACCTTCTTCCGCCAGACGATGTTCGCCGAGTTCGAGCTGAAGGCGCACGAGGCGGCGGAGCGCGGCGAGGCGCTGACCGGCGACGCGCTGACCAAGATCTATCTCGATCTGCTGAAGCGCTATCACGGCGACGCCCAGGGCGCGGTAAAGATCGACGACGTCTATGGCGCGGAGTGGGAATACATCCCGCACTTCTACATGGACTATTACGTCTATCAGTACGCGACCTGCCTGTCGGCCGCGGCCTACTTCACGCACGGCATCGAGGCCGGGGACACCAAGATGCGCGACACCTATCTCGGCGTCCTGAAGGCCGGCGGCTCGGACTATCCCTATGACATCCTGAAGAAGGCCGGGCTGGATATGGCGAGCCCTGCGCCCTATCAGGCACTGATCGCGCGCCTGAATACGCTGCTGGACCAGATGGAGAAGCTCGAGAACGAGTGATTGACCCTTTCCTATACATGATGCAACAAAATGGTGCGGCATTATGTCGGCTCATATGAGGTGAACGGAACGGCCATCGTCTAATCAGGTAGCCGCTTTCGGCTAAACCGCGATGAGACGAGGTTAAATTGCGCAGTGCACCGTTCCGCCTTGGGGTCTTTCTGGCGCCGTTCCACCCGTTGGACGAAAACCCGGCGCTCTGTTTCCAGCGCGACCTGGAGCTTGCCGAGTGGGCCGACAAGATCGGGTTCGAGGAATGCTGGTACGGCGAGCACCATACCGGCGGTTATGAGATGAGCGCATCGCCGGAGCTGATGATCGCGGCGGCGTCGCAGCGCACGAAGCGCATCAAGTTCGGCACCGGCGTGGTGTCGTTGCCCTATCACAACCCGCTGATGGTCGCGAACCGCATCGCGCAGCTGGACCAGATGACGATGGGGCGCGTGATCTTCGGGGCAGGGCCAGGCCTGCTGGTCAGCGACGCCCATATGCTGGGGCTGAATGTCAGCGATTCCCGCAATAAGCTGGACCAGGGGCTGGGTGTCATCCGGCGCCTTCTCAAGGGCGAATGGGTCACAGAGACGACCGACTGGTACGAACTGCACGACGCGCATGTGCAGGTGCTGCCTTTTAACCCCAACATGGAAGTCTGCGTCGCCAGCACCTTCTCGCCGAACGGCGGGACCCTGGCCGCCCAGCATCGCGCCGGCATGCTGTGCCTGGCCGCGACCATGCGGGGCGGCTTCGACGCGCTGTCGACGAACTGGCGCATCGCGCAGGAGACCTCCGAGAAGTTGGGGTATCGCAAGGATCCGGGCACGATCCGCTGTGCCACCGACGTCTATGTCGCCGAGACGCGCGAAAAGGCGCTGGCCGATGTTCGCGCGGGTTATGAGCGGTTCAACCGCTATATCCTGAACCAGTCGGCCCACCTTCCGGACTCGCCGGGTCACATCCCGCTCGAAGCTTTGATCGAAAAGGGCGAGATCGTCGTCGGCACGCCGGACGACGCAATCGCGCAGATCCGCCGGCTGGAGCAGAAAGTGCCCGATTTCGGGTGCCTGCTGATGCTGGAGAAG
Organism: Alphaproteobacteria bacterium; assembly: GCA_035493715.1. Classification (GTDB taxonomy): domain Bacteria; phylum Pseudomonadota; class Alphaproteobacteria; order BOG-932; family Roseiterribacteraceae; genus BOG-932. Next base: position 14,919 of record DATJHU010000182.1, on the reverse strand, counting down.
AACTGGGCCAGCTTCGAAAACACCAAGCGATCGCACGAAATGCTGGCGCGCTATGTGCTGCCGGTGATCAACCAGAGCAACGCCAACCGGCAGAAATCGTTCGACTGGGCGCGTGAAGGCCGCGAAGGCTTCATCGAGGTCTTCTCTGCGGCGACCCAGGCCGCGTTCGCCAAGCACGCGGCGGAGACCAAAACCTCATAAACGATGGGTGGAGCGAAGCGTACCCATCAGCTCGACTTGATGGGTATCGCTTTGCTCCACCCGCCCATAATTTCCTTGACGAGCGTACCTTCAATACATAAAGATATCCTTATGTATGGATATCATCATGGATAGCGGTTCTCTCCTCGAGGCGCTGCGTGCCGTCGCCGAGCCGACGCGGCTGCGGCTTGTCGCCTTGCTGGCGGAAAGCGAATTGACGGTCAGCGATCTGGTTTCGATCCTGGGCCAGAGCCAGCCGCGCCTGTCGCGGCATCTGAAGCTGCTGTGCGATGCCGGCGTGCTTGAGCGCTCACCGGAGGGCGTGAACGTCTATTTCCGCTTGACCGGCGAGGCCGCCGGGGAGGCAGTGCGTGGGCTGCTCGGCAATTTGGATGCCGACGATGCGCAACGCGTGCTGGACCGACGGCGCCTTTCGGCAATCCGACGCAGTCGCGCGGTCAGCGCCGAAAGCTATTTCCAGCGCCATGCCGCCGATTGGGATGCGATTCGGTCGCTGCATATCCCGGAGGGCGAAGTCGAGCAGGCGATCCGCAAACTGCTTCCACGCAAGAAGGTGTGCGACCTGCTGGACCTCGGCACTGGCACCGGCCGGATGCTGCAGCTTTGCGCCGCCAATGCGGAGCGTGCGGTCGGCGTGGACCAGTCGCGCGAAATGCTGGCGGTCGCGCGCGCCAATCTGGACGCTCCGGAATATCGCAATTGTGCGCTGCGCCGGGCTTCGGTCGAGCAACTGCCGTTCGCGGACGCCAGCTTCGATGTCGTGCTGTCGCACATGGTGCTGCATTTCCTGCCCGATCCGGACGAGGCGATCGCCGAGGCGGCACGTGTGCTGCGGCCGCGCGGGCGATTGATCCTCGTTGATTTCGCGCCGCACGATTCCTCGGTGTTGGGTGCCGAGCATGCCCATCGCTGGCCCGGCTTCGCCGACGAACAGGTCGGCGAATGGATGGAAGAGGCTGGCCTCGTCGTCGGCCGTCCGGTAACCTTGGCGGGCGGCAAGTTGACCGTGAAATTGTGGCGCGGCGAGCGGCCCGTGGCCGCCGAATCGCATCAGGTCGCGATCCCGTCAGAGCAGAATTTCGAGCTTTTCCAATGAACCAGCCCAGCACGCAGAAGGCCGGCGACATAGCCGTCAGCTTTGAGTTCTTTCCGCCCAAGACGGAGGCGATGGAGCGCCAGCTGTGGGACGCTGTGGAGACGCTGGCGCCGGTCGCGCCCAGCTTCATGTCCGTCACCTATGGTGCGGGCGGCTCCACCCGCGAGCGGACTCACGCCGTTGTCAGCCGTATCCAGAACGAGGTGGGAATTCCCGCCGCGGCGCATCTGACCTGCGTGAATGCCACCCGCGACGAGATCGACGCCGTGGCCGATGCCTATTGGCAGGCCGGCATCCACCATATCGTCGCCCTGCGTGGCGACCCGCCCGGTGGGATCGATGGGGTCTATGCGCCGACTCCCGGCGGCTACGCCTATGCCAACGAGCTGGTCGAGGGGCTGCGCGCGCTGCATCCGTTCGAGATCAGCGTTGCCGCCTATCCGGAATGCCATCCGCAGGCGGTCGATGCGGGCAGCGATCTGGACGCGCTGAAGCGCAAGATCGACGCCGGTGCGACGCGCGCGATCAGTCAGTTCTTCTTCGATATCGGCTGCTATGCCCGTTTCCTGGAGCGCGCGGATAAGGTCGGGATTACCGTGCCGATCGTGCCGGGCATCCTGCCGCTCACCAATTTCGCGCGCGCGGCGGAGATGGCGAAATCGTGCGGCGCCTCGGTCCCGGCGGTGATCGGCGAACGGTTCGCCGGGCTGGAGGACGACGCGGCGGCGCGCCACGAGGTGGCGACAGCGGTCGCGCTTGAACAGTGCCGGGCGCTTCAGGCGCTCGGCATCCGGAATTTCCATTTCTACACACTGAATCGCGCCGAACTGGTGCTCGGCATCTGCCGGGAACTGGGTCTCGGCGTGCGTACGCGGGATGAAGCCGTTGCCTAAGCTGATCGATGCCCTGAACGAACGCGTCCTGCTGTGCGACGGCGGCACCGGCAGCCGGGTCCAGGCGATGGACCTTGAGGTCGAGCGCGACTATTGGGGGCAGGAGAATTGCACGGAGGTCTTGAACCTCTCACGCCCGGACATCGTCCACGAAATCCATCGCGGCTATCTGGAGGCCGGGTCCGACATCGTTCAGACCAACAGCTTCGGCGGCTCACCGATCACGCTGGCCGAGTTCGAAGGGCTGGAAGATCGCGCGCATGAGATCAACAAGCGTGCCGGTGAGCTGGCGCGTGAAGCGATCGAGAAATACGGGCAGGGCAAGGAGCGCTTCGTGCTCGGCTCGATCGGCCCGGGCACCAAGCTGCCCAGCCTCGGCCATATCGCCTACGACAAGCTCGAAGCCGGGTTGATCGTCCAGGCGCGGGGCCTGATCGCCGGCGCGGTGGACGGTATTCTGATCGAAACCTGCCAGGACACGCTGCAGATAAAGGCGGCCGTGAACGCGGCGAAAGTCGCGCGTGCGGAGGCCAACACCGATACGCCGATCTTCGTCCAGGTGACCGTCGAAACCACGGGCACTCTGCTGGTCGGTCCTGATATCGCGGCCGCGGCCACGGTCATCGACTCCCTCGATGTGCCGCTGATGGGCCTCAATTGCGCCACCGGCCCGCAGGAAATGGCCGAACATGTGAAGTTCCTGTCGGAAAACTGGGAGGGGCTGATCTCGGTCCAGCCGAATGCCGGCCTGCCCGAGCTGGTCGACGGCCAGACCAAATACCCGCTGACGCCCGACGAGATGGCGATCTGGCTGGAACGCTTCATCCACGAAGACGGCGTCAATTTGGTTGGCGGCTGCTGCGGCACCACCCCGGCGCATATCAACGCGCTCGACCAGGTGCTGCGCAAGCTGGCGGGCAACAAGCTGCGGCCCGAACCCCGGAAGCGGAATTCGCTTTGGGTCCCGTCCGTCGCCTCGCTCTACGGCCAGGTCGCGCTCCGCCAGGAGAACGCCTATTTCTCGATCGGCGAGCGCTGCAACGCCAACGGCTCCAAGAAGTGGCGTCAGCTGCAGGAGGCGCACGACTGGGACGGCTGCGTCGAGATGGCGAAGGAGCAGGTCAAGGAAGGCTCCAACGCGCTCGATGTCTGCACCGCGTTCGTCGGCCGCGATGAGACGGGCGAGATGGATGCCGTTGTCAACCGCCTGACCGGCGCCGTGACCGCGCCGCTGGTGATCGATTCGACCGAAACGCCGGTGATCGAAGCGGCGCTGAAGCTCTATGGCGGCAAGGCGATCATCAACTCGATCAATTTCGAGGACGGCGAGAAGCACGCTGCCGACCGCCTGATCCTGGCCAAGAAATTCGGCTGTGCGGTGATTGCGCTGACGATCGACGAAGTCGGCATGGCGAAGACCGCCGAGGACAAGTTGCGGATCGCCCGCCGCCTGGTCGATTTCGCCTGCAACAAGCACGGCCTGCCGCAAAGCGACCTGCTGATCGATCCGCTGACCTTCACGATCGCCACCGGCAACGAGGACGACCGCAAGCTGGGCTCGGACACATTGGAAGGCATAAGGCTGATCCGCGCGGAATTCCCGGACGTCCAGATTATCCTGGGCCTGTCCAACATCTCCTTCGGCTTGAACCCGGCTGCGCGCCACGTGCTGAATTCGGTGTTCCTGGACCATGCCGTCCGGGCCGGCATGACCGGCGCGATCGTGCATGTGTCGAAGATCGCCCCGCTTCACCTCATCCCGCCGGAAGAGGTGAAGATGATGGAAGACCTGATCTATGACCGGCGATCCGAGGGCTACGACCCCCTGCATGCCGTGCTGGCGCATTTCGCCGACCGCAAGGCGGCCGACACCAGCGCGCGCGTTCGGCCGGAAACGGTCGAGGAGCGTCTGAAACTCCGTATCGTCGAAGGCGACCGCAAGGGGCTTGAGGACGAGCTGGCGGACGCGATGAAAGTCCATCCGCCGCTCGACATCATCAACAAGATCCTGCTCGACGGCATGAAGGTCGTCGGCGAACTGTTCGGCGCCGGCAAGATGCAGTTGCCGTTCGTGCTGCAGTCGGCGGAGACGATGAAGGCGTCCGTCGCCTATCTCGAACCCTTCATGGAGCGCGTCGAGGGACAGCAGAAGGGCACCATCGTTCTGGCGACCGTGAAGGGCGATGTGCACGATATTGGCAAGAACCTGGTCGATATCATCCTGACCAACAACGGCTATCGGGTGATCAATCTCGGCATCAAGCAGCCGCTGGCGAATATCGTCGCCGCGGCGCGCGAGCATAAGGCGGACGCCATCGGCATGTCCGGCCTGCTGGTCAAGTCAACCGTCGTGATGCGTGAAAACCTGGTCGAGCTGACCCGCGAGGGGATCGACATCCCGATTTTCCTCGGCGGCGCCGCGCTGACCCGCAACTATGTCGAGGACGACTGCGTCGAATCCTACGGCAGCGGCAGAGTGGCCTACGCCCGCGACGCGTTCGATGGGCTTGGCCTGATGGACAAGGTGAAGAGCGACACCTTCGACGACTATCTGGCGGCGATTCAGAAAAAGCGCGAGGGCAAGCCGTCCAACCAGAAGCGCAAGCTGGGCGTCGCCACCGACGCCGCGCCGCCTGTCGACCGCGACTACGCCCGGACGCGGCGCAACACGCTGGCGAAAGGCGTCCACGTGCCCGAGCCGCCGTTCTGGGGCCCGCGCCTGATCGAGCATGTCGATCCGCGCGCGCTGGTGCCCTACATCAACGAGCGCTCGCTGTTCCAATTCCAGTGGGGCTTCCGCAAGGCCGGCCGCAGCCTGGAGGACTTCCTGGGCTGGGCGCGCCAGGAGTTGCGTCCGGTCATGAAGCGGATGCTGGATATCTGCGACCAGCAGCAGATCCTGCGGCCGCAGGCGGCCTACGGCTATTGGAAGGCGGCGGGTGAGGGCGACGATCTGATCGTCTTCGCCGAGGACGGGCAGACCGAACTCACGCGCTTCACCTTGCCGCGTCAGGCGCGCAGCGACGGTGAATGCATCGCCGACTTCTTCCGCGACGTCGATTCAGGGGAGCGCGACGTGGTGGCGTTCCAGGTCGTGACCATGGGCCCGAAGGCCAGCGACATCGCCCATGAATGGTTCGCGGAGAACCGCTACCAGGATTATCTCTATCTGCACGGGCTGAGCGTCGAGATGGCCGAGGCGATGGCCGAGTTCGTCCACAAACGCGTTCGCGCCGACCTGGGCTTCGCCGACGAGGACGCACGCGAGATCGATGCGCTGCTGAGCCAGGGCTATCACGGCAGCCGCTATTCCTTCGGCTATCCGGCCTGTCCGAAGCTGGAGGACCAGGAGCCTATCTTCAGGCTTCTGGATGCCGGTCGGATCGGCGTATCGCTGTCGGACGAGTTCCAGATCCATCCGGAACAATCGACCTCGGCGCTGATCGTTCACCACCCGAAGGCGAAGTATTTCAGCGTGTAGCCTCGTAAGGGCAGGGCGATCGTCATGTCCGCCCCGGTGCCGGGACTGCTCACGATCTCGAGAGTCCCGCCCAGCCGCTGCATCAGCTGGCGGCCGAGGGGCAAGCCAAGGCTGCTACCTTCGCACCGGTGCATCGGGGTCGCCAACCTGCATGAAGGGCTGAAGCGCGGTCTTGGTGTCGTCTACGGGTCGAATTGACGATCGACATGCCGATGCGGAAGGAGCGCCGATAGAGCGGCGTGACGATTTCCGCTCGCACCAGGCTCGGCACATTCGCGGCGTCGACATAGCCTTTGAGTTGGCTAAATCTCGTCGGCGTCGCTTCCAGGCCTCGCAATGAATAAAGAAGCGCCCAACAGAAAAACGTTTTTAGCGGATGGGCTTGCATGCGATTTCTTAGTGTTAAAGGCAACCGCGCTGGGGCAAGATAGCGGTGGTTTCACTGGCTTTCGCCGGTCCGCGCCGAACGGCGCAGCGATAAAGCGAGTGCCGCATCGGAGGGAGCGTATGGAGGACAAGACCGATTTGCTGGTCACGCGGCGAAAGCTGTTCCTGGCCGGTGGCTTGGGTGCCATCGCCGTGGCAGCCGCGGCCAAGTCGGCGGGGGCCGTCGACATCAGCGCCGTCGAGAAAGCGAACGTTCAACTGGTTAAGGACTTCTGTAAGGCGTGGGCGGACGATCCGCCGGATTCGGAAAATCTCGCCAACCGCTTCCTGGCAGAGGATTGCGTCGTCCGCTTTGGAGACACGATCGCGCCGGTCACCGGCCAGGCGGCCGCGGCGGCGCTGTTCGAATCCTTCCTCGGCAGTGGGGCGCGGTACGACCTCAAGATCCTCGAGACCTTCGCGCATGGCCCGGTTGTCGTGAATTCTAGAATGGACAGCACCATCAAAGATTCGCGCACGATACATCCGACACCGGTTGTGGGCGTATTTTATATCAAAGACGGAAAAATCAAGGAATGGAGCGACTACGTCTAAGGCGATAGGTCGCAACGAATTCAAGGGGATGTTTCATGCAGGCGTTGCTGGACAAAGACGCCATACGGGATCTTGTCCTTTGCTATTCCAGGGGCGTCGACCGGCAGGATTTCCCTTTGCTGCGGACGCTTTATACAAAGGATGCCGTCGAGGATAACCATGGCGGTCACTACACCGGCTCGGCGGCAGGCTATGTCGACTGGCTGGCCACGTCGCTCCCGCGGCTGGCCATCACCACACACGGCGTCCTCAATCACCTGATCGTTCTCGAGGGGCAGGACCGCGCCCAGGGCGAAGTCTATTGCATCGCCTACCACCGCATTCCCAAGGATGGCGGCGGCTGGTTCGACCAGATTCACGGCATGCGCTATCTCGATCACTACGCGAAAGTCGACGGGCGCTGGCTGTTTTCCCGGCGCAGCGTCTCGCTCGACTGGCAGCGCATCGGCCCGACATCGTGGGAGGACAACAGGCCCGCCATTGCCGGCGTGCTGGTCGGCAAACCCGGTGCGGACGACCCGTCATACGCGGCGTTGGAGCACCCCTTCTTCGGTCGCTGGCCGGCGTCCGGATAAGCCGGACGGGAATGGGGGGACGGATCCGAAGACATTGGGCGAGAGCACCGCAGTGACGCGCGACGAACCGACGGAGATCGGACGGGGACTGTCGTCTTTGCGGCGCGAGATCGCGATCGCCGGCCTTGCGATGGCGGTGATCATCTTGATCATCGCCGTCGTGGTTCTGCTGACGTCGCGCGAGCAGACGATCGATAACGCGACGCGCAAGCTTGCGGCTGTCAGCCACATCACGGCCGAGCGTACAGCCCAGACCTTTTCCGCGACCGACCTGCTGGTGCGGTCGCTCCGGGATCTCGCGACCAAACAACCGCTGGCGGATGGCGAGACTCTGCGGACCCTGGCCCTCAAGCCGGGCTTCTACAACGCGCTCGTCAGCCTGCAGAAATTGTTGCCGCAGATCAGTGTCGCCGCGGTGCTCGATGCGAACGGTCAGCTGCTGGCGACAAGCGATCAATATCCGGCACCGCCGGTCAATATTGCGGACACACCGTTTTTCAAAGCCTTGAAGTCGGGAGAGGGCGGTGGGTTTGCGATGTCGGATCCGATCTACGACCGAGAGGGGCACCGATGGGTGCTCTATCTGGGACGCGCGATCGCCGATACCCAGGGACGCTTCGCCGGCGTCGCCCTGGCGGGCATCCTCGTCGATTATTTCGAAGGATATTTCGCCACGATCGACAGCGGTCGGACAGGAGCGGTCTCGCTCGTCAACGATCGCCTTGTCATGGTCGCGCGCTGGCCGCGTCTCGAATCGCTGATCGGCAAACCGATACCGGGTTTCAGTACTGCGCCGCTGCCGGCCATCGGCGATACGTCGCTGATCACCTATTCAGGTTCTCTGACAGGCGACAGGGATGCACGCCGCGCGGCGGTCACGCGCCTCAGCGCGCAGGATATGACGCTCTATTTGGTGATCGCGCAGACCGAGACCGCCATGTTGGCGTCGTGGCGCAACTCGGTGATCTGGATCGTGCTGTTCGCCGTCGCAAGCTTCGGTGTGCTCGGCATGTTGGCCTGGTTCGTCCTGCGTGCCGTGCGCGAGGAGGAACGCTGGCGTGCCGCGCTGCTGGAGCGCGAAACCCGGCTTTCAAACCAGGCGATCGACCTGGCAGCCGCGCGCGACGCCGCCGAGATGGCGAACCGCGTGCGCGGCGAGTTCCTGGCGAATATGAGCCACGAACTGCGCACGCCGCTGAACGCGGTCCTGGGCTTTGCCGAGATATTGGAAAAAGAGCTGTTCGGACCGCTCGGCGATCCGCGCTATCGCGAATTCGTGGTCGATATCCACAGCAGCGGCCGGCATCTGCTCGAGATCGTCGGCAATATCCTGGACTTGACCAAGATCGACGCCGGCAAGCTGCAGCTCGACGAGCAGGATGTCGATATCGTCGAGATCATGCAGATCTGCGGCCGGCTGGTGGCGGAGACGGCGCATAGCAGCGACATCGCGCTGGATATCTGCATGCCGAAATATCCGGTCACCTTGCGCGCGGACCAGACGCGGCTGCGCCAGATCCTTCTCAACCTGCTGTCCAACGCGATCAAGTTCACGGCGAAAGGCACCGTTCGGCTGTCGGGCGAGATCGTCGATTCGGCGTTCGTCCTGACTGTGGCCGATACCGGGATCGGCATGACCGCGGAAGAGACCGTGCAGGCAATGCAGCCATTCCGGCAGATCGACAATTCGCTTGCCCGCCGCTATCAGGGCACGGGCCTCGGCCTGCCGCTGAGCAAATCCCTCGTCGAACTTCACGGTGGGGAAATGCAGATCGAAAGCGTGGCGGGGGTCGGAACCACGGTTCGTGTGATATTGCCCGAATGGCGGGTTTCGCGGACCGCCAGCGACTCAGACTGAGCGCCGGATCGACTGGCCGGCGGGAGCCCGGAATTGCCGTACAGCGCGGTTCGCTGGCTTGCTAATCATTAGCTAGCTATCTACCTTGTCGTCGTTGATTTGTCGGACCGTTCGTCTCAATCGGGAAAGTCCCCCATGCGTTTCCTTTTCGGCACGTCCTTGATCGCGGTCGCGATGGTTTCCGGCTGTACGGTCGGCCCGGACTTCACGCCGCCGACCGCGGAAGTGCCCGCCAAGTGGCAGGATCACGCGCAGAAAGGCGCCCAGAGCACGGCGGTTTCGACGACCCCCGACACGATCGCGTGGTGGACGTCTTTCAACGATCCGGAGCTGACCTCGCTGATCGAGCGCGCCCGCGATTCGAACCCGGATCTGCAGCAGGCGGCCCTGCGTATCGAGGAGGCACGCGCCCAGCTCGAGGCGGTCGGTGCCCGCAACCTGCCGTCGGTCAATCTGGACACTTCCTATGCCCGGACTCACCTGTCGCAGAACGGCGCGCTTGCTCTCTTCGGCGGCTCCGGTGGGGCGCAGACCGCGTCGCAATCCGCCTTGAACGGCGTCCCGTCGTCTCTCGTCCCGTTCAGTTTGCCGTCTTTCGATCTCTTCCAGACCGGCTTCGATGCATCATGGGAGATCGACGTGTTCGGACGCGTTCGCCGCTCCGTCGAATCCGCCGAGGCGCAAGCGCAGGCCGTGGTCGAGGCGCAACACGACGCCATGATCTCGGTCTATGCCGAGGTGGCGCGCAGTTACATGCAGTTGCGCGGTATCCAGCGGCTGATCGCGGTCACGAAGGATAACCTGCGTGCACAGCAGGACGCCTACAAGCTGACCAAGGCACAGGCGGCCGGCGGTGAGACCAGCAATTTGGACGTCGAGAGCGCCGCGGCCGAAGTCGCGACCACCGAGGCGCAATTGCCTGCGCTGCAAGACCAGCTGAGCCATGCGGTCAATGCGCTCAGCTATCTCCTCGACCTGGAACCCGGCGCGCTCGAGAAGGAGCTGCGCGACGCCAAGCCTCTGCCGCCGAACCCGCCGAAGATTCCGATCGGCATGCCGTCGGAGCTGGCGCACCGCCGCCCCGACATTCGCAGCGCCGAGGCGAACCTGCACGCCGCGACGGCCAATATCGGCGTCGCGACGGCCGACCTGTATCCGCGCCTCACCTTAACGGGCTCGATCGGCGTGCAGGCGCTGCGCTTCAACAATTTGGGCAACTGGGCCAGCAAATTCTATTCGATCGGCCCGGCGCTCTCCATTCCGGTGTTCAACGGCGTGACATACGCGAACATCACGGTCCAGGAGGTCCGCCAGAAGGAGGCGGCGCTGAACTACAAGACGACCGTGCTGCAGGCGCTTCACGACGTCGAGAACTCGGTTTCGTCCTATGAGGCGGAGCAGATCCGGCTTCAGTCGCTGCAACGCGCCGCCACGGCCAACGCCAATTCGCTGAACCTGGCCCAGCAGCGCTATCGGGCCGGCCTTTCGAGCTTCCTGGAAGTGCTGGATTCCGAACGCCGGCTCTACCTCTCGCAGGCCGAGATGGTACGCAGCAGCGTGACGATCTCGACCAACCTGATCGCGATCTACAAGGCGGTCGGCGGCGGCTGGGACATCGGCGCGCCGCACGACCCGGCCCAGTCCGCTGCGGCGACGCAGGTTTCCGCTGCCCAGCCGACTGCGGCGAAGTAACCGCGGCGCATGGTCAAGCTCAACAAGATCTATACGCGCACCGGCGACAAGGGGCAGACCGGGCTGGGCGACGGGCAGCGGGTCGGCAAGGATTCGCTGCGCGTCAACGTGATGGGCACGGTGGACGAGGCCAACGGCGTTATCGGCGTCGCGCGGCTGGACGCGATCGGGCTATCCGATCCCGAGGCGGCGGCGGCGTTGATGCGCATCCAGAACGACCTGTTCGACTTGGGCGCCGACCTCTGCATGCCGGGCGAGGATCCCGAGCCGGGCAGCCGGCTGCGCATCACACCCGGCCAGGTGAAGCGGCTGGAAAAAGAGATCGACGCGATGAACACCGATCTCGCGCCGTTGACATCCTTCGTACTGCCGGGTGGGGCTCCCGCCGCGGCCTATCTGCACCTGGCGCGCAGCGTCGTGCGCCGTGCCGAGCGCGAAGGGTGGACGCTGGCGCGTGAGGAGCAGGTCAACCCGGCGGTCCTGCAATATCTCAACCGGCTGAGCGACCATCTGTTCGTGATGGCCCGCTGGATCAATTTGAAGACAGGCGCCGGCGACGTTTTGTGGAAACCCGGCGCGCAACGCTGAGGGAAGGGAGGGAGAACCGATGCTCGATCTCGCCAAGGCGCAGGCTTTCGTCGACAGCTACGGCCGGGCCTCCACCGCCAACGATCCGGTCGCCATTCCCAGCCATTACGCCGAGCCGTTCACCGCGTTCACGCTCGGCCATGTCGGCGGCTTCGCCACGCAGGCGGAGGCGCGGACCCGCATGGTGCCGTGGATGAAGCGCTTCCAGGAATATGGCCTCGGCGCGATGCATCTGGCGGACTCCAAGCTGGTGCCGGTGTCGGACGGTTTCTGCCTCTGCCACCTGACTTTCGAAATCCGGCCGACCGACGGCAAGGCGCCGTTCCGCTTCACCAATGTCTACGGTCTGCGCCAGGACGGCAAAGGCCAGCGCTTCGAGTTCGCCGTGTCGGACAACGAGGTCAGCGAGCTCGTTTCGCGCTATCCAGCCTTCATGGACGGGCAGGGATAGCGCTATTCGCCCGCCGCGGCGTGGTTGGGCGCCGCCGGCATCTTAGGCACCCGCAGGAACAGCACCAGCGGGGTGATCGCGACGCACAGAATCCCCAGCAGCCAGAAGATGTTGATGAATGCGATCATCGCCGCCTGCTGGGTGATGCCGAGATTCAGCATATGCATGGCCAGCGGCCCGTGCGGCAGTGTGATGTGGCGGAACGGCGTCATGAATTCCGACAGGTAGCCGTGATTGATCTGCGTCGATTCCACCAGCTGCGAGGCGGCGATCGACACGCCGATGGCACTGCCGATATTGCGCATCAGGTTGTAGAAGCCGGCCGCCTCGGTCCTAAGCTCGCCGGGCAGCGTCGCGAAGGCTATGGTCGTGATCGGCACGTTGATGCAGCCTGAGCCGGCGCCTTGGATCAACCCGGTGAGGATGATCGTGCGCGGGTTGGTCATGATGTTCCAACCCGACATGACGTAAAGCGTGATCCCGCTGACCAGCAGGCCGAACACGATCAGTGGGCGCGGCCCGACCCATTTGTTGATGCGGCTGCTGACCAGGATGGCCAGGATCGTTCCCGCGCCGCGCGGCGCCATGATCAGGCCGGCGGTCAGCACCGGATAGCCGAATTCCTGCTGCAGCATCTGCGGGGTCAGCACCATCGACCCGTAATAGACGATGAAGATCAGCATCATGATGATCGTCGAGACGACGTAGGTCTGGTCCTGGAACAGGCGGACGTCGAAGAACGGACGTTTGGTGGTGGTGCTGTGCACGACGAACATGTAGAGCGAGAAGATCGCCAGTGCCGCCTCGAGCTGGATTTCCGGGGACTGGAACCAGCCGCGCTGCTCGCCCCGGTCGAGCACAAGCTGCACGCAGGTGATGGCAAGGCTGAGGAAACCGAAACCGAACCAGTCCAGCCTGTGATCGGACTTGCTGACGGTTTCCGGCACGAAGGCCAGCGCGCCCATTATGGCGATGATGCCCAAGGGCACGTTGATATAGAAACACCAGCGCCAGCTGTACTGGTCGGTCAGGTAACCGCCCAGCACGGGCCCCAGAATCGGCGCGATCATCACGCCCATGCTGAAGATGCCCATGGCGCGGGTCATCTCGCTGCGCGGATAGGCATCCAGCAGGATGGCCTGCGACAGCGGCACCAGCGCCGCGCCCGAGAGCCCCTGGAGGATGCGGAAGAACACGATCTGCGGCAGCGAGGTCGCCAGTCCGCACAGCGCGGATGCGACAGTGAAGCCTGCCAGAGCCGTGACGAACAGCCGGGTGCGGCCGAAACGGGTTGCCAGCCAGCCGGTTATCGGCGTGCTGATGGCGGCGGCGACGATGTAGGAGGTGAGAACCCAGGCAACTTCATCCTGGGTGGCGGCCAGGCCGCCCTGCATATGGGGCAGGGCGACATTGGCGATGGTCGTGTCGAGCAGCTGCATGGTGACCGCCGCCATGGCGATCAGCGTGATCATCAACCGGTTCGGCTCGCTGGTCGCGGGCCGAACGAGGTCGACGACGGCCACCTGGCGTCAGCCGGTTTTACTGCAGGCCGGTTCTTACTGCAGGAAGGCCGGAAGGTGGGGATAGGCGCCGGTATCGATCTCGACATTGACCGACAGACCGGCGCGCAGCGTGATATTGCACTCCCCGGGAATCGGCACGAGCTTCAGCGGCAGGCGCTGAACGATCTTTACCCAGTTGCCGGTCGCGTTCTCGGCCGGCAGGACCGAGAGTTCGGAACCGGTGGCCGGGCTGAAGCTCTGCACATGCGCCTTGCAGACCTCGCCGGGATAGGCGTCGACCGTGAAGGTCGCCGGCTGGCCGTCGCGCACATGGGTCAGGTCGGTTTCGCGAACGTTGGCCTCGACCCAGGTGTCGTCCTGCACCACCTGCGGGAACAGGTTCTGGCCGGGCGCGACATATTCGCCGGTGCGCACCGTTACGGCGCCGATACGGCCGTCCGCGGCAGCGCGGATCGTCGCCTTGTCGAGATTGTAAGCGGCGGTGTCACGGGCGGAGAGCGCCGTCAGATAGGTCGGAAGCTGCTGGTCGGGCGTGTCGATATTGCCGCCCAGCTGGGCGACGTTGGAATCGATCTGGTGCTGGATCGCCGCCGCCTTGGCCTTGGCCGAGACCACGTCGCGCTGGGCCTTGTCGTTGTTGGTGCGGGCGACCGCGCCGCTCGCCAGCAGCGGCGCCTGGCGGGCGAACTCGCGCTGGTAGTACTCGACGTCGGCGTTGGCCTGGACCAGATCCTGCTGCTGGCCGCGTATCGTGGCGCGGAGAGCATCGGCATCCTGCACGGTACGGGCAAGGTCGGCCTCGGCCGAGGCGAGGCGAAGCTTGTAGGGCACGGGGTCGATCTGGACCAGAACGTCGCCCTTCTTCACAACCTGGTTGTCGTTGACCGGCACGGCTACGACCTGGCCGGCGACAGTGGCGGTGACCGACAGCATCCGCGACTTCACATAGGCGTCGTCGGTCGACACATAGCGGCCGGTGAACAGGTAATAGAGTCCGCCGACCACGACGAGTACGACGGGGCCGGCCGTCAACAGAATGCGGCGCCAGGTGACGCGCCGGCGGGTGCTGCCCGGGACCAGGTTGGTGACCGGGGCCGGCGCCGCGGGGATCGTGCGTTCGGTTTGGACTTGGCTCATGGTGTTTCCAACAGGCGGATCAATCGGGTTTTCATTGTCATCAGGGCATGAACGAGCTGTGTCCGTTCCTGCCCCGACAGGTCGCTCAGCATATCGTCGCGCAGCTTTTGCCCGATGACGCCGACCTCATCCATGATCGCGTTGGCTTTGCCGGTCATCGAGACCAGCTTGACCCGGCGGTCGTTCGCGTCCGGCTTTCGTTCGATCCAGCCGGAGGCCTCCAGCCGGTCGGTCAGGCGCGCGATGGTCGCGGTTTCAACTTCCATATATTCGGCAAGCGCGGCCTGGGTGAGCGGACCCATCCGCTTCAGCGCGCCCAGCGCCTGCCACTGCGCACGGGTCAGCCCAAGCGGCCCAAGGCGCCTGTCGGCCAGCTTGCGGATCAGGCGGGAGGTGTCGGCCAGTAGCCAGCCGATGGATGA
>DATJHU010000181.1:0-27278 GCA_035493715.1 Alphaproteobacteria bacterium | reverse complement strand
TCTTCCGGTTGCTGATATGCAGCGTTACGCCGGAAACCCCGATGGCACTGAGCGCCTGTAAAGCAACGGCTGCCAACTCGGCATCGAACGTCACCGCCAGATTATCGATGCCGATCACGTCGATATCGCATTGCGTGAATTCGCGGAAACGGCCCGCCTGCGGGCGTTCGCCGCGCCACACGCGCTGCATCTGGTAGCGCTTGAACGGGAAGACCAGCTCGTTGAAATGCTGCGCCACATAGCGGGCAAACGGCACGGTCAGATCGTAATGCAGACCGAGGCGCGCTTCGCCGCCGGCGTTCTCGTCGGCCTGCAGCCGCTCGATCGTATAGATTTCCTTGTCCGTTTCCCCTTTGGCCAGCAGGACCTCGAGCTCCTCGACCGACGGCGTCTCGATCGAGGCGAAGCCATAGCTTTCGAAAGTGGCGCGGATGCGATCGAGCATTTGCAGCTCGACCATCCGGATTTCGGGGAGGTGTTCGGGAAAACCCGAAATCGGGCGAGGGCGGTAAGTCATGGGCGCGGTTTAGCGAAAATCGGGCAGGGAGGCTAGGTGCGCTGCGCCGGATTGCTTCGCTTCGCACGCAATGACCGCGTAAAGTTGGTCAAACTGGGGGCGGGGAGGAAGACATGACGGGCGGATTCTCGGAGGCGCGGCTTCAGCGGCTGACAGCCGGTATGCAGGCCTATATCGACGGCGGGATCGTCACCGGCGTCGTTACGCTGCTTTACCGCCACGGCGCCATCGCCCATGTCGATGTCCTGGGCTTCCAGGATGAAGAGCAGCAGGTGCCGATGCGGCGCGACACGATCTTTCGTCTGGCTTCCATGACCAAGCCGATCATCAGCGTAGCGACGATGATGCTGCTGGAGGAGGGCAAGCTCCGCCTGGACGATCCGATCGAGCGCTTTCTGCCCGAATTCGCCAATCCACGCGTGCTGCGCGACCCAGCCGGGCCGCTCGACGACACCTATCCCGCGCCACGCTCTGTCACAGTGCTGGACCTCCTGACCCACCGCGCCGGCATTCTCAGCCGCTTCACCGCGCAAGGGCCGCTGGCCGAGGCATCAGCCGGACTGAACCTGCCGACAGGGTTTCTGCTCCAGGGTGCGGGGCCGGACGAATGGCTCAAAATCCTGGGTGCCCTGCCGCTGGTGTTCGATCCGGGCCGGGAAATGCTCTACGGCTACACGACCGACGTGCTCGGCTTCGTCGTCGCCCGCGCCTCGGGCATGCCGCTCGAGCAATTCCTGCAATCCCGCCTGTTCGAATCGCTGGGCATGCGCGACACGGCCTTCCATGTCCCACCGGGGAAGATGGCGCGGTTTCCCGTGGCGCATGCGATCAACCCTGCAGACGGCAAACGCGTGCTCTTCGACCGGCCTGGCCCGACCAGCCGCTGGGCGAACCCGCCTGCCGTGCCGTCAGGCGCGGGCGGCCTCGTCGGCACGATCGATGATTATCTGAGCTTCGGCCGCATGCTGCTGGAGCAGGGGCGAGGCGGCGCCGACCGTATCCTGTCGCGCAAGTCGGTCGAGCTGATGCGGACCAACTATCTGACGCCGCAGCAACGCATGGTGCCGTTCTTCGGCTGGGATATGTGGAGCACACGCGGGTTTGGCCTGGGCCTGGCCGTGATCGACGATCCGGCGCAGATGGGACTGGGGTCGGTTGGCCGCTACGGCTGGGGCGGCGCGTTCAGCACAGCCTGGTCGAACGATCCCAAGGAAGACATGGTGATGCTGATGATGCCGCAGTTGCTCGCCGGCAGTGCGACAACGCCCATGGAGGTCGATTTCCTGAACCTGGTCTACCAGGCGATCGACGATTAGGCCGCCCTTCGCCGCCCGGTTTCGACTTCGAACAGTTCCGACAGCTTGCCCAGCATGGTGCCGCCCAGCTGTTCGGCGTCCACCAGCGTGACCGCGCGACGGTAATAGCGGGTCACGTCGTGGCCGATGCCGATGGCGATCAGCTCGATCGCGCCGGCATTCTCGATCGTCTTGATCACATCGCGTAGGTGCTGCTCGAGATAGTTGCCGCTGTTGATCGACAGCGTCGAGTCGTCGACCGGCGCGCCATCGGAGATCACCATCATGATGCGACGCTGTTCCGGACGCCCCATCAGCCGATGGGCTGCCCACTGCAGAGCCTCGCCGTCGATATTCTCCTTCAGCAAACCCTCGCGCAGCATCAGGCCCAGATTCTTGCGCGCGCGGCGCCAGGGTGCGTCGGCGGCCTGGTAGATGATGTGCCTGAGGTCGTTGAGGCGGCCCGGATTTGCCGGCTTGCCGGCGGCGATCCAGCGTTCGCGCGACTGCCCACCCTTCCAGGCGCGGGTGGTGAAGCCCAAGATTTCGACCTTAACGCCGCAACGTTCCAACGTGTGCGCCAATATGTCGGCGGACAAAGCGGCGATGGTGATCGGCCGGCCACGCATCGATCCGGAATTGTCGATCAGCAGCGAGACCACCGTGTCGCGGAAATCGGTCTCCTTCTCCTGCTTGAAGGAGAGCGGCAGGACCGGATTCACAACCACGCGCGCCAGCCGCGCACTATCCAGGATGCCTTCCTCCAGGTCGAAGTCCCAGGATCGGGTCTGCTTGGCGAGCAGCTTGCGCTGCAGGCGGTTGGCCAGACGGGCGACGACACCGTGGAGCAGCGACAGCTGCTGGTCGAGCAGGCGGCGCAGGCGCGCCAACTCTTCCGGATCGGCCAGTTGCTCCGCGCCGACGATCTCGTCGAACTGCGTCGTGAAAGCTTTGTAAACATTGCGGTCGGTCGCATCCGACGGCGCAGCCGGGCGCGGCGTGGCGTCGGCTTCCTGATCGTCGTCGCCGTCACCGCCCTCGGTCGATTCGCTCATCGACACTTCGATCTGGGCCGCGTCGTCGCTTTCGCCTTCGCCCATGGTCGGGCGCATCTCGCCGGCCTGCTGCTCGGTCTCACCGCCCTGATCGTCGGACTCGGACTCCTCGTCGGTCTCGTCGTCGTCCGACTGATTGGCGCTGTCGCTGCCTTGTTCGTCCTCGATCTCAGGGCCGACCTCGAGGGCAAGCTGGGAGAGCAGCCGGCGAGTCTCGCGCGCATACTCGTCCTGGTCGTAGAGCAGCCCCTGAAGGCTGTGAAAATTGGACGGCATATGGTCGGTGACATAGGGGCGCCAGGCATCGACCATCGCCTTGGCTACCGGCGGCGGCGGCTGACCCGTGATCGCCTCGCGCGCGAGGAGCCGCAACGCCTCCGGCAGCATCGCTTCGTCGCGCGTCGTGACCCGGTCGAACCCCAGCCGGCGTGCGCGATCGTCGATCGCCACCCCTAAATTGGAGGCGACGCCCGCCATCTCCTGCGCACCGATCGCTTCACAGCGCGCCGTCTCCAGCGCCTCGAACGCAGAACGGGCAGCGGCCGATGTCGGCATGCGGCTGGCGTGGATCGTCGCGTCGTGATGCTTCAGCTTGAGCGCCGCTGCGTCGGCGGAGCCGCGCGCCACCGCCGCGTCGCGCGGATTCATGTCGCGCGCCGGCGCGGGGATGCGCACCCGCTTGCCGCTGACGGACGGAGAGTCGTTGGAGAAGGTGACCTCGAGTTCGTCCTGCTCCGCCATGGCGCGCAAAGTCGCCGCGGTTGCCCGCTTGAAGACCTCGACCGGGGATTCTGGTTCGGTCATCGAGACTTAAGCAGTAGCTGTCCGCACGCCGGACTCCGGCAGCTCCGTCCCAAAGCAGCGCTGGTAGTACTCGGCGATGATCGGCCGCTCCAACTCGTCGCATTTGTTCAGGAAGGTGACTCGGAACGCGAAGGCCAGGTCGCCGAAGATCGCCTTGTTCTCAGCCCAGGTGATCACCGTACGGGGCGACATGACCGTCGAGATGTCGCCGGCCATGAAACCTTGCCGTGTCAGATCGGCGAGCCGCACCATGGCGCTGACCTGTTCCTTCTCGGCAGCACCGGTCAGGCGGAGCTTGGACGTCACGATGTCGACCTCGGCCGCGTGCGGCAGATAGTTCAGCGTCGTCACGATGTTCCAGCGGTCCATCTGACCCTGGTTGATCTGCTGTGTGCCGTGATAGAGGCCGGTCGTATCGCCCAGGCCCACCGTGTTGGCAGTCGAGAACAGGCGGAAGGCTGGATGCGGGCGTATGACCCGGTTCTGGTCCAACAGCGTCAGCTTGCCTTCAACCTCCAGCACGCGCTGGATCACGAACATCACGTCGGGGCGTCCTGCGTCATATTCATCGAACACCACGGCGCAGGCATGCTGCAGGGCCCAAGGCAGAAGGCCTTCGCGGTACTCCGTCACCTGCAGCCCGTCGCGCAGCACGATCGCGTCCTTGCCGATCAGGTCGATACGGCTGATATGGCTGTCCAGGTTGATGCGGATGCAGGGCCAGTTCAGCCGCGCCGCGATCTGCTCGATATGTGTCGACTTGCCGGTGCCGTGATAACCCTGGACCATGACGCGGCGGTTGAATGCAAAGCCCGCCAGGATCGCCAGCGTGGTGTCGTGGTCGAAGCGATAGGCGTCGTCGACGTCCGGAACGTGGTCGTTCGTCGTGGAATAGGCCGGCACCTGCATGTCGCTGTCGATGCCGAAGGTCTGCCGAACCGAAAGGGTGATGTCGGGTGTCGCCGTCAGGCCGACCGCGCCGGTCGAGGGATCCATGAAAAACTCCGGAATGCTTGTTCGTTATTGAATTCGTTGGATTTTACGTCAGATAGGCAGCCTTGAGCACGGCCAGGGCCTGGTTGATCGCCTTCAAACGTTCCTCCGCCACCTTGTCCCCGCCATTGGCGTCCGGGTGATTCTGCTTCACCAGTTCGATATAGCGTGCGCGTATCGCCGCATAATCCACGGGCGGGGTCAAGCCGAGCAGGCGCAAGGCAGCCGCCTCGGGCGTGTCGGGCTCGCGCGGTTTCTGCTTCGGCTGTTCCTGCGTGTAGCCGTATCCGGAGAACTCTCCCGCCGCCCGGCGCAGCCGCTCCTCGTGCGCCACCCAGGCGCTCATCGGGCGTGTGTCGCGCTCCCAGGTGGTGTCGCGGCGCACCATAGCCTCGATCTCCGCCTCGGACATGCCGGCGCAAAAATTCCACGATTTATTGTATTCCCGCACGTGGTCGAGGCAGAACCAGTGATATTCGCGCAACTGCCGGTTCGACTTCGGCGCACGATAAAGCCCTTCGCCCGCGCATCCAGGGCGTTCGCACGCGCGTTCGCGGGTGATTTCGCTTTCAAATTCGAAACGATGAGGGGCGCGGTCCATGCATGAAAGTATGGGGGCCGGCGCGATGGCAGGCAAGCCGGCTATTGCGCCGCAGGCATGATTCCTCATCTATGCGGAGGGCACATTATTCGACTGGAAAATCAACATGGGCGTCGTCGCCGACACGATCAAACGGAAGCTGGAAACCGCCTTCGCGCCGACCTTGCTGGACATTCAGGACGAAAGTCATCTGCATGCGGGCCATCATGGTCATACCGGCCGCGACGAGACGCATTTCTCCGTCGAAATGCAAAGCGCCGTCTTCGCCGGAAAAGGCCGGGTCGAACGGCAGCGAATGGTCTATGCCGTGCTGGCAGAGGAATTGGCAGACCGCGTCCACGCGCTCAGGCTGTCGCTGTCCTAGACAGATTCCGATTCGATCGGCACCGGGGCCTGGCGGCTGCCCAAGGTCCCGTTGGGATCGGCATTGAGCTGCTGGGCCCACTCGCCGCCCTCGCGCCAGATATGGCAGCTATTGATCAGGAATTTCGCGACATCGCCGGATTTCGCACCGGCCGCCGAGCGCTCACGGGCGAGCAGGGGGCCCATCGTCTGGAACGCCACCGTCGCCAGCGTGCCCAGCATCTCAACGTGATGGGCGCAGCCTTCGGCGCCGCCGATCAGCTCCTTGACCCGCTTTGTCCAGCCGCGCCCGACGCGCTCGCCGACCAGCCGCTGGAAATTGGGTAGAATGGCGCCGCACGCACCGTGCGGAGAGTGTTCGGTCGCGGCCTCGATTGCCTGGACGACATAGTGCTCGTCCAGCGTCAGGCGGATCAGCATCTCGTGCAGAGGTTCGCCGGGCTTGACCTCGCTGCGCCAGGTATTGGCGAACGCATAAGCCTTGGTGTCCACCAGCCGGCCTTCGATGTCCCAAAGACCGTCCTCGCGGCGATAGCCCTGGCAGACGATGGTCCGGTTATGGATCGGCTTACGAGCGGCCGGGTCTGACAGCGGCATCAGTGCAGGCCGGGCTCGCGGCCCATAGACAGGAATTTCTCGCGGCGCCGGGCTTTCAGTTGTGGGCCGTCAAGGCCGCGCAGACTGTCCAGCGCCCGTTCCAGCGCATCGCCGGCGGTCGCGATCGCCTCGGCCTTGCGCCGGTGTGCGCCCCCCATCGGCTCCGGCACGATCTCGTCGATCACGCCCAACTCCTTCAGGTCCTGGGCGGTCAGCTTCAGCGCGTTGGCGGCCTCAGGAGCGGCCGCGCCGCTGCGCCATAGAATCGCCGCGCAGCCCTCAGGCGTGATCACGGAGTAATAGGAGTGCTCCATCATCAGCACCTTGTCGGCTCCGGCAATCGCGACAGCGCCGCCCGAACCGCCTTCGCCGATCACCAATGCCAGCATCGGCACTTCGACCCGGAAGCAGGTTTCAAGGCAAGTTGCGATGGCTTCGGAAATGCCGTGCTCTTCCGATTCCTTGCCGGCGAACGCGCCCATCGTGTCGACGAAGGTGACGATCGGTAGCTTGAAGCGATCAGCCAGGTTCATCAGCCGGTCGGCCTTACGGTAACCCTCCGGTTTGGCCATGCCGAAATTGTGCTTGATGCGGCTTTCGGTGTCATGGCCGCGCTCATGGCCGAGAACGATGCAGGACCGGCCACGGAAACGCGCGATGCCGGACAGCATCGCCAAATCTTCCGAATAGCGGCGGTCGCCGGCAAGCGGCGTAAACTCGGTGAACAGGCCCGCGATGTAGTCGCTGGTGCGTGGGCGGCCCGGATGGCGGGCGACCTGCACTTTCTGCGCGCCGGTCAGTTTTGCGTAGGTGGCCTTGATCAGCTTGTCGAGACGGGTCTCCAGCTTCTGGATTTCGTCAGACAGGTTGATGTCGGTGCTGGACAGGCCTCGCAGCTCGTTGAGCTTGCCCTCCAGTTCGACGATGGGTTTTTCGAAATCAAGCGCCTGCATCATGGCTCAAGCCCTCGGGCTACCGAAAAGATCGGAGGTAGGAACGATTCGCTCCTACGTAAAGGTTCCGCCGACGCGAGCACCGAAGTTCGTGTTGAGCGAATCGACGAAACCGGGAATTTGAAGGGGCGGTTTATAACACAATGGCCAAGCGCCACGCAAAACAACGCAGCAGCGCCCGATCCTACCATGCGCAGCGGCACTTCGGCGCCCCTCTATAAATTCATGGCCGAGGGAGCTAAACCACCGCTCGCACCGGTACGTGCGATTCCGGGGCCCGCGATTTCGAGGATGACATGAGCAAGATTGCCGAACTGCCGACCGACCAGTTGCAAGCGCTGCACGCCCGTGTGAAGGGCGAATACGACGAATTCCGCGCGCGCGGACTCAAACTCGACATGACACGCGGCAAGCCGGCACCTGAGCAACTCGACCTCGCAAACGGCCTGCTTACGCTGCCCGGCAACGGCGACTATTTCAGCGATGCGAAGGAAGACGGCCGCAATTACGGCAACACGCAGGGCTTGGCAGAAGCTCGGGCGATGGTATCCACGCTTATGGGCGCCACGCCGGACCGCATCATCATCGGCGACAATGCCAGCCTGGCGATGATGCATGACAGCATCGTCTGGGCGCTGCTGAAAGGCGTTCCCGGCTCTGACCGGCCCTGGTCGAAGAACGAGCAGATCGCATTCCTGTGCCCGGTTCCCGGTTACGACCGCCATTTTGGCATCTGCGAAGAATACGGCATCCGCATGATTCCGGTTCCGCTGACCGGCCACGGCCCGGACATGGACGCGGTCGAGAAGCTGGCAGCCGATCCTGCGGTCAAGGGCATGTGGTGCGTGCCGAAATATGCCAACCCGACCGGCGAGGTCTATTCGGCTGATACGGTCCGCCGGCTGGCGGCGATGAAGACCGGCGCGCCGGACTTCCGCCTGTTCTGGGACAATGCCTATGCCGTCCATCACCTGACGGACAGCGAGAATACACTGGTCAACATCCTGGACGCCTGCGCCGAGGCCGGAAATCCTGACCGCGCCTTTGTCTTCGCCTCGACCTCAAAGATCACGTTCGCCGGCGCGGGGCTTGCGTTCTTCGCCTCCAGCGACGCCAACGTGAAATGGTACCTGGCGCGCTCCAGCAAGCGCACGATCGGGCCGGACAAGCTGAACCAGATCCGCCATGTCCGCTTCCTCAAGGACGCCGCCGGGATCGACGCGCATATGCAAAAGCACCGGGCTCTGCTGGCGCCGAAATTCGATGCGGTACTCGACGCATTGGACGCCAAGCTCGGCGGAACAGGCGTCGCGGAATGGACCAGGCCGGAAGGTGGCTATTTCGTCAGCGTCGATGGGCTTGAGGGCACCGCGGCCAAGGTTGTGACACTGGCGAAAGACGCCGGTTTGGCATTGACCCCGGCCGGCGCCACCTGGCCGCTGCGCAACGATCCGCAGGATCGCACGTTACGTCTCGCGCCGTCTTACCCCGCGCTCGACGAGGTCCGGACCGCGGCGCAGGGCATCGCAATCTGCCTGTTGCTGGCGGGTGTCGAAAAGCTGCTCGCCGAGCGCGCCTAGGCCTCGGGCACGGCGGGAGCTAGATTGGACGGCGGGGAAGCGTGATCCTTACGGTCGTGCCCGTGCCGACCGTGCTCTCAATTTCGAACTTGCCCTTGTGAAGCGTGCAAATCTGCTTGGCGATCGCCAATCCCAGCCCGGTTCCGCCGTGTTTGCGCGATAAGGATGCGTCGAGTTGAACGAACGGCAGCGTGACCTGTTCAAGCTCGTCCTTTGGTATGCCGTGCCCCGTGTCGACGAGGGTAACGACGACGGTGTCTTCGGTCCCGTTTAGCGTCATCGTTGCACGGCCGCCCTCGGGTGTGAACTTGATCGCGTTCGACAGAATGTTCAGCAGCACCTGTTTCAGCTTTACCTCGTCGCCGATCAGGCGAAGTGCCGTGCGCGGCACCTTGAGATCGAGGGCGACACCTGCTTCCCGGGCGGCTTCTGCCATCATTTTGCAGGCCGACTGCGTAACATCCAGCATGTCCATATCCTGCAGGTCGAGGATCAGGACGCCGGCCTCGATCTTGGACAGGTCCAGGACAGCGTTGATGAGCCTGAGCAGGCTGTGGCCGCTGTCGCTGATGTCCTTCAGATATTCGATGTACGTATCCTGCCAGCCGTCAGTCCTGACACTGGAATCGATCAGCTCCGAAAAACCGATGATCGCGTTCAGCGGGGTGCGCAGTTCGTGGCTCATATTGGCCAGGAACTGGCCCTTCGCTCTGTTGGCGGCCTCGGCCGCTTCCTTGGCTTGGACAAGCTCCTCGACCGCGCGGTGACGCTCGGTGACGTCGCGCCCGATCATCACCCAGCGAAACCGACCGTCTTCGTACTGTTGGATCAGGTCGGCGCGCGTATCGAC
This sequence comes from Alphaproteobacteria bacterium, assembly GCA_035493715.1. Lineage (GTDB taxonomy): Bacteria > Pseudomonadota > Alphaproteobacteria > BOG-932 > Roseiterribacteraceae > BOG-932. Next base: position 17,670 of record DATJHU010000181.1, on the reverse strand, counting down.
CCAGAATCTGCGCCCATCTGGGCGGATCACTTCGAAGTCGGCCGATTCCCGGCGCCCTTCTGCGACCGCCAGATAGACGGCGCCGGCGGATTCCGGATCCTGCACCAGCGTTTCAAGCCGCCTCAGCGACCCGCCGACCACCTCTTCGGCACTAAGCCCGTAAAGTTGCTCGAATTTCGGGTTTACATAGAGGATCTTCGTGTTCGCAACGCTGCCCTCGCTTTCCAGAATTGTCACCGAATCGAAGGAGCGGACGACCACCGCCCGGAGCATCTCCAGCGTTTCCTCAGCCTCTTTGGCGCGCGTCACGTCGCGCATCACGCCGGCAAAGACGACTGTGCCGTCGGGCTCGCGATGCGGCATCAGCGAGTGGCGCATCCAGCGCAGCCGGTCGTTACCATCCCGAACAATGAATTCGTTGGAATAGATATCCACCTTGAGCGCGGCTTCGTCGAGCTTCGCTCGCGTTGCCGCAACTGATTTCTCCGTCAGTTCCATTCGCCTGACGATCACGTCGGCGTCCGCACCGACCAGTTCTATCGGCAGGTGGAGAAGCCTGCACATTTCTTCGCTGACCGTAGGCAATGTGTATTCGCCGTCCGGGTTGCGTCGGATCTCGATAAAGACGCCGGTCGAATCCGCATCCGCGGTCTTCTTGAGGTCGCTCTGCACCTTGGCCAGATCTTCACGGGCGCGACGCTCTTCGGAGATGTTGCGCGCGATACGTTGGATTCCGCCTGACCGGGTCGGGCGTTCCTCGATCCTGATGACGATGTGATTATATTTGTAGTCACGGACCTGATAGCTGCCGAAATTCGCCAGCCGACCATCGAGGTAGCGCTCGATATCCGCGTGTCCCTCGTTTGCCATTATGAACTGCCGCGACCACTCGTTCATCAACGCGGCACGCAGAAGGTCGCGGTAAAGGGCCCCGCGCTTTATCATCGGCTTTATGGCCGCCCACTCGCGCGCCAGGCCGTCGTTCCAATCGACGAGCCGCCCTTTGGAGTCGATCAGGGCAAAGCTGTCCTCGAATTCCGCCACGGCCTTGCGTCGTCCTTCCGTCAAGGGTGTCAGTGCCAACTGTTACAATTTAACGGCAAACGCGCAGAAACCGGAACGACATTCTCCTGTGGAGAATCAACTATTCGACAAAAATCAGGAACCGCTTTTGCGCGACGACAAAGGGTGATGGCTACGCACGACCCGCTGCAGCCGTTCGGTCGCAACATGAGTATAAATCTCGGTTGTCGCGATGTCGGCGTGCCCCAGCATCTTCTGCACCGCCCGCAAATCCGCGCCGTGGTCCAGAAGATGAGTGGCGAAGGCATGGCGCAGAACGTGTGGGCTGACGCGCCCCAGGTCGATCCCGGCCTCGGCCGCGCGTTCCTTCAGCAGTTGGGCGAAACGCTGCCGGGTCAGATAACCCTGACGCGACGCGCGCGATGGGAACAGCCAGGGCGAGCCGTCGACCGCCATGAAGACCCGACGGACCGCCAGATATCTTGCCAATGCCTGGCGCGCGGGTTCGGAAACCGGCACCAGGCGTTCTTTACCGCCCTTGCCGCGAACCATCAGAAGCCGGTTGTCGCGCGTCAGCGCCGATATCGGCATGCCGACCAGCTCGGAAACGCGAAGCCCGCTGCCGTAGAGCAGTTCGATCAGGAGGGCAAATCGCAGACTCTGCGGGTCGGTAGCGTCTGCGCCCGTAATTGCGTCCTTCGACGGCATAACCAGGCTGCCGACCTCGCCCTCGGACAAAAGCTTGGGCAACGGCCGCCCGAGCTTGGGCGAGTCGAGTACGGAGGAGGGGTCGTCCTGCCGGCGCCCGTCCGACAGCAGGAAGCGGTAGAACTGTCGGAAGGCGGACAGCCGCCGGGCAACCGTACGCGGCGCAGCTTTCGGTTTTACGTCATGCAACATTGAGAAGTAGGATCGCAGCCCGTCCGAGTTCGCGTCTTCCGGCAGGACGCCGTCTGCCTTCAGAAACTCCGCAAGATCCGCCAGATCGGCGGCATAGGCCGCGCTGGTATTGCGTGCGACGCCGCGTTCGCCGGCCAGCATGTCGAGGAACGCATCGACTGCAGGCGACAAAGCGGGCCTGGGCTTCGGCTTACGGCCCCGCCCCACGGGCCCCCTCGAACAAAGTCGCGGTAATCGCCTCGAACGCCAGCAACCTGGCCTCACTGTGCAGGCTTACCTGATCCAGGTCGGCCAGCACGCGCCGCAGCGCCAGCGGATGCGCCTGGGCCGGCCCGCCGCGCCCCAGGAGCGCCAGCGCGTACAGCACAGCTTCGCCGGAACGGCGGCCCGCCGCCGCTTTGTCCATGGCAAGCAGGTCGGGGAAGGGTGGCTCGGCTCTGTCGTCGCCGGCGATTTCGGCATTGGGGTTCGGCGGGCGAACGAGGTCGAAAGCCGACAGGATCGTCAGCACGCGCGAAAAATGTGGTGCATCCAACCCCGCCTTCTGCTGCCAGTCGCCGATTCCATTGGCATCAGCCTGCTTCAGTAGCATCCGATAGGGCCACAAGAGCGCGCCATTTCCGGTCGTATCGGCCAGTTCGGCCCAGGGTGCGGCGGCTTCGGTGTCGCCGATCGTATAGAACAGGATCGCCATGCGGGGCGCGACGGTAGCCAGTTCGGCAACCGCCTGAAAGTTGCGTAGCGGCGCCACCATCGCCACACCGACCTTGTCGGCGACACCCTCCGGCGACAGCAGGCCATGTTCGGCCATCCCGATGCGCTGATCGACCGGACCCTCCTGGCCGATGGCATGGTAAAGGGCGGCCGCACTCGCTCCATCGGTCGGCGGGCCGCTGGGCACATTGCCGCCCGTCGAGCCCTGCATCAGCTTGGCGAGGAACTCTCCGGTCAGTGCACTCGCGCGACCGGCGGCAAAGCCGGCATCCACCCGTTGTTCCGGCGGCACGCGCGGGTTGATCGCCGCCGCGACCAGACGCGCGGGCGGCGACGACACCGGGTCGGCGGACGGCGGAATGCCCGCGATGATCGAAGCGGCCCCTAACGAGCCAGTATCGACGCCAGCGCCATCGATCCCTTGCCCCGCCGACTGCAAACAGAGATTGAGCGCCGCGGCGCTGGCAGCGTCGGTCAGGATGTTCGCGGTCGCTCTGAGATCGATGCAGGCGCTTTCAACCTGTCCAGCCAGAAGCTCGGCCTCGATCTCAACCTGGGCCAGGGCCGGGTTGCGCTGAAGGTCGTTGGCCGCGCGCGCCAGAGCGGCAGCGTCGGCAACATTGCCCATGGACAGCAGCTTGCGCACTCGTAACTCCAGGAGCCGCGTGCTGCCGTCATCGCCTGAAGGCGCGTCGGCAATGCTGACCAACAGGTTTCGCGCAAGCTCGTGTTGCCCGGCAGAATCGATCCGATCGGGCAGGGCAGACATCAGCCGCAAAACGGTCGCAAAATTACTTCCGCGCCAGGTGTTACGGTCGAAATTGGTGTCGCGCGCGGGCAGTAGGCCGACCGAATCGGGGCCTGTCGCTCCCGACCCGCCAAGCGACGCCGCCGGACCTGCCGGCCGTGTTGCCCGCGGCATCGGCCGGTCTTGCGCGGGCGTCGACGAGACCGGCACGTCGCTTTCCGGCAGATCGGCTCCGGGAGTGGATGGTTGGTTTTGCTGGCTGTCGCTCTGGTCGTCTGCCTGCCGGGCCGGCAGTGGGCCTTGTTCGACCTGATTTTGCGCCTTCGCGCCCGTTGCCCAGAACTGGGCATGCGCGTCTGGAGACGCTACAAGAATCGCAGCTGCGGCCAGAAGCGCCAACCGGATGGAGAGCATGCTGTTCGCCCCGTTAATGCGGCAGGCGGTCAGCAGGTATCGCCTTCTCAACCTCTCCGGAAGGCGCCGGGATATCGACGCTAGCCAAGATCGCAAGGCCGATGCCGATGATCACCAGCAGCGCGGCGACAACGATAAGCATGATCCTCATATCGACCTGGCCCTCATATCGACCTAGCTGTTTGCTTTACAGGTGCCCCGATTGCCAATCGCAAACGGCTTTGTGATAAACAGCGCCGTGACGCTCAGTCAAACCATACAGGCCTGCGCCGAGTCGGCGACAGGGGGGCATTTCGAGCTCGATCGTTCGGTCGTACTGGTCGGGCTGATGGGCGCGGGGAAGACGCGCGTGGGCCGCAGGCTGGCGGAACGGCTGGGCCTGCCATTCCTGGACACCGACGTCGAGATCGAACGGGAAACCGGCAAATCGATCGCGGATCTCTTCACGCAGATCGGCGAGCCGGCCTTTCGCGACGGGGAGCGCCGGATGATCGCGCGCCTGATCGACGGCCCGGTGCGAATCATCGCGACAGGCGGCGGCGCGTTCATCGATCCGCGCACACGCACTGCCATCCGGGAGCGCGGGCTTTCAGTATGGTTGCGTGCCGATCTCGACACGCTCGTCGCCCGGACCGCTCGCTCGCACAAGCGTCCGCTATTGGAGGGTGTAGACCGCGCCGCAAAACTCCAGGAGTTGATGACCGCTCGCTATCCCATCTATGCCGAGGCGCAACTGACCGTGGACAGCGTACCGGGACCGGTCGAGCAGACCGTCGACGCGGTGCTGCGCGCCCTGGAAGATCACTACGAGCAACGCCAATGATCGCAACACCGCTCGAACGCGTTCGCGTCGGCCTTGAGGGCCGCGCCTACGACATCGCGATCGGCCCGGGGCTGCTGGGGCAGGCCGGAGCGCTTATCAAGTCGGTCGCTGGCAACCGCAATCTGGTGGTCGTCAGCGACGAGATCGTCGCAAAACTCTATGGAGCCAAGCTGGAAGCTGCGTTGGCCGCAGCCGGCTATGCCGCGCCGCCTTCTGTCATCGTGCCGGCCGGCGAGGCCAGCAAGAACCTCGAGACCTACGGACGAAGCGCCGAGGCGATTCTGGCGCTGGGGATCGACCGTAAGACGGTCCTAATTGCGCTCGGCGGCGGCGTGGTCGGCGACCTTACGGGCTTTCTGGCCGCCACGCTGCTGCGCGGCATCGATTTCATCCAGATACCGACCACCTTGCTGGCGCAGGTCGACAGCTCGGTTGGCGGCAAGACGGGAGTCGACAGCGCCCACGGCAAGAACCTCGTCGGTGCCTTTCATCAGCCGCTGCTGGTTATCGCCGACACGGCGACATTGACCACATTGCCCCCCAGGGAACTCCGCGCCGGCTACGCCGAGGTAGTGAAATACGGCTTGCTCGGCGACGCCGATTTCTTCGGATGGCTCGACGAAAACGGCGTCGCCGTGCTGGGCGGGGAGCCCGACGCGCAGGTTTACGCAGTCGCCGCGAGCTGCAAAGCCAAGGCGAGGATTGTCGAGGCCGACGAGCGGGAAGGGGGCATCCGCGCGCTGCTGAATCTCGGGCATACATTCGGTCACGCGCTGGAGGTCGAAGCTGGGTTCGGCGAAACGCTCAACCATGGCGAGGCCGTGTCGATCGGCATGGTCATGGCCTTCGACTTGTCGGTCCGCCTTGGACATTGCTCGGCCAACGACCTGATGCGGGTGCGCAGCCACCTCCTGACTCACGGCCTGCCGGTTTCGCCGCCATCCGGCGTGGCGTATACGCCACATGGGCTGATCCAACGGATGATGGGCGACAAGAAGACCGAAAAGGGTCGCCTTACCTTCATCCTGGTGCGTGGGATCGGCGATTCCTTCATGGCGCGCGACGTCCCCGTCAGTATCGTGGAGACGGCGCTGGCGCACGCTCTGGCGGCCTAGGCGGCCGTGACCACCCTAGAAGTCCTCATTGTTCTCGCCGCAGGCGTCCTGATCGGCGTGTTCGCCTATCCGGCTGGGGCTTGGGTGCACCGTAAGGCGAGACCCGGCGACACCGACGAGGCACTGCGCAGCGCCATCGAAGGCCACGCCAGTACGGATGCCGAGGATGCGGCAGAGACGCGGGAGGAGCGCAACATGCTGCGCTCGATCCTCGATCTGGGCGAAGTTACCGTTGTTGAGGTGATGACGCACCGGCGCCAGATGGTGACGATCGACGCAGAACTGGCACCCTCCGACATCGTCGATGCGGCACTTGCCAGTCCTTTCACACGCCTACCGCTGTGGCGGGACGAGCCGGACAACATCGTGGGCATCGTCCACGCCAAGTCGCTGCTGCGCGCGGTCAGGGCCGCCAGGGAACAGCTGACGGCGCAGGATATCGACCAAGTTGTCTCCAAGCCCTGGTTCGTGCCCGACACCACAACGTTGCTCGATCAGCTTCAGGCCTTCCGTGAGCGGCGCGAGCATTTCGCGTTGGTCGTCGACGAGTACGGATCGCTGTTGGGCCTTGTGACCCTCGAAGACATCCTGGAGGAGATCGTCGGAGACATCACCGACGAGCTGGATACCCATGTGGCAGGCGTCTACGCCCAACCGGATGGCTCCTACGTCGTCGACGGCACCGTCACGTTGCGCGATCTCAATCGCGAACTCGACTGGGAACTGCCGGACGAAACGGATTATTCGACGGTTGCCGGCCTCGTGCTCTACGAATCTCGACATATTCCCGAAGTCGGACAGACCTTTACCTTCTTCGGGTTCCGCTTCGAAATCCTGAAGCGGCAGCGCAACCAGATTATCACGCTCCGAGTCACGCCGCCGGTACCGGCGGCGGCCTAAACCATCCGCTGAAGCAGGTTCGCCATGTCGTCGGCATGCTCTTCCTCGACCTTCAGTATGTCGATGATCAGCTTGCGCGTCGTGGGGTCGTCATCACCGATCCAACGTACGATATCGGTATAGATTTCGATAGCGATGCGCTCGGCGATCAGGTCTTCGGCGATCATCGATTTGAGATCAGTTCCGGGGGCGTAGTCAGCGTGGCTGCGGTCGCTAAGCCCCACGGGGCTGAAATCGGGCTCGCCGCCAAGTTGGGTTATGCGTTCAGCGATCCAGTCGGCATGCTGCTGTTCCTCTGCGGCGTGCTGCAGAAACTCTGCCTTCACCGATTCCGAGTGGATACCCTTGGCCATATAATAATGGCGTTTATAGCGCAGGATGCAGACCAGCTCAGTCGCCAGCGCCTCGTTCAGCACCTTGATGACCTGGGCACGGTCGCCCCTGTAGGCACCGGTAACTGCGCCTTCTTCTATGCTGCGCCGCGCGCGTTCGCGGATCGCGGCGACGTCCGAAACGAATTCGCTCATGAACAAGACTCCTGCCGATTTCGGGATTAGATCAACGAGCGGCACATGCCGCACCGTTTGCTGACCTAACCCACCCAAGCGGCGGTCCGTTCCTGGCAATAAGGGGAGGGGGCGTCCGCGCTCAGCCGCGGCGCCGACGAGCTTTACGCGCGGCATAGCGCGCGTCGCGCGCCGCCTTCTGCTTGGCCTTCAGCTCGGCATCCGACTCAAGCGCCGCTTCCTGTTCCGCAGCGATGCGCGCGGCCTCCGCTTCCGCTTCCAGGCGCTCGGCTTCGCGTTTTGCGGCTTCCTCCGCCTCGCGGGCGGCCTTGGCGAGGCGCTCCGCCTCCAGCTTGGCTTCGCGCTCGGCGCGCTTTTTCGCCTCGCGTTCCTCGCGCGCCGCCTCGGCAGCCTTGCGGGCGGCGATCTTCTCTGGATCGACCTCGCTCAGCTTTGCCCGCAGCTTTTCCAGCTGCTCCTTCTTCGCCTTTGCGGAAGCGCTTTGCCTGTCCTCGAACGTGCCGAATTTGAAGCCGCCCATCATGAAGCCGTAAATCTCATTTCGTTTGGGGTTGTGCGCCACCGTCTTCCTAACTTTGGGCGCATGTCCGGCTGGATAGCGGCGATACAAGGAAGATGCAAGGAAGGCTGGCCGATATCAGCCTTGCTCTGGATGCACAAGCGCCCCGAATCGACACACGCTCAAGGGCATCGACACCGGTAAGAGTGTGTATAATCGCGTTTTTTTGTCGTAAGGACCGCCATATGGCGACTTCGAAGACGGATAGCTGGGAAGAGCTCTACGCCTACTGGCGCTCCAAACATGTCGGCGGGCATCCGCCGGCGCGCAAGGATTTGGATCCGCTGACGGAAATCCCTCGGATTGCGCCCAACTTGATGATCATCGACATCGAGGACGGCGGGTATCGCTATCGCCTTGTCGGCAGCGAAATCACCAATCGTATGGGTGGAGAACTGACCGGCAAGCCCGTAGGATCCAGCACAGTCAACGAAACCGTGCGCCGCGAATGGGCCGAGTTGCTCGACTTGGTCAGGACCGAACAAAAGCCGCGCATAATGGTTGCGCGCTTGCCGCCGGAGATCGAAGCCAACCACGTGATGCTGATCCTGCCCTTGGTCGACTCCGAGGGCCGGACCGAGCGAATCCTCGCCGGCACCTTTTTCTTCGATCGCGATTATAAACCCGGATTCCGAGTTGAGGGCTTGACGGTAACCGAAATTCAGGGCTGAGCGGCGGGATGGTGCGTCAATGAAGCTGGTTGAGCACCTGGATGATTGCCGGCCCGACCAGCACGGTGAACAACGGCGGCAATATAAAGATGATCATCGGCACGGTGAGCACAGCCGGCAGTCGCGCCGCCTTCTCCTCAGCCCGCATCATGCGCGCATTGCGGAACTCGGTCGCCAGTACCCGCAACGATTGGGCCAACGGCGTGCCGTAACGTTCAGTCTGGGTCAGCGTCGTCACCAGATTGCGGATCGGCGCAATATCTACGCGCTTCATCAGATTGTTGAGTGCGTCGCGGCGGTTGGGCAGGAAGGCGAGCTCCAACCCCGTCAGCTTCAGTTCGTCCGCCAGCTCCGGCGCATTACGCGCGATCTCCTTGCCGACGCGATTGATCGCCGTATCCAGGCCCAGCCCCGCTTCCGCGCAGATTACGAAAAGGTCCAGAGCGTCAGATAGCCCGATCTCGACCTTTCGCCGACGCTTCTGCGCTGCATTCTTGGCAAAATAGGTCGGTCCATAGGCACCGACCGCGATCCCCACGAATGCGACGAACAGGCGTGTGATCGGCAGAATATGCGGTGCGACCGTCGGCGCGCCCAAATAGGCAAGGGTACCCATGACGATCGGCATGCCAAGGCGTATCCCCAAAAAGACAGTGAGCGCGTCCGGCGTCCGCCAGCCCGCCTGCGTCAACAACTCCGCCGTCTTGCGTACTTCCGCGCCCTTGGTCAGCTTCAGCCTCTCCAACAGCCGGCGGATCATCCCGACCGATTTCTGCCGCCGCGCTGCCTTGGCGCCCAAACGACTGGCAGTGCGGTTTTCCCGACGCCGCTTGGCATAGAGGCGTGCGCGCGCGGTGATCGACCCGGCCGGGAACAGCGCGCGGTATAGCGCAAAGACCATCAGGAAACTGCCGATGCCGACCCCCAGCTCGACCAAGGATTCCCCCGGCAAGCCGCCGACCGCTGTACCGGCCTGGTTCATAGGTCGAACCTGACCATCCGCGTCATCGTGTAAACGCCGGCCAGCAGGCTGCAGAGCCCCATGCCCAGCATGAAATGGCCCATGTTTGAGGTGAACAGCCGCATCAGATAGGCGTGGCTGACGACGTCCAGGATCGCCGCCATAATGAAGGGCAGGGCGCCGATGATCCCGGCGCTCGCCTTCGCCTCGGACGACATTGCCTTGACCTTGAGCTTGATCTGCTGCCGCTTGCGCAGCATCTCCTCCAAATTCTCCAGCGTCGCCGCCAGATTGCCCCCGGTTTCACGCTGGACCGATAGCGTAGTGATGAGGAAATTGAACTCCGGCAACTCCAGCCGCCGTGAGACGCCCATCATTGCCTCTTCAATCGGCTGGCCGAGCCGCGTCTGGTCGCAAATCCTGCGGAACTCCTCGCCCACCGGATCCGTGACCTCGCGCCCAACCACCATCAGCGTGTCGCCGAATGGCAAGCCGGCCTTCAGCCCTCGCACCATAAGGGCGACGGCGTCGGGAAAAAATTTGTAGAATTTCATCCGCCGCGCACCCATGCGCTGCCCGAGCCAAGCATAGGGCAGGGCCATGCCGCCGGCGAGACCGGCAAGCAGGGAAAGCAGCGGCGACAGCCCGCGCGTCATCATCAGGAACGTGATGGCGATGGCGGCTGCGACGCAGATGGCGCCGTAACGCCCGATGCTCATGTTCATGCCTGCTGCGGCGAGCCGCGCCCTCAGCACGTCGGGACGCCGCAGGATCTTCTGCACCAGCCCATCCAGCGAATCCGCTGTCTGGCGCAGTTGCGGGCCCGAACCATCTCCAGCGCCCTGCGCGCGGGAATTGCCGGTTATCCGCTTGACGCGCCTGGCCAGCCGGCGCTTACCCGCCTCGCGCATGTAATTGACCAGCGTCCAGAGGCCGGAGACCGCGGCGAAGACGATGAAAACGAGGGACAGTGTCAGCATCCGCCGATCGCCTCGCCGAGCAGCTTGCCGAGCCCATAATATTCGGCGCGTGGCAGGAAATGCGGCTGAACGCCCAGGCACTCGAAGCGTCCGCAGAGATTGCCATCCGCATCCTCGCCCTCGAACTGGTAGCGGAACAGCTCCTGCGTCGCGATCTCGGTCTCCTGCATGCCCAGTATCTCCGTGATACTGGTAATGCGGCGCACGCCGTCCCGCATCCGGCTGACCTGCAGGATCATGTGGACGGCGCCGGCGATTTGGGTGCGAACGGCGTGGCTCGGCATATGGATGCCGGACATGCCGACCATATTCTCAAGCCGCGTCAGGGCTTCGCGCGGACGGTTGGCGTGGATCGTGCCCAGCGAGCCGTCATGGCCCGTATTCATCGCCTGCAGCATATCGATCGCCTCGGCGCCGCGGATTTCGCCCAGGATGATGCGATCGGGCCGCATGCGCAGCGCGTTCTTGACCAGGTCGCGCATGGTGATCTCGCCGCGCCCCTCCAAGTTGGGCGGCCGCGTTTCCAGACGCACGACATGCGGCTGCTGAAGCTGCAACTCCGCCGCGTCCTCGATGGTGACGATGCGTTCGTCGCCGTCGATCATCTGCGACAGCGCGTTGAGCAGCGTCGTCTTTCCCGAACCGGTGCCACCGGAGATCAGGATGTTCAGCTGACAACGCGCGGCGATCTTGAGCACCGTCGCCATGGCGGGAGAAATGTTCCGCTGCCGCGCCATGACGTCGAGATCGATGGTCTTTTTGGAGAACTTGCGGATCGAGATCGACGGGCCGTCGATCGCCAGCGGCGGGATGATGATGTTGACGCGGCTGCCGTCCGCCAGGCGGGCGTCGACCAGCGGCGTGGATTCGTCGATACGCCGACCGATCGCGCTGACGATGCGGGTTACCGCGCTCATCACATGGGTATTGTCGCGGAAGGTCGCGTCGGTCAGCTCCAGCTTGCCGCGGCGCTCGACATAGACCTGTTTCGGACCGTTCACCATGATATCGCTGATCGTCTCGTCCGCCAGCAGCGGCTCGAGCGGCCCCAGCCCCAGCATGTCGTTGAGCAGGACGTTGACGAGGTCACGCTGTTCGCGGCGGTTGAACTGGATCTTGAGCTCGACCAGGATTTCCGCGACCACGGCCAGGAGCTGCTGCGACAGCTGCTCCCGGTTCATGCGGCCCGCCGCTTCGCTGTCTATCCGCTCCATCACCAACGGATAGATGCGCGGAACCGCGTTATCGATAGTGGAGCGGGCCGAGAGCGCGACAACGTTGGACTTGATTGCCTGCGCCGGGCGCAGGACTCCCAGTCGGTCGTTGACGACGTCTGCGGCCAGTGCCTGAATTTGGTCCGCCGACAGGTTCAGTCGGTGGTCTTCATCAATCCGTGCAATTGTCTGCTCAACCGAGGCGACAAGCGCGTCCTGCGGCTGACGAGCCGCTGAGGCGCGGTCATTTTCAGCAAAGGCGAGCTGGGCCAGCAACTTCGCTCGTTCGAACGGGTTCGTCTGGTCGACGGAGCTTTCGCTTTCCAGGATGGCAGCATCCGTTGTCCGCGCCGGCTGGACGGGCTGACCCGCAGCGCGGCGCGAGGCGACCGAGTTTATCCGCTGCTGCAGCCCGTCGCCGCCAGCCGAACGGCCGAAAAGCCTCATTTGCGGAGAACCCTTCGTAGAAGCGAAGCCTTGGCCGGCTTCTCGATGCCCGACAGTTCACTGGCCAGTTCCCGCAACGCCGACGCCATCTTCGCGTCGCGCGCGACTTCCACGAAAGGCTTGGCGCGCTCCGCCGCCGCGATCGCTGTCTTGGCGTCGAACGGCACGGTAAAATCGATCTTCGCGCCGATACCCCGTTCGAAATCGACCCGGCCCACCTCGCCCGAGACGCCCCCGACCCGGTTGGCAACGACTACGGTCTTGGCATCACCGCGCAGCCCTTTGAAGAAGCCGAGCAGGCGCTGCGTATCACGCATCGCAGGCAGAGTGCGTTCGGTAACGATGCCGACAATGTCAGCGCGCGTCAGGGCATAAGTACTGAGCGCGTCCAGCGATCGCGGCACGTCGGCGACGATGCAATCGGTTCCGGTACTGAGATCGGCGACGAGCGCATCCAACCCGTCCGCCCCGAAATCGATCGGGTCGTCCAACGGTTCCTCGGCGGCAAGGATACGCAACCTGTCGGTCGCGCTGGTCATCGAGGACCGGATCAGCAGGCTGTCGATGCGCCGTGGATTGGCCAGGATTTCCCGGAAACCACGCCCGGGATCCAGGTCGAGGCTCAGCGCCAGGCTGCCGAAATGCAAATCGAGGTCCAGTAGGACAACGTTTAGTTTTTTGTCCTGCGCCATTGTCCAAGCTGTCGAAACCGCCAGCGTCGTAGTGCCGGCCCCGCCACGCGCACCGACCAGCGCGATCAGCCTGCCCGCCTTGGTCGGCGACGGCTCTCGGCTGACTGCGCGCACCGGGCTTTGCAACGCACGAGCGAGCGCGGGCCCGTAGATCGGTTTGACCAGATAGTCAGCGACGCCCATCTCGATCAGCCGGCGATAGAGACCGACATCGTTCACCATGCCGATCGCGACGAGCCGCGTGTCGCTGCCGCATAGCCCGATGATCGCTTCCATGGTCGGCAGCGGATCGCCGGTCTCGCTGATATCGACAACGAGGAGGGTGGGGGCCGTTTGCGCCGTACGGACGAGCGCCAGAGCCGCCTCCGCGCCACCTTCGATGAAGTCGGCGGTGGCATGGCCCAGCTGCGGGGCGGCTGCGCTGACAGCATCGCGCGTCTGCCCGTCGGCGACGGCTGCGATGAACTGCGATGCGGCAGCAGACGTACCGACGATGCGCGGGTAGGCTTTGTTCAGTTTTGCTGCGAACATCTCTATTGCTGCGTCGTCGGGCCGTCGGAAGGCTCGGTTGTCGAATTGGCACCGCCGCTGGCGCCCTTGTCCGACAGCGAGGCGACCTTGCCTGTGCGATAGGCATGCACCGGGGCAGATGCGGGGTCGCCCACGACCGGCCCCATCGTCCGGCCGACGAGAAGGTCATGTGGGTCGTCGACCATCGCCGCCAGATTGGTCGCGGTCGCGCAGCCGAAATCACTATGCAGTGTGTTGGCAAAATCGTTGCCGACAGGTTTGCTCCAGTTCGGGCAATCCGGAACGTTCGCCACGTAATGCTCCAATGTCAGGGACATCTCTCCGGGCGCCAGGGAGGGGGAATAGCCGACGCTGGGGCGTAGCCCCTGGCGCGACAAAGCGGCGACCATCACCGCTTCGCGGCGCAGCTCAAGCGCGTCGCCCTTGGCTCCGCCGGCGAGGCGCCTTTCGACGAGTACCGTGTCGCCCCGCGAAGCGCCGTTTGCCGTCAAGAAGCTGTTGAGCGCAGCGGTTTCGACCGCATCGGGTTTCGAGACGCCGGGGTGGAAATGAACGGCATGTCCTTCACGCACGACAGACACCTGAATCGGGTTCGGGTTCTCAGTCGACCTTCCCATCGGTGTCGGCTGGGGCGCGGTGCACCCGGAATTGCCCAGTCCAAGGACGATCAGGAGCGGCGGGAAAAAGCGAAGAAGCATGATTCCCGTCCTATTGCAGATCGAAGCCGACCGGGCCGATCAGGCTATGGCTTGGCCTGGTAGACGGCTGCGCGGTGCGGCGGGGCGGCAGGGTTGGCGTGTAGTCCGCGCCGGCGATGATCCGCTGACCGTCGGTCGGCGCTATATAACCGTCGGTCGGGGCGGCCAGGCGACGATCCGAACTCGGATGAACGACGTAGGGCGTCACGATGATGACGAGTTCAGACTCGTTCCGCTCGAATTTGTCCGAACGAAAGAGCGCGCCCAGCACCGGGACACTGCCCAAGCCTGGGAATTTCTGGATATTCTGCGTCACGTTGTTCTGCAGCAGCCCTGCGATGGCGAAGCTCTGGCCGCTGGCGAGATCGACGGTCGTCTCGGTGCGCCGCGTGGTCAGCGACGGCACGGTGGTGCCGCCGATCTCGATCGCGCCGTCGGTCGACAGCTCGCTGACCTCAGGCTTCACGACGAGATTGATGCGGCCACCGTCTGTGATCGTCGCCACGAAGCTTAAGCTCACGCCGAACTTCTTGTAGTCGATGGTTGTGACGTTCAGCCCCTGCGGCACCGGGATCGGGAACTCACCACCGGCCAGAAAGCTGGCGGGCGCGCCCGACACCGCCGTCAGATTCGGTTCGGCCAGCACGGACACCAAACCCTCATTGTCGAGCGCATCGATCAGCACGTTCAGGTCCATATGCTGGGTTGCGAAGGCTGCGAACAGCGAGTCCACGCTGGTCGATTCCGTCACATTCGGCTGCAGAGAACCGCCGGCGGCCGTGGAAAGCGCGCCACGGCCTGTAGCCATGCCGAATTGGAAATGCCCGGGACCGTAGCCACCGCTGCCCCAGTTGAAACCGAACTGCTTGATGATGTCGCGCGACACCTCCGCGATACGCACCCGCAGATTAACCTGGTTCGGCGCATCGACCTGCATGGCGTTAACGATGTGCTCGATGTCCGGCGCGAACCGCGCGGCGATCGTCTTGGCGCTCTCGCTGTCCGCGGCCGAGGCGGCGGAACCGGACAAGACCAGCGTGTTGTTGGCCGTGCTCACATCGATGTTGCTGGCCGGCAGGAAGCGCTTCAAGTCCTGCCTAAGCGCGGTTTCGTCGAAATGGACGGAGATACCCATATTGGCCAGCACGACATCATGCTCGTTCACCGCGAACAGGGTCGTCTGTCCTGGGGCCTTCCCCACGACATAGACGAGGGTCGGCGATTTCACCTGAATGTCGGCGATCTTGGGATCCGCGACAAACACGCTGGCAGCGGGGGAGTCCAAGCGGATCAGATTGCCCTTGCCGACCTCAAGCCCAATTTGCGAGCTCGCCGGGCCGATCACCTGGGCACCGGCCAACGCCGGCACGACGAACACGACGTTCAAAACGGCCGCGCAAACGAGCGCGATCCAGAAAAAGTTGTGTCTCATGGCTATTTCGCGCCTCTCGCGCTGGATGGCGGCATGGCGATTTCTGTCGTCTCGGTGCCGCGTACGATGCTGATCTTGCGTTCGGCGCCGTTTGCGCCTGAGCCGTCCGACAGGTGTGTCGCCTCGCTGTCCCAGGTGGGCACGATGGCGGCAGATATATCGCCGTCAGCTGCGATGCTGCGCAGGCTGAGCGTCAGCAGGCCAAGATCGGCGGTGACCGCAATGATCTCGGCCTGTTTCGGGGTGACTTCCAGCGTCGCGGTCTTGGGAACCGTGACATCTTTCTTGTCGTCGGAAATGCGCTGGTCCATCGCCAGCACCCGCAGGTTGGTCAGGACCGTCTCGCTCATATGACGGTCGCTGCCGCCCTTGCTGCTGTCACCGTGGACAACCATCGTCAGGATGAGATCGACCCGGTCGCCCGGCGAAACGAAACCGGCCATCCCTGTGCTGGGCGTGACATTGACGGTGACCCCGCGCATGCCGGGCGTCAGCACGGCCGCCATGAAGCCACGGTCGCCCGGATGAACGACACGAGCGGGCGTTACCGGCTCGCCGCCGGTCAGGCGGGATCGGACGACGGTTCCGACGAAATCCTCGAGCTTCGCCTTATCCTGCTGGACATAGGATTCGTTCAGGCTGTCGCGCGGCCATTCCTGCCAGCGCAAATTGTCGGCGGTCAGGAAGCTGCCGGCCGCGATGTCGCCCTTCGCCACCAACACCATGACCGGCGGAATCACCGGCGCGGTCGCTATGGCTCCCGTGGATTGGGCGCGCGCCGCAAGCGCGTTGTGCGCCCATTGTTTCACAAACAAGATCATCAGCCCGGCTATGAACAGGGCCAGAAAGAGAAAAGCGATACGCCTGGGAAGAGACGACATGTTCGACGTCTCCTTCGTCTAGCGCAGCAGCGGCAGGTAAAGGGCTGCCAGGAACAGGCCGCCCATGGCGATCGCAACGCCGAACGGCATCGGCTGGCGGGCGGCGGTGCCGTCCGCGCCGGTCAACTCGAGCGCATCAATCGAGGGGTCGGGAAGCATCCGTCGCGCCGGCGACAGCATGATGAGCGCCAGAATGGCGCCGCTGACGGAGGTCACCAGGCCGAAGACCGGCAGGAACGTGGGACCCGCCCACAGCGCGACCGCGGCCATCAGCTTGACGTCGCCGCCGCCCATCCAGCCGCGAGCGAAGACCAGCATGCCGAGCGCGAGAACCGCGAGGCCGGTCAGGAAGCCGCCGATAACGAATGTGAGAGGCAAAGCCGAAGCTATGGCCGCATAGGCGGCAGCGATCAGCACGGGAATTCGATTTGGGATCAGATAATGTCGCAGATCGCTGAAAGCCGCCCAGATCAAAGCGCCTGCAGTTATGGAAATCGATGCGGCGGCAATGGCTTGGTTGGTAACGATCATTTGCGCGAACCCGTTTATGCGGGAGAGGGAAAGAAGAGAGCGGCGGCGCCGGTCGGATCCAGGAAACCCGGGTTCGTCCGGCGCCGCTCGCGTTTCGGCGATTAGCCGGCCGGCGTGACCGGAACCGAGCTCTGCACGTTGCCGAAGTCGGTCTTCAGGTTGGTGCCGACGGCGGTGACACCGGCGACGATCACAACCGCGATCAGACCGGCGATCAGGCCGTACTCGATGGCCGTCGCGCCATTGCGGTTCGCGGACAGCTTCTGGATGAGTTTACGCATGACATCATTCTCCATGTTTACGGTCCAGTTTCATGAAATTGAGATACGCCTTAGGACCTGTTCGGCGTTATCCGGTTAGAAAATCGTCTGAAGGATTTCGAGTTATTCTTTGGCGTTATCTTGTTATGCCGCCGAGTTCTTCTTCGTCTTTCAGTTTACGCGGTTGCGACCGTCGCCAACTTAGTATTGACGTTGGAAAACACCGTACTCAGGTTGGTCCCGAGGGTGGTGACACCAGTTACGATTGCAACCGCGATCAGCCCCGCAAGAAGGCCATATTCGATTGCCGTCGCGCCCTTACGGTCGCTGGTAAGTCTTTTTGTAAATGCACGCATTATTATCTCCTCAACATCACAACTTACCCGAAGCTGATATTAGATGAGGATAAAATAGGGTCAATCTAGAATTACTTATTTGTTCAAAGTATAACTTCCAGTTACGAGGAAATTATAACTTCATTTCCATAAAATTTGAATTTATATTTGAGGCAATTCGACTTGCATATCTTGGCGCGGAAAGGATTAGCGCACCGTGCCGGCTGCAAGGCGGGGTGCGAGCCGTGTGAACGGCCAGGCGAGGGCTGCAATCGTACCTGAAGGACGATCACCCGACACAAGGCCTGTCGGCG
>DATJHU010000180.1:0-4376 GCA_035493715.1 Alphaproteobacteria bacterium | reverse complement strand
TTGCTGGGACTGGAGAGGTGACGAAAAACCGGGACCTAGGCTGTCAGCGCAATGTTGTTGTCAAACCCGGACTGTTCGAACGTTGCCTTTATTTATGACACCTCCCGCGCCGGAATGCACCTGTGGGTAGTCTGAAAATCGCACGGTGTGGCGGAACTGCGATATTGCGGCACCGCCGCGAACGTGCCACGCGGGGTAACGTTACCGGCGGGCGCGGTTTGCAATCCCATACTAGCGGACTATTATCGGCCGGCGGGCGAATTATCGTTCTTTTCTAGGCATTTACGAATTCATTCGGACGGCCTGCGGC
The DNA here is from genome assembly GCA_035493715.1 of Alphaproteobacteria bacterium. Lineage (GTDB taxonomy): Bacteria > Pseudomonadota > Alphaproteobacteria > BOG-932 > Roseiterribacteraceae > BOG-932. Next base: position 4,066 of record DATJHU010000180.1, on the reverse strand, counting down.
GCCGGTTCGGCTGCGACCCGTCCTGACCTCCGGATACGAGCCATGAGTGCTGAAGCCCCAACGCCGCATCCGGAAATGCCGCGTCGCCGTTCGCGGACCGTCAAGAGCAACCGGACCCAGATCCTGCTGTTTTCCATCCTGACCCTGGTCCTGACCACCGCCGTGGTGTGGGGTGGCCGGACCTGGCTGCGCAATTCGGAAACGCTGGTATTTGCGGTCGGTGATACCAACGGTCCCGAAGCGCGCTTCGCCGCCCGGCTGGCGACGGTGCTGAAGAATAATTCCTCGCGGCTGCAGCTCAGGATCGTGCCCAACAGCGACAATACAAAAGCGCTGTCGCAGTTCGACCGCCGGGAAGCCAATCTTGCGATATTGCGCACCGACGCCAGGATACCGCCCCGCGCCCGCGCGCTGGCGATCCTCGAACACGACTTGCTTCTGCTGATCAGCCCGAACGGCAAGAAAATCAAATCCATCGCCGAGCTGAAGAAAAAGAAGATCGCGGTTATCGCCGACAGCGAGACCGGCGGTGCGCTGGTGCGCAATATCCTCGAACTCTCCGATACCCCGGAGGCGGCGGCACGGGTCCAGATGGCGCCGCCGGCCGCAACCTTCGACCAGCTGTTCGCCGCAGGATTCGGCGCCGTGATCAAGATCGCGCACGCTTCGCAGATCGTGAAGGACAAGAGCTATGAGCAATATACCAGGCGCGGCGGCTTCACCCTGAACGCGATCGATTCCGCGAAAGCGATCGCCAGGAAGCACCCGGCGTTATCAGAGGAAACGGTGGCGACCGGTATGCTGTCCGCCTCGCCCGCCGTCCCTGCGGAAGACGTCGACACGATCGGGCTCGAATGGCTGCTGGTCGCCCAGTCCAGGCTATCGAACACGACCGTGGGCGACCTGGCTCGCATCATTTACGAGAACAAGGCCGAGCTCGCGCTCGCCGACGGCTTCGCCTCCAAGATCGAGCCGGCAGCGACCGACAAGGACGCCTTCATCGTGGCGCATCCCGGCGCCGCCGAATACATCAATGACGAGGTCAAGTCCTTTGTCGAGCGCTACAGCGACTTGATGTATGTCGCCCTGGCGGCGCTCAGCATCATCGGCACGATCTTTGCCGCCATCTACACCAAGGTCACCCGGATCGCGCCGGAGAAGGCCAGCCAGCTCGCAACCGCCATTCTCGATATCGGCGAGCGCATGGAATACGCCACGAGCCTCGACGCGCTCGATGAACTCCAGGATGAACTCGAGACGATCCTGCGCGGCGTGGTGATAGGCTTGCGCGACGGGACCATCTCCAGCGACGGGCTGGACACCTTCAAGCTCGGCTATGAATTCGTGCGCGACGAGATCGGTATGCGCCGCGAACATATCAAGCGGCACCCGCCGTCCCAGGACGACAAGGTGGTGGCCGTGAAAACCGCGCAGAGCGCGTAAAATCAGGCCGCGTTCGAGTCGGCCGGCGCCCGCGCGCGGATTTCGGCGATTCTGCGCTTGAGCGCCGCCTGCCGTGGGTCCGGCATCGCGGCGGTGCGTGCTTCGACCACCGCGGTCCCGAGATCAGGCAGCGCCAGCACACCATCGAAGGTCGGCTTGACCAGGCCGTCGATGATCGCATTCCAGTCCGCCAGGCCCTGACGATAGACGGCGCCATAGCCCTCGATCATGGTCGCGGTCTGCACGATGACAGGCGCGGCCTGGGGCTGCTTGGTCAGGCTGCGGTCGATCATGTGCAACCAGCGTTCGACCCAGACCCGCTCCTTGGCATAGCGCACCGAGAGCAGCCGCCATCGCCGCAGCCCCGCCTCTATCTTCAGGCGGCGGATGCCGAACCGGCTGGCCGTGCTGAAGCGGATGGAGACCCGCGTGTGCATCCAGCCTGCCCATTCGAGTGCGTCGAGTACATACTCGGCGAGGACAGCGGGAAGCGCGCCGATCAATTCCTCGATTCGGAATTTCTTCACGTCGACGGATCCGGCCGACGCGCCGGGCCGGCCGTCAAGTTCGAAGAGCTTGAGCTGTGCGATCCGGATCGGGTCCTCATAGCTCATGCGTACCGCCATCAGCCGCGCAATGTCGGTCAGCATCGCATCGTCGACGCCTCGTTTGCCGATGAACCGGCGCAACCGGTCGACATAGAGGTGGGCGTAGCTCGGACCCTGATAGTCGATCAGAAGATGGATGCCGTCGCTCGCCACCGCCATCACCGGCTCCGGCAAGCCCTCGGGCAAAAACGGCGGTGTTTCGTCATCGTCGCCGATGACATCGGCGAGCAGATAACGCAGCGACGACAGGATACCGCGGTCTACCACTCTCCGTGCTCCGGCCTCTACGCGGGCTTCGGCTCAGCCGCGGACGCCAGGTGCTGGGCCAGCCGCTTTTCCGCCGCGTCCAGGTTCTGGAACAGACGAGCGCTGGAAAGACGAAGGAAGTAGAAGCCGAAAGCGGGGTTCTGCACGTAGAGTTCCTCGACCTTGCTGTAGCTGACGCTCAGGATGAGGCCGGCCTCGACACATTCCAGCGTCTGGGTTCGCGTGTTCGAAGGCGACAGCATGCCGAGTTCGCCGACGATGGCGCCGACCGGCAGCACGATGCCGGACTCGACCAGCTTGAACCTGCCGCTGACGATATAGAGCATGTCCTCCGCTTTTTCGTCCTTGTAGAACAGTATCTCGCCGGCGGCGCATTGCCGCTCGGTCATGAACGGCTTCAGCCATTCCATCGAGAGGTCGCTGTTGACGGATTTCTTCACGTCGCGCACCAGCTGCAGCATCTGGTGCAGGCGGTAGGAGTTGACCAGCAGCATGACCACCTGCACCCCCATCACCAGGAAATTATGGGTCGGGATCGCGGTCACGATCAGAACGACGTTGGCGAGGATGCCGAAGACCCGCAGCGGGATCATGGTCCGCATCGTGGTGGTGGCGACCACGAAGATCGATGCGAACAGCGCGCCCGCGGTTCCTGCGTGTTGTGCCAGATGAGACGTATCCATCGGAAACCAGCCAATATCCAAACGTTCACGATTCTGTTGCAGCGCCCGCTATCGTAATGTCCGCGGGGCCATTTTGATATACGAGGAAAGAACGACGATTTGTCGGGTTTCTCACCATTCCCGGGTAAATTCGGCCTCAAGCCGTGGCCGGCCGCGGGGCCGGACCAGCCGCCCCGGGGACACGTCGCGCGGTGTGAAGGCCGTCGTTGACGGCCTCGCCGCAGGCGGGCACTTTGCGGGCATTGGTCACGCTGCGGCTTGACCGTGATCCAGCTTTTATTGCACCCGTCAGGCCCCGCCTTATCCGATGTCCAAGCGGCTCGTTCTCTCGGCACTGGCCCAGTTCACCGCCAAGACGGCTGGCCGCAACATGACCAAAGCGGCCCATGTCGCCGTCGCGGCCGGCGTCGCGGCGATGGTGGTGCTCACCGTGCCCCCCGCCTACGAGGTGGCGCACCATTGGGTCGAAGCGGTGCTGTTGACGTGCCTCGTCTATTTCGTGTTCGAATGGCTGGTACGGCTGCGCCATATGGGGCAGCAAGGGCGGCTATCGCTCTACGCGCTTTCCAGCAGCGGGATCGTCGACGCGATCGGCGCCCTTGCCGTGCCGGTCGCACTGCTCTCGGGCATCGAGCCCAGGACGGCGTGGCTGTTCAGCATCCTCTGGGTACTCAAGGTCGTTCCGGGCATCCCGGGGCTGCGGCAGTTGCGCCGCGTGCTGGTGCACGAATCGGGCCCACTGCTCAGCGTGCTCGTGATCTTCCTGATGGTGGTATTCCTGGCGTCGGTCGCGGAATATTTCCTGGAGCGCGACGTGCAGCCGACGACCTTCGGCAGCGTGCCGGCGGCGCTGTGGTGGGCGGTGGTGACGCTGACCACCACCGGCTATGGCGACGTGGTGCCGATCACGCCGCTCGGCCGCATCGTCGCGGCGATGGTCATGATCTCCGGCCTCGGCGTGTTCGGGCTCTGGACCGGTATTCTGGCGACCGGCTTTGCCGCCGAGACCCGCCGCGACAATTTCCTGAAGACGTGGGAGACCGTCAGCAAGGTGCCGTTCTTCGC
>DATJHU010000179.1:0-13268 GCA_035493715.1 Alphaproteobacteria bacterium | reverse complement strand
GCCATCCTGCTGCTCGCCATCATCGCGGCCGTCAGCAAGTAGGCAACCTCAACGAAAAGGCCGCCATCCTTGCGGGTGGCGGCCTTTTTTGTGTCCGGCGTCGAACAAAAAAACGAAAGGCGTCAGCCCTCGTCGTCGCCGCCGCCCTTCTTTTTCTTCTTGGAACTCGGCCGGCCGATATTGCCGATCAGCTGCTCCATGAAGGTGATGTCGCGGCCGACGGCAGGCGTGGTTTCCTCGAACGGCTCGACGTCGACGGCCTGTTCCAGGCCGATCCGGTCGAGCGACTTCACATGATCCGTATCGTCGAACTGCACCGCGATGACCTTGCGGTCGGTGACCGTGGGCAGGAACACGCCGACGCGCTCCGTGCGCTGTCCGACATAGTACCAGGTGTTGTCGTCGAAGGTGGACACGATGCTGGGGGAGCCGAGCGCTTCGAACACGTCATTCTTCGACGAAGCCTTGGGCTTGACCTGATCGATACGTTCTTCTTCCAGCATATTGCCGCGATTGGCGATGATCGGCGTGCAGGATGCCAACAGAGGCGCGGCGAACCCCGCCAGCGTTACGCACCACACGGTTCGGACGGATAGGTTTCGTGTCATGGCCATCAAGGAAAAGGCGAAGGCGAAGGGATTCGCCCAAGCGGAAAACTGCGGGCGACAGTCGCATCGCCCCCGTTACCTGTCAACGATCAGTGTCCCTCCGGCGAGGTGGGTTGTACGGGCACGGGCCCATCGCGCTAAACTGCGGCGACAGCAGATCCTTCGATCCCGGGAATCACAGTGCTCTTTCGTTCGCCTAGCCGCCGCGCCGCGTCGGAACTCTATACCGCCGCGGTGGCCGCTGCCCGCGCACCGGCCTTCTATTCCGCTTTCGCCGTGCCTGACACGATCGAGGGCCGGTACGAGATGATCGTGCTGCATGTCGTGCTGCTGCTGCGCCAGCTGCGGCGGCCGGGCGAGGCTCGGCAACGCCTGGCGCAGGCGTTGGTCGACTACATGGCGGCCGATCTCGACCGCTCGATCCGGGAACTGGGCGTCGGCGACTTGAGCGTCGGCAAGTTCATGAAGCGGTTGGGCGAGGGACTCTACGGCCGTGCCGCCGCCTATGACCGGGCGCTGGACGAGCGCGACCGCATGGCATTGCAAGAGGCGATCGCGCGCAACATTTATGACGGCGAAGGGCCTGACGAGGGTATTCTCGCGGCGTTCGTCGGGCATGTCGAAGCCCAAGACGGCAACCTGTCCGCCCAACCTGTCGCAACGATAGCCGCAGGCCGCGCGGATTTTCTGATACCCGGGACCGAATCGTGACAGCAAAGATCCCTGCACTGGAATTTTCCCGCCCGTTCGCAGTCGACCGGGTGGGCGCCGCGCCGCTGACAGAGACGATCAATGCGACTCCGGCGGAACGCGAGGCGCTGGCGCGCCGCCTGAAGCTAAGAGCGCTGAACGCACTCTCGGCCGTCCTTAGGCTGGAGCGCCTTCCGGGCGGCCTGGTCCATGTCGCCGGGCGGCTGGAGGCGGAAGTCGTACAGACCTGCGTCGTCACGCTGGTCGATTTCCCGAGCCATGTCGAAGACGGATTTGACGTCGATTTTGGCGATGCGCCGGCGGAATTCGGCGAGGAGATCAGCCTCGACCCCGACTATGACCCGCCCGAACCGATCGAGGGCGGCGCGATCGATCTGGGCGAACTGACCGCGCAATATCTTTCGCTGGCGCTCGACCCGTACCCACGCGCGCCAGGGGCGACTCTCGATGCCGCGCTGGCCGATCCCGACGCCGACTCGCGCTCGCCGTTCTCGGTTCTGAAGAAATTGAAGAAGCCGAGTTGAATCCGGGCGCGGGCGCCCCGGCGCGACCTTGCCGCCGTTCGCGTTTTGCTTTATGGAAGCCGCCTTTGCGGGCGGCATTTGCGGTCCGTACACCCTTTCCGATTCGAGTTTGTTATGGCCGTTCCTAAGAAGAAAACCTCCAAGTCCCGCCGGAATATGCGTCGCGCGCACGATGCCATTACCGCGGTCGGTGTGATCGAGTGCTCCAACTGCGGCGAACTCAAGCGTCCGCATCATATCTGCACGGCGTGCGGTCATTATGACGGCCGAGAGGTCGTGGAAGTCTCGGCTCAGGCGTGACCTCGTCAGGGCTTCGCGCCAAAGGGAAGTCCACTCTAAACGCTTCTGTTACCGTCGCCCTTGATGCCATGGGGGGCGACAATGCTCCCGACATGGTTGTCGCGGGGGCCGATCTGGCGCGCGAGCGCTATCCCAACGCCAAGTTCATCCTCTTCGGCGACGAGGCGCGAATCGCGCCCTTGCTTGAGAGGCGCAAGGCCTTGAAGGCGGTCGTCGGCATTCGCCACACGGAAGACTTCATCGATAACGACATGAAACCCTCGGCGGCGCTGCGGTCCGGCAAGAACAGCAGCATGCGCCTGGCGATCGATTCGGTCGCCGCCGGCGAGGCCGATTGCATCGTGTCCGCAGGCAACACCGGCGCGCTGATGGCGACGGCGAAGCTGGTGCTGAAGATGCTGCCGGGCATTCATCGCCCGGCAATCAGCTCGATCCTCCCGACGACGCGCGGCGAGACGGTTATGCTCGATCTTGGCGCCAACCTTGAGTGCGATGTCGAGAATCTTGTCCAGTTCGCGATCATGGGGGCGATCTTCGCCCGCGCCGTGCTCGGCATTCCCGAGCCGACCATCGGCCTGCTGAATGTCGGCGCCGAGCAGGCCAAGGGTAACGACACGCTGCGCGCCGCGGCCGACATCTTGCGCAATACGCCCCTCCCGGGAGTCTTCTATGGCTTTGTCGAGGGGAACGACATCCCGAACGGCACGGTCGATGTCGTGGTGACCGACGGTTTCGCGGGCAACATCGCGCTCAAGGTGGCCGAGGGGATGGGGAAACTCTATTCCGGGTTTCTCAGCCAGACATTCAGCGCGTCGCTGATGGCGCGGCTCGGATATCTGCTGGCGCGCGGTGCGTTCACCAAATTGCGCGCACGAATCGATCCGCGTCGTTATAATGGGGGTATGTTCCTTGGCCTTTCGGGGGTCTGCGTGAAAAGCCATGGCGGGATCGACGCGTTCGGTTTCGCCAACGCCGTCGGGGTCGCTATCGATCTGGTCTCGCAGGGTTTCAACGATCGAATTGGTGAGGAGTTGCAGCGGCTTGCACCCGCTGCCCCGGCAACAACAATAGCTGTCTGAAGGCATTATGTTTCGTTCGGTCGTCAAGGGATGCGGCGCGTACCTGCCCGCCAAAACGCTTACCAACAACGACATGGCGAAGCTGGTGGACACCAGCGACGAATGGATCGTTCAGCGTACCGGTATCCGTGAGCGTCATATCGCGGCGGAAGGCGAAAAGACGTCCGACCTTGGGCTCGTCGCGGCGCGTCGCGCGCTTGAAAGCGCCGGCATGGATGCGTCGGAAATCGATCTCATCGTGTTCGCCACGTCGACGCCGGACCAGACCTTTCCGGCGACCGCCGTTCGGGTGCAGCAGGCTTTGGGTGCCGGGCCCGGCGCCGCGTTCGACGTTCAGGCCGTTTGTTCGGGCTTCGTCTACGCCTTGGCGATCGCGGACAATTTCCTGCGTGTGGGCCAAGCCAAGAAGGCGCTGGTGATCGGGGCGGAGACCTTTTCCCGGATCCTCGATTGGGAGGATCGCGGCACCTGCGTGCTGTTCGGCGACGGCGCCGGCGCCGTCGTGCTGGAGCGGCAGACGGAGGCCGAAGCGGGCGATCGGGGCATCATCTCGACCCATCTCCATTCTGACGGCCGCTTCCAGGACATTCTCTATGTTGACGGCGGGCCGTCGAGCACCGGCACCGTCGGCAAGCTCAGGATGAACGGCAAGGAAGTGTTCAAGCAGGCTGTCCAGCTGTTGGCCGAGGTGGTGGTAGAGACGCTGGAGGCCAACAAGCTGGCGCCCGGCGACATCGACTGGCTGGTGCCGCACCAGGCCAATCAGCGGATCATCGACAGCACGGCGCGCAAGCTCAACCTGTCGAGCGAGAAGGTGGTCTCGACCATTGCATTGCATGGTAACACTTCCGCCGCATCGATTCCGCTGGCGCTGGCCGAGGCCGTGAACGACGGTCGCATCAAAAAGGGCGACCTGGTTCTGACAGAGGCGATGGGCGGCGGGTTGACCTGGGGCGCGGCGCTGATCCGCTGGTAGGCTCCGGTAAGCGTGCGCGGAACTTCAAATATCGCTTGCAAGCAATTGGAATTGACCGCTTAATTGCCACCACTTAATCTTCCGTCACAGCAGGGAGAAAAAAATGGCAGGCCAAACAATAACGCGCGCCGATCTCAGTGAGGCGGTTTACCAGCAGGTCGGTCTCTCGCGGAACGAGTCGGCCGCTCTGGTCGAGACAGTGCTTGACGAGATTTCCAACGCGCTGGCGCAGGGGGAGAGCGTCAAGATTTCGTCGTTCGGCAGCTTCGCCGTGCGGCAGAAGGGGCAGCGAATCGGCCGCAACCCAAAGACTGGCGAGGAGGTTCCGATCCTGCCGCGCCGCGTCCTGGTGTTTCGTGCCAGCCACGTCCTGCGTGATTTCATTAATAAGCATCAATAAGTTAGAACGTTGCTTTTACTGACTTCGGCTTCGAGACGCGCATAGTGACGACACGCGATGACACCGACGACCAACCATTCTTCGATGAAGATATGGGGGGATCGATGGCGCACGAGGATGACGGTGGACGCTCGCGCGCCGGCGTAAAGTCCTCCAGCGCATTCCGGACGATCAGCGAGGTTTCGGCCGAGCTCGACGTGCCGCAGCACGTGCTGCGCTTCTGGGAAAGCAAGTTCACCCAGTTGCGCCCGCTGAAGCGTGGCGGCGGCCGGCGCTATTACCGGCCTGAGGATCTGGCGCTTCTGCGCCGGATCCACGAGCTCCTCTATAAGGACGGCTACACCATCAAGGGCGTGCAGCGCGTGCTGCGCGCGCCGCGCAAGGCCGCTGCCCAGGCGGAGGCGCCGCCGCAGGCCGCCGAGACGGTTGCGCCGGTGGAGGCCAAGGCTTCATCGGGCTCCACGGAGCGCGTTCTGCGTGAATTGCTCAGGGATTTGAAGTCCTTGCGGGCGATGCTCGACTGATCTTCCGATATTGCGCCCAAAGCCGGGGCTACGCGGTTGCACCCGCCGGGGCGGCTGACTATAGTCCGCGCCGCTGGCGCCGCCACCTACCAGAAATGGCGGCCAGATGATCAAGACGTGTAGTGGCGCAGTCTGGTAGCGCACCTGCATGGGGTGCAGGGGGTCGTCGGTTCAAATCCGGCCTACCCGACCATCTTTTCCGGCGAACCCAAACGAAGCGGTCGCTGTGTCTGACAAGATTTCGGTCTATATCGTCGCCGCCGACGCAGACGAGGCGAACCGAATCGCGGAGGCGCTGGTCGCCGAGCGGCTTGCCGCCTGCGTCAATATCCTGGGCGCCGTCCGATCCATCTATCGCTGGCAAGGGCAGGTCGAACGGGCAGACGAGGTTGCCTTGATCGCCAAGACCGCGACAGCCCTGTTCGACAGGCTGGCCACGCGCGTGCGCGAACTGCATTCCTATGACACGCCGGCAATCGTCGCCTGGCCGATCGTCGCCGGAGACGCCGCTTATCTGGACTGGATCGGCAGCGAAACCTCAGAGTAGGCGGCCGACCTCGATCGCCGTGCAGCGGTCCATCACGACATCCAGTCCGCCTTCGGTCGCGATTCGCGCGCTTTCATCGTTGGCGATATCCAGTTGCAGCCACAGTGACTTGGCGCCGACGGCCACGGCCTCCCGCGCCACCTCCGGCGTGTCCTCGGCCCGGCGGAAAACGTCGACCATGTCGATCGCCTCCTTGATGTCGGCCAGGTTGGCGACCACGGTCTCGCCGAGGATCGTTGTACCCGCGGCGGTCGGGTTGACCGGGATCACGCGATAGCCCGCGCGTTGCAGGAAGGCCATCACGCCATGGCTGGGGCGATTGGGCTTCGGGCTCGCGCCGACCAGTGCGATCGTGCGGGTTGCTTTCAGCAAATCGCGCAGCTTCGCGTCGGTGGTGATGAGTTCGGCCATGGAAGTCCTCTGGATTCAAGGAGATACGGGTTTCGCGATGTGGGTATTATAATACCACGCCCATAAAGCACTGAAATTTCTGGCGTTCTCTTGACGATATGGGCGCATTGCTGTAGACAGCGGCCTCCCTAAAAAGGCGAGTTTCATGAAGACGTTCAATATCAAACCGGCCGACGTCAAAAAGGAGTGGCTGGTCATCGACGCTGACGGGCTGGTGCTCGGCCGTCTGGCCAGTCTGATCGCGATGCGGCTGCGCGGCAAGAACCGGCCGACCTTCACCCCCAATGTCGATTGCGGCGACAATATCGTCGTGGTCAACGCTGAGAAGGTGCGACTGACCGGCAACAAGGCCAACGACAGCGTGTTCTACTGGCACACCGGCCATCCGGGCGGCATCAAGGGCCTGAGCCAGGGCGCGATCCTGGCCGGCAAGCATCCGCAGCGGGTGATCGAGAAGGCGGTGGAGCGCATGCTTCCGCGCGGTCCGCTCGGTCGTCAGCAGCTTTCCAATCTGCGCGTTTACGCCGGGCCGAACCATCCGCACGAGGCGCAGCAGCCGACGGCGCTCGATGTCGGTGCGCTCAATCGTAAGAATAAGAGGATCTGAGAATGTCGGACACCACTATGGAACCGACCCGTACCCTGGCCGACCTGCAGAGCCTCAGCACGACCGCTGTCGCCGAAGTCGAAGTCCAGCCGCAGCGTGACGCTTTCGGCCGCTCCTATGCGACCGGCAAGCGCAAGAACGCAATCGCGCGCGTCTGGATCAAGCCGGGCACCGGCAAGGTGGAAGTCAACGGCAAGGAAATCGCGGTCTATTTCGCACGCCCTGTTCTGCAGATGATCGTCAACCAGCCGTTCCAGGTCACTGAACGGACCGAACAGTTCGATGTTTATTGCACGGTTGTCGGCGGTGGCCTGTCCGGCCAGGCCGGCGCGGTGCGCCACGGCATCTCGACCGCGCTGACGCTGTATGAACCGGCGCTGCGCCCCCCGCTGAAGCATGCGGGCCTGCTGACGCGCGATGCGCGCGTCGTCGAACGCAAGAAGTATGGCCGCCGGAAAGCCCGCCGCGGCATGCAGTGGGCGAAGCGCTAAACCGCTTCCACCCTTCCTGTTTCTCTACGAGATCGCGTCGCCGTACCCACGGCGGCGCGATTTTGTTTTTGGGGTGGCCGCAATTTTGTAGGGTAGGCGATACCGCAGCATTCTGCCCGGCGGCCAACTGAGCGACATCGGCGAAGACCGATGCGAACGGGAAATGGGGAACAGCATGGGAAACATCGCGCCGGTAATGCCCGAGGTCGATTTCGGCACCGACCCGTTGGAAGACCTTTACGAACGCATCGCCATACTGCGCGAACAGGGCCACCGGGTCGTGCCGGTGCGCTATATCGGCGAAACCGCCTGGCTGATCCTGCGCTATGACGATGTAACCGCCACATTCGCTGACGAGAAGCATCTGCCCGCGGCCGACGCCTATGAGCGTACCGGCATGCCGTCCATGGGCCGCATTCTGATGGCGATGCGCGGCGAGCAGCACCGGGTCAACCGCGCATTGGCGGGTAGCGCCCTGTTGCCGGGGGCGATCCGGCGCGCGACCGAAAGCCTGTTGCTGCCGCTTGCCAACGGGCTGATCGACCGGTTCGCCGAGCGGCGGGAAATCGACCTCGTCGCGGCCTATACGCGGCCCTATCCGTTCAATGTCATCAGCCGGCTGCTGGGCGTTCCGATCGAGGACGAGGGCTGGATCGTCGGCAGTCTCGACAGGATAATCCGGCTGCAATGGGACCGTGAGGGCGCATTGCGCGCCCGCGCCGAACTGGATGAATATCTGATCCCGATCGTTGAAAAACGGCGGCGGGAACCGGGTGAGGATCTGATCTCGCAGCTGGCGACCGCGGAGGTCGAGGGCCGGCGGCTGGACCAGGAGGAGATCCTCTCGTTCCTGCGCCTGCTCTACCCGGCAGGGGCGGAGACCACCTTTCTGACCATGAGCGCGCTGATGCGCGAAATCCTGACGGACCGGGCCCTCTACGATCGCCTGATTGCCCATCCCGAGGATCGGGTCGCGGCGGTTGAAGAGGCGCTGCGCAAGGAAGCGCCGGCCACCATGCTGCCGCGCTACGCCACCAACCCGGTCACGATCGGCGGCGTCGAGATTCCCGCCGGCGCTCTGCTTCTGCTGGGTAGCGGCGCGGCCAACCACGACCCCGATGTCTTTCCTGATCCGGAGTCCTTCTCGCTCCAACGCGGCGCCAATCCCCATGCCACCTTCGGGCGGGGCGCGCATTTCTGCATGGGATCGCATCTCGCCCGTGAGGAACTGCGCATTTCGCTGACCTTGCTCCTCGGGCGGTTGCCCGGCCTCAGGCTCGTCGGCCCGCCCGGCCGCAGCGTCGGCACGGTCGTGCGCGGCATCCGCACATTGCCGGTGGCATTCGACGATCTGTTGCCGGCGATCGACTATATCCCCCCGGCCCGCAAGGGAGCTGCCTGATGCGCATCGAACCGTTTCGGATCGATATCGACCCATCGGTGCTGGACGATCTGGCAGATCGGCTCGACCGGACCCGCTGGTCGCCGGATTTCGCCAATGCCGGCTGGGCCTATGGCGCCGAGGCTGGGTATCTGCACGAACTCGTCGACTATTGGCGCAGCGAATACGACTGGCGGCGGCATGAGACGCTGATGAACCGTTTCGCTCATTTTCGCACCGAGATCGAGGGCGTGCCGATCCATTTCATCCATGAGCGGGGGAAGGGGCCGGCGCCGGTCCCGCTGATCCTAACCCACGGCTGGCCCTGGACATTCTGGGACTGGCAGAAGGTGATCGGCCCGCTGACCGACCCGGCGTCGTATGGCGGCGATCCGGCCGACGCCTTCGACGTCATTGTGCCGGACCTGCCGGGCTTCGGCTTTTCCTCGCCTCTTACCAAGCCGGGCGTTGACGCCATCCTGACCGCCGATCTGTGGCGCAAGCTGATGACCGAAGGCCTCGGCTACGGCAAGTTCGCGGCCCATGGCGGCGACTGGGGCGCCTTCGTCACCGCGCAATTGGGCCACAAGCATGCCGATGCGCTGATCGGCATCCACCTGGCCAACGGCGCGCCGCTCGACTTCTTCCAGACCGGCCTGCCGGGCCCTGAAGACTACGCGCCCGACGAGGCCGGGCTGCGCGAACGGACGATCAAGTTCTTCGCCGAGGGGCACGGCTATTCCGCGATTCAGAGTACCCGGCCGCAGACCCTGTCCTATGGCCTGGCCGACTCGCCGGTGGGTCTGGCCGCCTGGCTGGTGGAAAAGCGGCGGGACTGGAGCGACTGCGGCGGCGATGTCGAACGCTGTCATTCCAAGGACGATCTGCTGACCTCGGTCATGATCTATTGGGTCACACAGACCATCGGCACCTCCGCGCGCTATTACTACGAGGGTCGGGAGAACCCGTGGACGCCCAGCCACAATCGCAGGCCTACGGTCGACGCGCCGACCGGAATCCTCCGCTTCGACAACGATGTCGTCTATTTCCCGCGGAGGGTGATGGAGCAGCATTATGACATCCGCAGCTGGACCCGCTTCCCCACCGGCGGCCATTTCGCCCCGATGGAACGGCCCGACGTGCTGGTCGACGACCTGCGCGCCTTCTTCAGGATGCTGCGCTAAGGACCGCCCGCACATCCTGGGCGGTCGCCAGGGTTCCGCCGGCCCGCTGAATTTCCTTGGCGGCTGCCGCAACCAGCTCGGCGTTGCTCCGCTCGCAGCCATAGGGCATGTCCTCAAGCCCGACCCGTACATGGCCGCCGCGCGCAACGGTAGGTTCGATCAGCGGCGTGATGTCGCCGCGCAAGGCCGCGACCATCCACGGCGCATGCGGCGCGTGATCCATGAGCGTGGCCAGATAGGCCTCCAGTCCATAGAGCTTGAGCGGAAAGCCGAACGTGTACCCGCCGCCGAACATGAAACGATAGGTCGGGATCTTTAGCGTCGGAAAGCGGGCGGCCAGTGCGGCGCCCAGTCGGATGAAGCCCGGTTCGAAGATCGCGCAACTCGGATGCAGCCCGTATTGCTGAGCGATCGCGAAGCCGGCGCGGGCATCGGATTCGACGTTCAGGTAAACGCTGCCGACGACATCCCGCGCAATCTCGTCATAGCCGCTGAGATTGACAGAGCCGGGATCGACTAGCGACCATTCGATCAGTCCCCGGCGCGCGAGTTCCTCGACCGGCGCATGGCGATGGGCGCCGACGCCGCTGAGTTCGGAGCCGGGCACCGGATCGCTCGGCAGCGTGGGATAGACGATGACATCCACCTTCGAGCGGATGCCCTCGATGATCCGGGCGTAAATATCCGCGTCGTCCTTCTGGCGGCCCGTCGCCTCGTCGTATGGGTGAACGTGGATGATCGCCGCGCCCTCTTTGGCGGCGGCGATGCCGTCGGCGACGATTTCTTCGATCGAAATCGGAATGCGCGGCTGGTTCTTGCGTGTCCAGGGACCGCTGAGCGCCGCCTCAAGCCAAGTTTTCGGCATTCCATCCCCTTGGAAATTCGTATCTTCGTTATCGGGCATGATCGTCGGCGAAAGCCGAGGCGGACAAGGGAAATCTGGGCTAGTATCGCCGAAAATCACGGAAGCCGTGCTTCGGCGGACGAACAGGAGCGGGGAACCGATGGCGACGCTGTGCTTCAACACGATGAACGAATCGACCTATCTGGGGTGTCCGCTGACGCTTTCGGAGCAAATCGACGCCGCCGCCGCTGCCGGATTTCCGCTGATCGGCATCGACATGTTCACGCTCGCCACTTGGCTCGACACAGGCCGGTCGCTGGGCGAACTGGCCGATCTGTTGGCGTCGCGCAACATGGCGTGCTGGGAACTGGCAGCCGCAATCGACCTGGGGACCGAGGACGATCCGATCGAAGCCGCCGGCAAGGCCGCGGAGGCAGCCGCCGTCCTCAAGCCCCAATGGGTGCAAGGCAACATCAGGCTGCCGCTCGACCGGACGGCGTTGGCGCTTTTCGACCGGGTTTCATCCATCGTGAACCGGGCGGGCCCGCGCGTTGCGTTGGAGTATCTGCCGTGGACGCCGGTCAATTCCATCGCCACCGCCCGCGACTATGTCGACCATGTCGGGCTCGATCGGGCAGGGGTCATGGTCGACAGCTGGCACCACTTCCGGGGGCCGGACACCTATTCCGATCTCGAAGCCCTGCCGCTGGACCATATCGCCTATGTACAGTTCGACGACGCCCTGCCGATGGCGAGCGATGACATCCTCCACGAAACCGTGAACCGCAGGACCTTTCCCGGCGACGGCGAGTTCGACCTGTCCGGTTTTTGTTCGCGCCTGACCGGCAAGGGGTTCGACGGTGTCGTCAGCATCGAAATTTTGAACGATGGCTGGCGCGGCGGGGCACCGGGCGAATTCGCGGCAAGGGCTTACCGGTCGAGCGCGCGCTATTGGCGCGGCGCGGCCAGCTGATACTCCAGCCCGCGCTATATCCCCATTCTTGCACCGCTTCCGCGCGGACGGGATCGTGGACGATTGCGATCGCCCCTATCGGCGCGGCGAAGCTTGACGCAAGTCAAGGCATGGAAACCGCCCCCGGCTAGGCTGTGCGCGTTAGGATGGGGGAAAGATATGCTGGCGTTAACGATCTTACGCACGTTGGCGATTGCCATTCTGTTCACGTTCGTCAGCGTCGGTTCGCACGCCGCCCCGGTACCGCCCGGCGCCTTCGTGAAGAATCTCGCCAACGAGGTTCTGGCGATTTTCAACAATCCGCAGATCCCGCTTCCGGAGCGCGAGAAGAGGATGTATGCGATCGCGCTCAGGGATTTCGATCTGCCGTACACCGCCCGCTTCGTTCTCGGCTATCCCTGGCGTACCGCGACTCCGCAGGAAAAGCTGGATTTCACCGACGCCTACCAGCGCTATATCGTTCATGCCTATACCGGGCAGTTCGAGCTATATCACGATGTCGATTTCGATGTCCTGTCGACGCGTGCGGAGACGCCGACCCAATGGGTTGTCAGCACCCAGATACGCAGGCGAAACGGCCGGCCGCCGATCAGGGTCGACTGGCGCGTGGTCCTGGCGGCTGACAACTATAAGATCATCGACGTGAACATCGAGGGGATCAGTCAGATCGTGACATTGCGGGACCAGTTTTCCGCGCTTATGCAGCGCGAGCAGGGCGGGATCCCGATGCTCATCCAGCATCTGAAGGAAAAATCCCAGAACTGACCCCGCGTTCAGGTTGCTATTGCGGCTTGTTTGCCGCCGCGCGAAGCGAACCGGGTGACGCGGTGAACGGATTGGCATGGCACAGCCCGCAGCTGACCTCTTTTGCGGCCGGCAGGGTTATCGTTTTCTCCTGACCGGGACACAGCGAGCCTCCCTCGCATTTCAGACCGGTCCGCGCGATGTCGGTCTTGCCAAGGGCGGTTCCTTCACCTTTCGTGCCATGGCAGGCGGCGCAGTCGGTCTTGCCGTGGGTGTCGACATAGTCGCCGTGGCGTGTGACCCAGGATGCGGAGTTACCCCCGTTTCCGACCGGATGCATGCCGTGGGGGCCGGAGAGCGTAGCGGTCATGACGCCGGTATGGCAGGTCGCGCATTCGATGACGCGGCCGGCATGTCCCTGAAGTTCGGCGGCCGCGACATTGTCGTTCCCTGTCGGGTTCGTGGTCGGCCACTCGGCGTGCGTGCTGCCGTGGCATCCCTCACAGAATATGCCGCCATGACGGTCGACGCTGAGCCGATAAAGCTGCGGGTTGCCGGCCGCTGCGCCGTCCTTCACGCGCGGTTCGGCGAAACGCAGGTTCGTCGGCAATATGGGCGTCGCTTTTGAGTCACCCGACAGATAGGCCTGCAGCAGGCGCAGCCCATCGGGAGCCGCGATCACGCCGGCGGCCTTGCTCATGTTGCTGTTGGCGTCGCCGGTGTGGCACGAGCCGCAAGTCGGCTCGTTGGCCCAGGGAACGCGCGGCGTTCTGGGGTTCTTGTAGAAATCGGAGCCCAGGACGAATTGCCCGCCGGGCTTATTGCGCGAGAAATCGTTGCCGACCTGTTTCATCTGGCCGTGGCAGTCCTGGCAGACCGCGCCGGCTTTGATCATGGTGCCGCGCAGGCACTGGGTGCGCTTGCCGGGATGACACTCGTAGCACGTCGCCTCCAAGGTCTTTTG
>DATJHU010000178.1:0-14408 GCA_035493715.1 Alphaproteobacteria bacterium | reverse complement strand
CTACTTAGACCAAGCCGGCCGATGTCGTGAAATAGCGGCCACCACGGAATTCGACTGTGTCCGAAGCGAATATCTGCAGATGGCAAGAACCTATGAGCAGATGGCCGCGCAGATTGTGACCGTACGACTTTTTGCATCTGTCATTGAGAAAGCGTTTCCCTAACGATTACGCCACCGTGCGAGGAGGCCAATCGAGATCATGACAGATCGCACGGGCCACCACTTCTGGCACTACAGACGTCCGCGGCGAAATATGAACAGCACGACGACGACGATCAGGATTACGCCGAGGATGCCAATCCCGCCACCCGCTCCATAGTGGGAATATCCGTAGTAACCTCCACCGAGGCCGCCAAACAGAAAAAGCAATATGATGATAATCAGTATTGCGTCCATGACAGTCCCCTTTTGCGATGAGCCAAAACGAGGCGATCGTGACTAATGTAGAACGTAGGCCCTTTCACAACGCGAAGCCATCAGAATACTCAGAGGCCCGTGGGGTTTTTCTGGATGCCGCACAAAACTTGACAAGCGCGGCGGCAAACCCGCGGCGCGCTCGGCTCAGTCCCCGTTCAGCTGCGCCTTCGCGCTTTCCGACGAGGGATGAATGTCCAAGATCGAGGCAAACCCGCTGATGACGAAGACTTCCGAGACCTGGGGGTTGAGCGAGCAGAGGGCCAGCCGCCCGCCCTCCGCTTTCATGCGCTTGGCCACCAACAGGATCGTACGCAGCCCGATGGAGCTGACATATTGCAATTGGGAAAGGTCGAGCAGCAGCCTGCGCCGGCCGTTTGCGATCTGCGCCAACGCCCCGTCTTCGAAGACCGAACAGTTGGTGGCGTCGAGCCGACCGTCGAGTTGAATGATGCAAATGTCGTCGGCCATGGAAGACTCCTCACCAGCCCCGCAATGCGCCCGGGGCGTTTCCGCTCTACGTTCCAGGTAATCAACACTTTTTGTAAGAGGTTGATCAACGGAATACTGGATACCGCCAGTTTAATGGGCGATGATCCGGCCATCGGCGCGCCGCAAAAGGTCGACCGGTCGCCCCCCTTCCGCCCTGCGCGGACGGTGGGACAGATAATGCTGCCCAAGGGATGGACCTATGCAACAAGTCAGCCTGATCGAGGAACTGCTGCTCTTGACGCTGGAGGATGCCGGCGGCGAGTTCGATGAAGTTCCCGAAGTCTACCTTACCTGCGGCATCGCGGGCGCCGCGATCATCGACCTGTCGTTGAAGGGCAAGGTCGATTCCGATCTGCATGAGCTTTGGGTCGCCGACCCGACGCCGACCGGCGACCCGATCCTGGACAAGGTCCTTGCCGAAATCGCCGCCGAACCGCGGAAGCTCGATCCTAAAGCGTGGATCGTACGGCTGGCGCCCAAAGCCACCGCGATGCGCGAGGCGGCGCTGGCCAGCCTTTGCGCCAAGGGCATCCTGTTCCGGCGCGACGCGAGCTTCCTGTGGGTGCTGCACGACCGGCGCTATCCGATCGCCGCCGGCCATGAACGGCTCGAGGCCAAGCGCCGTATCCTGGAGTTGCTGTTCAACGACGATATCCCCCATCCGGAGGATGCCGCGCTGATCGCCCTTGCCCAGGCGTGCTTCGTTTTCGAGCGGATCTTCACGCCGGCGGAACTGAGGGAGGTCAAACCGCGCATCGAGCAGCTGGGCCGGCTCGACCTGATCGGCGGAAGCATCGTCCAGACCGCGCATGAGCTGAACCTGCAGATCAAGACCTCGGAACGCCGGACGGTGATTGCCGGCCTCGCGGGCAATGTCATGGAATGGTACGATTTCGGGGTTTACGGCTTCTTCGCCGCGGCGATCGGCCAGCAATTCTTCCCGGCGCACGACCCCACGGTTTCGCTGCTGGCATCGTTCGGCGTCTTTGCCGTGGGCTTCCTCGCCCGCCCGCTCGGCGGCCTGGTCTTCGGCCATATCGGCGATCGCAAGGGACGGCGCGCCGCGGTCATTGCATCCGTGCTCATGATGGTCGTGCCCACGCTGCTGATGGGCCTGCTGCCGACATACGAAACAATCGGCTTGGCCGCGCCCGCGCTGCTCATCCTCCTGCGCCTGCTGCAGGGCCTGGCGGTCGGCGGCGAATATACCACATCGATGGTGCTGCTGGTCGAGGAGGCCCTGCCCTCCCGACGCGGACGGGTCGGCGCCTACGCACCGCTCGGATCGATCGGCGGCCTGCTTCTGGGCTCGCTCATCGGCGCTTTGATCACCAGCATACTGCCGCCGGAGACCGCCGGCTCGTGGGGCTGGCGGGCGGCGTTCCTGACCGGCGTGCTGATCGGCGGCCTGGTCTTCCTGGCGCGCAGGCGTCTGCCGAAGGAGGCCGAGGTCAAAACCGAGGGGCCGAAAATCTCCCCGATCCGCGACGCCTTCCGCACCCAGTGGCGCACCATCCTGAAGGTGATCGGCTTCAACCTGGGCAACGGCATCGGCTTCTATCTGTGCTTCATCTACATGACGACCTGGCTGATGCAGAGCCATCACTTCGAAGAGTCCAAGGCGCTGGCACTGGACAGCTTCGCGCTGATGGTTCTGCTGGCGGCGCTGCCGATGTCGGGCATCCTGTCGGACCGCATCGGCCGCAAACCATTGCTGCTGGCCGGCTTCGGGTTGCTTGCGGTGCTTGCCTGGCCGCTGTTCTGGCTGATCAGCCAGCCGAGCCTGCCGGTCATCCTGGTCGGGCTGGCGGGCTTCGGCCTGATCGCCGCGTGCTTCGCCGGAACCATGCCTGCCTTCATGGTCGAAGCCTTCCCGAAACACGTGCGCTGCTCCGGCTTGTCCGTCGGCTATAATCTGGCGCTGTCCATCTTCGGCGGTACCGTGCCCATGGTCGCGGTGGCTTTGATCGCGGCGACCGGCGACAGGCTCGCCCCCGCCTTTTACCTGGCGCTGGCGGGCGTGGTTTCATTCGTCATGACTGCGCTGATCCACGCACATCCCGAGGAGGGAAGGGCTGCGGGCGCTTCCTAGATGCCGGGTTGTATTGCCCTCGGGTGGCAACAGGGTTAATTCCGTTGATTGAATATTCGGCGGCCTCCCCGACTTGCCGCTCGTCGCCGCAACCAGACGGCAACGGCTGTTCCACATTGCGGAGTTGTTTCAGTGGCCCCACGCGCACAAACCAAAACAACCGAGCCCGGCGGGCCGACTGAAACGCCGGCCGGCAGGGGAGCGGAAGAAAATCTGGGCCTGCTGGTCGGGCAAAATATGAAGCGGCTGCGCCAACGGCGAAATCTGTCGCTTGAAGCCGTGTCGAAACTGTCGGGCGTCAGCCGCGCAATGCTGAACCAGATCGAACTGGCCCGCAGCGTGCCCACGATCAATGTCGTGTGGAAGATCGCCAGCGCGTTCGGCGTGCCATTCTCGACATTGATCACCGCGCGTGACGTGGAGCGCATGCGGGTCATGCCGGTGAGCCAGACCAAGGTCTTGACGTCGGCCTCCGGCGCATTCAGCTCGCGCGCCCTGTTTCCCTTCGACGGGGAACGGCGCACCGAATTCTATGAAATCCGCCTGGCCGGCGGCTGTGTCGAAAACGCCGAGGCCCACGCTCCCGGCACGATGGAAAACCTCGTGGTGGCGAGCGGCTGTCTCGAGATCACCGTCGAAAACGAAATCCAGCGCCTTTCGGCCGGCGACGCCATCCTGTTCCAGGCCGACAAGGTCCATTCCTATCGGAACCCCCAGAAGCAGGAAGCCGTCGCGTATCTGGTGATGACTTACGTCGATATCGAGCATTGAGCGGTTGAACAAAGAGCAAATGCGCCGCGAGACAAGCACCGGCGATATTCGCGCATTACGGTAAAGCCTCATTTCGGAGGCGAAAATGAAGCATAGCTTTTCGGCTTTCGCGGCTGCCCTTATGCTTTCGGCGGCACTGTCGGCTTTGGCTGGGCCCGTCGTTCAAACGGACAGAGGCTCGGTCGAGGGCGCGGACAAGACCCCCGGCGTCGATTCCTTCCTGGGCATCCCCTTCGCCGCCCCGCCGGTGGGCGATCTGCGTTGGCGCGCGCCGCAGCCGGCCGCACCATGGCAGGGCGTTCGGCAGGCCACCGCCTATTCGAAGGACTGTATCCAAGAACCCCAGGCCAACGCGCCCGGACCCGGTTTCAACAACCCGACCAGCGAGGACTGCCTCTATCTCAATATCTGGCGGCCCACCGGTGCCGTAGCGAAGCCCCTGCCGGTCATGGTCTGGATCTATGGCGGCGCCTGGATCATGGGGGCCGGTTCGTTCCCCAGCTATGACGGCACGGAGTTCGCCAAGGACGGCGTCATCCTGGTCAGTTTCAACTATCGCCTCGGCCGCTTCGGCACCTTCGCCCTTCCCGAACTTTCCCGTGAGCAGGCCGGCCAGCCGCTGGCCAACTATGGGCTGATGGACCAGATCGCGGCTTTGAAATGGGTGAAGGCCAACATCGCCGCATTCGGCGGCGACCCGGCGAATGTCACGATCTTCGGTGAATCCGCCGGCGCCGCATCCGTGAACTTCCTGATGACCTCGCCGCCGGCGCGCGGTCTGTTCGCCAAGGCGATCTCCGAATCCGGTGGCGCCGGCGCGCATATGAAGACGCTGGCGGATGTCGAAAAGACCGACAGCGCCTGGGCGCAGAAGACCGGGGCAAGCAGCCTGGCCGCATTGCGTGCATTGCCGGCGGACAAGATCTGGGACGGTCCCGCGACGGCGCCGGTTCCGCCGGTCATCGACGGCAAGCTGATCGTCGCCTCGACCGACGAGGCCTTCGCGAAGGGGCTGGCGGTCAAGGTGCCCTATATCGTGGGCTCGAACGGCCGCGAGGAAAGCCTGATCCGCTGGCTGCCGGGCGCCGACGAGAGCTGGCTGACCGGCCTGGGCGACAAGGGCAAGACGCTGCTCGCGCTCTATACCGCCGACGGAACCGACCGCAAGCTGGCGCTGGGCAAGCTGTGGGGCGAGGCGGCGATGACGGCGCCATCCCGCGCCAGGGCGCGCGCCATGGCTACGGAAGGCGCCAAGACCTGGCTCTACCGCTACGCCTATGTACCCGATGCCGCGCAGGGCAGCGTTCCCGGTGCCGGCCACGATGCCGAAATGGAAATGGTGTTCAAAAACCCGGACCTGCGCTGGAAGGCCAAATGGTCCGCCGCCGATGCCGCAATGGCTCGGACCATGAACGCCTATTGGGTGAATTTCGCCAAGACCGGCGACCCCAACGGCGCCGGCCTGCCGGCTTGGCCGGCCTATAGCGCTGCGAACGACACCTTGCTGAACTTCGACAAGGGCGGGCCGTCTGCCCTGCCCGGCTTCGCGAAGGCCAGGCTCGACGCCATCGACGCGGCCAAAGCGGGCAATTTGTAGCGTCGTCAGGGGAAAAGAAGAATGGTCAACCGTCAGCTTTTCGCTTTGCTGCTCATCAGTCCGCTTTTCGGGTTCGCGACGGCGGCTTTGGCCGCAGAACCGACATTGGACGACATCTATACGACCCTCCATTCCAAGCGCTTCGTCGATCTGACGCATGCGTTCGGCCCGGGTATCCCTCACTGGAAAGGCTTCACCGACGAGAAGCTGAAGACGCTCTACACCTATGACTCGGCTGGCTTCATCGCCCAGGAATTCACCCATGTCGGCCAATGGGGCACGCATGTCGACCCGCCGGCGCATTTCATAAAAGGCTCGCGCACCGTCGATCAGATCCGGCCGGACGAGATGCTGCTGAGGCTCGTCGTGCTGGATGTGCACGAGAAGGTCGCCGCCAACCCGGACTATGTGGTGACAATGGACGACGTGAAGGGTTGGGAGGCGCGGCACGGGGCGATTCCCGAAGGCGCGTTTGTGGCGCTGCGCACCGACTGGTCGAAGCGTTGGCCTGACGACAAGGCGATCCAGAATACGGACGCGAAGGGCGTGTCGCACTATCCGGGCTGGAGCAAGGACGTGCTGCGGTATCTGTATGAAACCCGCAAGATCACGGCATCAGGTCATGAGACGACAGACACCGATCCGGGCCTTGCCACCACCAAGGACGATTATTCGCTGGAACGCTATGTGCTCGGCACCAACCACTATCAGATCGAGCTCCTGGCCAACCTGGACCAGGTGCCGGAAGCAGGCGCGCTTGTGATGGTATCGTTCCCGAAGCCCAAGGACGGGTCGGGCTTCCCGGCACGAGTGATCGCCATCCTACCCTAACCCAGCCCTGGATACCGGCGCCGAAGCGCGGCATGGTGCGATCCAGTCAATGCTTGGAGATGTTCATTGCCGCGGCTGCTCAAAGTCTTGCCGGCTATTGCCCTACTGAATCTTTTGGCTCTCTCGCGGGCCGATGCCGCGGAACCGTTCCTGCGCGACGAATTCGAGGGGCCCTCCGTCGATGCGAGCCTGTGGCACATACCGACCGGGCGGGCGTCGGGGGACGGCACTTTCGTTGGGCGAACGCAATTTCGGGTGACCCAGGACTCGCCACTGCCCGCCATCGCCGACGGCAGTATCGTGATCCCGATCGAAACCTACAACCCGAGAGAGGATTCCTTTCTGGGGACCGAGTTGATCACCAACCGCGAGTTCCCGCTTGGCGACGGCCTCGACGTGATCGTACGGGCAAAGATGGCGACGCCACTCCGTCCCGGAGTGGTCGGAGGCATCTTCCTTTACGCCATGGAGGCGAAAAACCCCGAACTGCACGACGAGCTCGATTTTGAGCTGCTGACCAACCGCCCGGACCGTGTGCAGACCAATATCTACGGCAACGAGCCGCTCGGCGTCGGACATGTAAAGTTCATTCCCTACCGGTCCGGCAGCATGACTGACTTCCATCTCTATGAAATGCGATGGCGGCCCGGCCAAGTGTCGTGGCTGATAGACGGCAAGCTGGTCCGGACCACGAAAAGCCACCTGCTCTCCCGGCCCGTGAGCTTTCACTTGAACGCCTGGGCGCCCGACGCGAACTGGCCGAACGGCTTCAACGCGGCCATCCAGCCGACCCGGTCGCAGGCGGCGAATACCGTCGTCGGCAGCCTGATCGTGGATTCGGTCATCATCCGACCTTCGGCGCCCTAAAGAGGCATCCGCAAGGCAACGCAAGCGAGATGTCCACCGCCGATTTGCCCGAAAATCCGCTGAAGTTCGGCGGAATAACGGCGTGTTCGCGCAGTTCCTCAACACACCGCCTGTCGGGTGTAATAAAATCGTCTTAAATTCGAATATTATGTAATTTTATCAATTAGATAATCACCACGCTTTAAACCAATTTTATTCGAGGGGGACGGCAAGAGGATTTTGCCGCCTCGGGATCACCCCTCGCAAGACCCGGAAGCGCTTTTTCGCCGATGTCAATATCCCTTCAATATCAAATACTTCCGTCTTGTGCTTAAAAACTAGGCAAGGACGTAAAGACGGCAGGATTCCGCGATTCCGACCCCGCCCTCCTCCGTCAATTCACAAACTTATCCACAGACCCGGTGAGTGATCTGGACAACTCCGGAAAACCGCCAAGGCGCCTGTCTTAAAAACGATCACGAATTGCCTTGCCCCTTCGAAGAGTCTTGGGCCAAACATGTCCGTTCGCGCCGAGCGCGACCAAAAATCCAGCGAACCAATGTCGTCGCTGACACGGGAGGAACCTGATCATGCCGCGCATCCCCTATCTTACGCCCGAGCAGATGTCCCAGAACGTGCGCAATGCCGTGGCACGGGCGCCGATCAATGTGGTGCGCATGATGGCCGGCACGTCTGAAGCCGTGTTCAATGGGTTCAACGCCTTTTCCGGCGCGTTCTACGGCCCCGCTTCGAGCCTGCCGGCGGAAGACCGGGAGGTCGCAATCCTGCGCGTCGGTTATCTGTCGAATTCCAAATATGAGACCTTCCAGCACGAGGCCGCCGCCAAGCTGGCCGGCCTGAATGAGGGGCAGATCGAAGCCATCCGCCATGGCGGCGAGCACCCAGGCGTCCTCAACGAGACGCAGCAGGCAATCCTGAACTTCACCGACGATGTCGTGAAGAACGTCCGCGCCGGAGATTCCACATTAGATTCGGTTCGTAAGTTACTATCAGATAAGCAAGTCTTGGATCTGACCCTGCTGATCGGCCTCTACATGATGGTGAGCCGCTTCCTGGAGACTGCGGGGGTCGATCTCGATACCGCCGCGCTGGATTGGAAGCACCTCGTTCCGCAGAAATAGGAGCCATATTTTGGTAACCGACCAGATCGGCGCGTCTGCGTCCGGCACGCGCGATTGGGGCGCCGTCCTGCTGATGGTCGCCTCTGCGCCGTGCCTGGCGCTGATCTTCACCGCAACCGGGCCGATCCTGCCTTTGATCGCCGGGCATTTCGCCGGCGCCGGTGGGGTTGTGTTCTCGCTGGCCGGCCTTGAGATTCATGGACCTTTCTATGCCCAGCTGCTGGCGACGCTGCCGAGCTTCGGCCTCATTATCGGCGGCGGGCCGAGCGGCTGGCTGATCGACCGGCTGGGCGTCCGCATCGTGCTGACCGGCGCGTTGCTACTGTTCGTGCTGTTCGGCTCGGCGGGCCTCTATCTGGATGGCGCGGTCGCGTTGTTGCTGTCGCGCTTCTTTCTCGGCTTCTCCGCGGTAGCGCTGGGCGCGGCTTCGATCTCGCTGGTCGGCGAACGTTTCGACCCTGCGGGCCGGGCGCGCCTCCTCAGCTGGCGGAACATATTGGGCGGGGTGATCGGCGTCGTTTCGTCCTGGTATTCCGGCGACATCGCCGAAATCTTCGGCTTCCACGCCGTGTTCGCGATGTTCCTCGTTCCCGCAATCCTGATCCCCGTCGCGCTCTATGCTTTACCGCCGCGCCCGATGGGGCCGCGCGCTGCAAAGCAAAGCGCGGCGGATATCTCGCTTGCGTTCCTGTGGCCGCTCTACGCGTTGGCCATCGTGCTGTCCGTGGTGATGATGATCAATGCCACCCAGCTGCCGTTCCTGCTGGTCACGAACGGCATCACGACGCCGCGCATGATCTCCCATACGATGGTACTGGGGTCGCTCGCTTCGATGGCCGGGTCGGTGCTCTATTCCTGGGCCGGGCCGAAGCTGAATATCAGTGGCAACTACACTGCGGGGGCCGCGTTGCTGGGCATCGGCGTGACCGTGCTCGGCCTGTCGCATGACCGGCCGGTCGCGGCGCTGGGGATTGCGATCACGGGGCTGGGCGCGGGATGGGTAGCGCCCCATCTAAGCCGGATCATCCTCGATCGCGCGCCGCCTGCCGCGCGTGGCCGGGCCGTGGGCCTCAATTTCTCCGCGATCTATCTGGGCGATTTCGTCAACCCGTACATCGTGCCGCCGATCGCCGTGCTCGTCGGTATCCACAATGCGTTCATCCTGATCGGCGGTCTGGTCGCGCTGAGCGCGCTGCAGATCCTCGTGCCGCGCCGCAAGACGGTTGCGGTCGGCTGACGAGATTCGCAATCCGCACGCAGCGCAGCCCCCTCGAATTCTCCGTCGGTCGATGACACATTGAGGGACGGAGGACGGACGATGCGCACCCAGCGGCAATTCCTCGACGAATATCGCAAGACCCACCGCAACCCGACCAACATGTGGGTGCACACGATCTGCGTGCCGGTGATCTTCTTTGCCAGCTTCGGACTGCTGTGGAGCGTGCCGATCGGGCTGTGGCTGGGGATCGCCGCCCCGGCCGCGCAATGGGTGAATGTGGCAACCATCGGCATGCTGCCGATCCTCGCTTTTTATTTCCGTCTGTCTTTCGCAACCGGCCTGGAGATGCTGGCGGTCGCAGCTCTCTGCGCCCTCGCCTGCGTTGCGTTGCGGACAGTGGGATCGATGCCGTTCGTCTGGGGATGCGCAACCGCCTGGGTGCTGGCCTGGCTGGCACAGTTCTACGGCCACTACAAGGAAGGCGCGAAGCCCTCCTTCCTGGACGATCTGTTATTCCTGCTGATCGGCCCGATCTTCGTGTTGGACAAGCACGGCCTGCTGGCCGGCGTACGCACTAAAACGGCCTAAAGGTCCTGGTCCGTGTGCGGGCCGAACCGGTAGCGCAACTGGAAACCCCACATGCGCGGCTCGCCATAGAGCACGGAGTTGATGCCCAGCGCGTCGTAAACGATCGTCCCACCGGCTAGGTAGACTTGGTCGGTCGCATTGGTCATGAAAAAGGACAGGTCGAGCGGCCGTCCGGCGATATCGTTCCAGTCCGCCCTGACATCCAGCAGCCCGTGCGGCGGGATGATGCCGCCGAATTCGCGGTCCGAGAACTGGATGTGCCCCTGCCAGCTATAGCTTGTGGAGATGCTCGCCGTACCCAGGCGATCTGGAATGGGCAGGTGATAGGTCGCCGTCGCGCTGAACTGGTTGCGCGGTCCACCGGTGAAGGGCAACCCACTGAGATCTTTATGGGTACTGGAGGCGATATATTTGTCGTAGCGCGAATTGGCGTAGGCGTAGCTGGCGCGCAGTTCCACAGAGGGGATCGGCACCAGCGTCCCCTCGAATTCCAGCCCCTCCAATGTCGCTTCCGCTGCGTTCTCGGTGATCGTGTTGATACCGGGCGTTTGACTGGCGGCGGTGCCGACGACCGCAACATTTCGCTGGATATTGTTGAAATGGTCGTAAAAACCATTCGCAGTCGCCCGCCACGGCATGCCCCACAACGTCCATTTCGACTTCGCTCCAAGCTCGAAGTCGGTGACGTGCTCAGGCTGGTATTTCCGAAGATCCGGCTTCGGCGCGTAGATGTTGAAGCCGCCGGGGTCGTAGCCGCGCCTGGCGCTGATATAGACGAGGCTGCTCTCGTTGAGCTTATAGTCGAGCCCGAAGGTCCAGGTACCTTGCCGGAAATAGCCGGAAACCTCGCTCCTGCAGTTGGGGAGCTTAATGTCGTTGTTCGCTTGGCATTCCCCCAACCCGTTGTAGCTGTCCTGCACGTTCGACGCGAAATCCCAGCTGTAGCGATAGCCGGCAGTAAATTTTAGCCCCGAAACGGCCGGCAGCAGATCGCCCAGATCGTAGGTCAGTTGGCCGTAGAGTGCCTGCTCACGCGTCGTGTTGGCGCCGGATTGAGTCAGCGGGTTGTGTATGACCGCGTCGGCGATGGGGGTGTCGAACTCAACCGACCGGACATAGGAATAGCCGATCGGATGGATGTATTGCAGGAACACGCCGGCGGTCCATTGAATCATACCGTTCAGCGGGCTGCCCTGAACCTGCAATTCCTCGCTATAGGCGCCCAGGTTGCTCGACCAGTTGCTCGGGTTAGTAGAGCCGACGATGTGCAGTGGCGTGCCGTCCAGATCCCAGCGAAACAGGTATTTGGTCTCGGTATAAGCAGCGATATTGCGGATCGTCAGTTCGTCGGTCGCGTAATATTGCGCGATATCGTTGAACCCGAACGTGTATTCCTTGCCGATCTCGGAGATGTCCAGCGCCGTCTTGCGTGGGCCTAGCGCGGTCTGCAGGGCCATCACTTGAGCGAGCGCGGGGAATAAAGCCAGCGCATATCCCTTCGGATCGACGGCGTTCAGCTTCTCGCCTGAACCGTTGGTGTCGCTGAAATAACTGGAATAGACGAAATAATTGTCGAAATCGTCGGAGGGTCGAAAGGTGACGCCCAGCCGGGTGGCGTAGAAATCCTTGTTGTCCAGGTCCTTGTGATTGACGATGTCATAGGTGAAGCCGTCGCGCATCTGCGTCTGGCCGGCGAACCTGACCATCAGCTTGTCCCCGACCACCGGAACATTCACGGCACCTTCCAGCGCCTGGTTGTTGTAACTGCCGAGCGTAAGGTCGACATAGCCCTCGAAATCCTTGGTCGGACGGCGCGGCTCGAACAGGATCGCGCCGCCGGTCGTCGTGCCGCCGAACAGCGTGCTTTGCGGGCCTTTCAGCACTTCGACGCCCTGAAGATCGTAATAGAGGCTGGCGCCCGACCCGCTGCCGGTCCCGGCCTCGGCGGCACTGAGCGCGGAAACAACCGGCGCTTCGGCAAAATAGGCGACGACGCCGGGCAGGCCGCGAATCGAAAGTTGCTCAGAATCGCGGTTGGTGACGTTGAGCGCGACCATCGTCGGGACGAAGCGTTGCAGGTCGGAGATGGAATTGATGGATTTGCTGCGCAGATCGTCGGCCGAGAACAACGTCACGGAGATCGGCACCGATTCGATCTTTTCGCTGCGGCGCCGTGCAGTGACGACGATTTCCTCGATGCCTGCACCGGCCGCTGAGGAGTCGTCGGTTTGTTGCGCAAAGGCCGGCGCGGGCAGCCCGCCCAGTGCGGCGGACGCGACGAAAATTGCCAGCGCGTTGGCAACAATGGGGTTTCGACGAAAGCCCGGGATAACGACCCTCGGCGCAGCTGACACTGGCATTTTGCGCGTCAATTTAGCGAACTCGTACGCGGCCTCCCCGAGGGCGATCGTGCGGTCGACCGCTCGCCGCAGCATATGCGCCGCCAAGCAACAACGGCAAGGTCGGAGCAAACCGCCCTTTCCCGCGGTTACCGGACAGGCACTTTCGCTTGGGGGAAGAATGAACACGGTCACACTGATCGGCGCAGGGGCCGCGATACTGTCGACGACCAGTTTCGTGCCGCAGGCGTGGAAGATCATACGGACACGAGACACATCCTCGATTTCGACCGGCATGTATCTGGTCACCGTCGCCGGATTCGTATTGTGGACGACCTATGGCGCTTTGCTGAACGCCTGGCCCGTTGCCGCATCTAACGGCATCTGCCTGATATTGGCCGCCTTCATCCTGACGATGAAGCTGCTGCCGCGTGCCGAGAAGGTGAAAGTCGCCGACGCGATCGATCCGGCCAGCAGTAAAGAAAAACAGCCGGACAAACGTTAAGCCATTGCGGCTCTTGTCGCTCTCCCGTCGCCGACGCTATGGTCACCGGCCAGCAGCAAAGGGCGTCAAATGGACGAAATAACGGATTTCATCACGCCGCTTTACGCCGGTCTCATCGGCCTTCTCCTGATCGTCCTGTCATACAACATATCCCGCTACAGGGTTCGCCTGAAGATCGTCTTCGGCGATGGCGGCAATCCGGAAGTGGGCCGCGCGATCCGCGCGCACGCCAACCTGACCGAGAACGCGCCGCTGGCGCTGATCCTTTTGGCCACTGTCGAGGCACAGGGTTTCAGCACGATTGTGCTGCACGTGCTGGGTATCACGCTGGTGGTCGGGCGCGTTCTTCACGCCTATGGGCTGACCCGGAATGCCGGGCCATCGATCGGACGTGCGGTCGGCATCCTGCTCACCTGGCTGATGATCCTGCTGGCCTCCCTGCTGGCCATCTTCAGCGTCGTGTCCCCGGAACGGTTCTAGCGCCGGTGACGTCCAAAGCCGGAGCCGGCCGTCGCGCGGTCCTGACCGGTTTCGTATTGCTGGGCCTTCTGGCGCTTATGCCCATCCTGTCGGTCCGGCTGCCGCCGATCCTGGATTACCCTAACCACCTGGCGCGCATGCACATCTTGGCAGCGCTCTCGTCGACGCCGGATCTCGCTCGGTTCTATCGGGTACATTGGTCGCCTTTGCCAAATCTGGCACTCGATGCCGTCGTGCCGTGGGTCGGACGGATCACAGGCGTCGAGACGGCGATGCGGCTTTTTCTGGGCGCGACGCTGCTGGGTCTCGCCGGCGGCGCACTGGTGCTTCACCGGACGGTCTTTCAGCGCTGGTCGTTGTGGCCGCTGGCAGCCTTCTTGCTGCTCTATAACCGAATGCTGCTGTGGGGATTCCTGAATTATCTGGCGGCATTGGCTGTTGCGCTGTGGGCCCTCGCCGCGTGGATCGCGCTGGAGCGCAAACCAGCGGCCCTCCGGATCGCCATCGGCGCCATGCTGGCGACATTCATCTATTTGGGCCATCTCGCGGCATTCGGCTGTTACGCACTGTCGATCGCGGCACTGGGTCTGGCCCCGGCTGACGGAAGCAGATGGTCGCTCCGCCGGGCGATCCCCGCCATTGCCACTCTGGTCCCGCCCGCGCTCCTGTTCCTGCTCGCGCCGACCTCCGGCGGATCGGTCGAGATCAGCTACGGCAATATCTTCCGAAAGTTCGACCTGCCGGTATCGCTGTTCGACAATTACGACCGCCTGTTCGACGGCATCACTTTCGGGATCCTGTTGATCGCGCTCATCGCCGGGCTGCTGCGCGGCGGGCTGGTAATGGACAGCCGAATGCGGTGGTGCGTTGCAGCGGTACTGCTCGCCTTCCTGCTGATGCCGGCCCGCCTGCTTTCGGCCGCGGGGATCGACCATCGCCTGCCGGTCGCGATCGCCCTCCTTTTCGTTGCCTCCACGGACTGGACTGCCTTCCGTTATCGAAGGGGCGTCGCCGGTGTCTTGCTCGCCTTGCTGGTTGTCCGAATGGGCGTCATCGAAACGGTCTGGCTCAAGGCCGACCGGCAATACGACG
>DATJHU010000177.1:0-3271 GCA_035493715.1 Alphaproteobacteria bacterium | reverse complement strand
GGTTCGCACCCGAGAGAATCTTGAACGGTGCGACCAGCACGCGCCGATTGGAGTCCCACTCGACATTGATCTCGGCCGAGTCGATCGCCATCGGATAATCGGGCGTGTCGGTGTCGATGATGTTGCCCGCGCCGACCGTGATCTTGCCGCGGAAGAAGGTCGGCACGCCGTCGCGGCCGAGCTCGCCCTTGAGCTCGCCGGTCAGCGGCAGGTCGGCGGTATAGGTGAGATCCTTGACCCGTAGCGCCAGCAGGATGTTGGCGGTGGAAACCTTGTCGGCGCGGATGTCGACCGAGCGCACGCCGTTCTCGGCGGGACCGATCGTGGCACGCAGCGACCACGGGCGCGCGCCCTCCTCGCCGAGGCTGAGCGCGACGCCGCCGCGGCTCGGCCGGCGCAGGCTGAGCGTGATGTTCTCGAACGTCCATTTGCTGCCGCGCTGCTGATCGTCGACGATCAGATTGCCGTTCTTCAGACCGATCTCGTTGAGGTTCTGGCCGTCGAGGCCGGTCATGCTCATGCTGTCGAGCCAGTCGAGGCCCTGGAGAATGCCGCTCTGCGCAGTCGCCTGAGGCGCCGCCTGGGATGCGTCGGGGCTTGCAGGCGCGGTCGCGAACGGCGGCGGCGGGACACCGTTGCGCGGGAATGTCGGCGGCAGGCCGGCGTCCTTCTTGGAGGCCACGCCGGTTGCCAGCGGTTTTGCGGTATCACCGGCCGACACCGTGACGGTCCCGTCGGGCGCGATGCGGATCGCAAGCTCGGCGTCGACGAGATTGAGGCTTTCGGCGCGCAGGTGCCCCATCAGCAGACCCGCACCCGACAGCTTGACCTCGGCCTTCGGCGCGGTGGCGACGATGGCATGGTCGTGGTCGCGAACGACGATGTCGCGGATGCGCACGGCGATACGGATCCGCCCGGCCCGCTCGATCTGCGTGCCGCCGACCTCCACAGTATTGCCGTGGCCGATGTTGTCCTCGATCGCCGCTGCAAGCCAGGGCGTTGCGATGTCGAGATTGATCGGACCGGTCCCGAGCCGCCACCACAGCGCACCGAAACAGCCGACGAAGATGACGGCCAAGGCGCCGACGACGATAGCCAGCCGCTTCAGCCAGCGATCGGCCGCCAGCCAGCGGCGCACCGCCCCAAACCCGTCACCGAAGCGATGGAAGCCCGAATTGGAACGCGACAACAGCCGGCGCGCACGATAGCCCGCCGCCGCTTCCTGATCCGGGTCCCAGTCGGCATCGTCCCATTCCTGCGGCTCCGAATGACCGCCGCGCCGATCGAAATCCCGATTGTAATCCTGGGGCGACTTATTCCTTGCCATTGCCTCTCGATACAGGCGCCCATCGTGGGATTGAGCGCCGCCGGGACCGCAGCCGTCGACCGGGAGCGAACGCCCCTGCGCCGGCGTTGCCGCCATACCTCGAATATTCCTGCTGTTCGTCATTTCGCCCCGGGAGCGCGTTCAACGAGCAGTGGGGTGGTGCGTGGAATTCCTTGTAACCATACTCCGGCGCCGTCAGACTTGCCCAGCCGAGGGCGCGAGTCCGGCACACCGGACGAGAGCTGCAATACCGCTTTGGTTGACCCGCCGAAAGCGTCGAAAGGAAGGCGTATGTCCAAGAAATCCCAAAAGAAATCGTCCAAAACGCCCTCCGGCACGACAGCGGCAAAAAAGAAGGCCTCGAAAACCCGGGCAGCGACTCAAACAAAGTCCGCGAAAACACAGCGGACACCGGCGAGCAAATCAACCGGGAGCATAGCAAAAGCAGCATCGCATGGCGCCGCATCGAAACAGTTAAATTCCTCCAGATCGGCCCCTGCGTCTGCGGCCAGGCAGGTCCTGGCCGAGGGGCAGAAGGCCCCAGCCTTCCGCCTGCCCCGCGACGGCGGCGGCGCGGTCACGCTGTCGGATTATGCCGGCCGGAAGCTCGTCCTGTTCTTCTACCCCCGCGCCGATACGCCCGGCTGCACCAGGGAGGCCATCGACTTCACGCGCCTGGCCGACGCCTTCGCCGCGGCCGGAACGGCCGTGATCGGTATTTCCGCGGATTCGTTAAAGGCCCAGGAGAAATTCCGCGACAAGCACAGCCTCGGCATTCCACTGATCTCGGACGAGAAGCACGAGATGCTGGAGGCGTATGGCGCCTGGGGCGAAAAATCCATGTATGGCAAGAGCTTCCTCGGGATTCTTCGCACCACGGTGCTGGTCGGAAGCGACGGCAAAGTGGCCAGGATCTGGCGTAACGTCCGGGTCGACGGCCATGCCGACCAGGTGCTGGAAGCGGCAACAAGTCTTTAACCAGACCTTTAAATACGGCTGTTCCCATTTCCGGAAAATTAACCATGACCGGCCCAGATTGCTGCGGCAATTAGGCCGTACGGACTCATCCGACCGGCGCGGGAGTGCCGATGTCGAAAAGTTCTGCCCAATACTCGCAGTACCCCCAACATCATCCTCACGACCACGGACGGGCCCTCCATCGCCGTCCAGCCGCCGCAACAGCGGCAATTGCGATTCCCCTGCCCGCGACCGACGACGCCTACACCATCGTCCATGCCGGCAAGCAGGTGCGCTTCGGGCCCGTGGTGTTCTGGATCGTGGTCGGCACGGTCGTGCTGCTCGGACTCTGGTCGGCCGCGACCGCCACCTACTTTGCCTTTCGCGACGATGTCCTGACCCGGCTGATCGCCCGCCAGGCCGAGATGCAGTACGCCTATGAGGACCGCATCGCCGAATTGCGCGCCAAGGTCGATCGCACCACCAGCCGGCAGCTGCTCGACCAGGAACAGTTCGACCAGAAGCTCGACCAGATCATGAAGCGCCAGACGGCGCTGGAGTCCCGGGCCACGGCGCTCGGGGCCATGCCTGACGTGACAGGCTCGATTCCCCGTTCGACCCCGCAGCGTGGCGACGCCGGCCAGAGCACAACGCAGGGCACGCCAAAGCCGTCGCCGATCAGCGACACCGTGATCTTCGTGGCGCCGCCGGATCGCGAAGCGCGGCTCGAGTCGCGCGCGCCGGCGGTCATGGCCCCACAGGCCAATCAGTTCGCCAAGAACCAGGGTTTCGACAATGTCCTGGTCCGCCTCACCACCTCGCTCGATCAGGTCGAGCGTCGTCAGATGGCGGCGCTCAGCGCCGTCGAGGACGGCATGGATTCGCGCATGCGCCGGATGCGCGGCGTGGTCAGCGATCTCGGCCTGAACCTCGCCAGTCTCGAAGCCGCCGTGCCGCGGACCGCGATGGGTGGGCCGTTCGTGCCCG
>DATJHU010000176.1:0-87003 GCA_035493715.1 Alphaproteobacteria bacterium | reverse complement strand
AAGGCGATCCTGGTTGCCAGTGTGCTGGCGGCGGCGCGGCTGACCACCGCTGAGCGCGGCCGCACGCCGATCCTTCTACTGGACGAGGTGGCGGCCCATCTGGATGAGAATCGCCGCGCCGCGCTCTATAGTGAGATCGCGGCCTTGCGAGCGCAGGCCTGGATGACCGGCACCGACCGTTCGCTGTTCGACGCGCTGGGGCGTGACGCGCAGCACTTTGCCGTGCATGAGGCGCATATCACCCACGCCACGGAATAGCCTATACTGGCGAATCACGAATCGGCCGCGGATTTTGGCCGGTTTGCAAAGCGATTGAGAGTGACCGATGGTCGATGAAACCGATCCCGGAATGGAAGAAGCCGAATACAACGCGGGTTCGATCAAGGTGCTGCGCGGCCTGGATGCCGTCCGCAAGCGGCCGGGCATGTATATCGGCGACACCGACGACGGCTCGGGCCTGCATCACATGGTCTATGAGGTCGTCGACAATGCGATCGACGAGGCGCTCGGCGGCTATGCCGATCTGGTGACGGTGACGCTGAATGCCGACGGGTCGGTGACGGTCACCGACAACGGGCGCGGCATTCCGGTCGACCTCCACGAGGAAGAGCAGATTTCGGCGGCCGAGGTCATCATGACCCAGCTCCATGCCGGCGGTAAGTTCGACCAGAATGCCTATAAGGTGTCGGGCGGCCTGCACGGCGTCGGCGTCTCCGTCGTCAACGCGCTGTCGGAACGGCTGGACCTGCGCATCTGGCGCGACGATGCCGAGTGGTTCATCCAGTTTCGCCACGGCGATGCCGTCGCCCCGCTGACACGGGTCGGCCCAATTAATGGGAAAAAGGGCACCGAGGTCACGTTCCTGGCCTCGAACCAGACCTTCACCAAGACCGACTACGATTTCGCAACGATCGAGCATCGCCTGCGCGAACTCGCCTTCCTGAATTCCGGCGTGCGCATCATCCTGACCGACAAACGGTCGATGGAAACGCATGAGGTCGAGCTTTGCTACGAGGGCGGCCTGCAGGCCTTCGCCACCTATCTGGACCGATCGAAGACCGCGCTGCATAAGCCGGCCATCGCCGTCAACGGGACCAAGACCGGCGAGTTCGGCGTGCCGATCGTGGTCGAAGCCGCGCTGGAATGGACCGATTCCTATCACGAGACGATGTTGTGCTTCACCAACAACATCCCGCAGAAGGACGGTGGCACACACCTTGCCGGCTTCCGCGCCGCGCTGACCCGGACGATCAATTCCTATGCCGCGTCGAGCGGCATCGCCAAGCGCGAGAAGATCACGCTGACCGGAGACGACATGCGCGAGGGGTTGACCTGCGTCCTGTCGGTGAAGGTGCCGGACCCGAAATTCTCCAGCCAGACCAAGGACAAGCTGGTCTCTTCCGAGGTCCGTCCCGTGGTTGAACAGGTGGTTGGCGACGCGTTGCTGACCTGGTTCGAAGAGCATCCGCAGGACGCCAAGCGCATCGTGCAGAAGGCGGTCGAAGCGGCCATCGCCCGGGAGGCGGCACGCAAGGCGCGTGACCTGACCCGGCGCAAGGGCGCGCTGGATATGGCGTCTCTGCCCGGCAAGCTGGCCGACTGCCAGGAGCGAGATCCGGCTTTGTCGGAACTGTTCCTGGTCGAGGGTGATTCCGCAGGCGGCACAGCCAAGCAGGGCCGCAACCGCAAGTTCCAGGCGATCCTGCCATTGCGGGGCAAGATCCTGAACGTGGAGCGCGTGCGTTTCGACAAGATGCTGAGTTCGGCCGAGATCGGCACGCTGATCGCGGCGATGGGCACCGGCATCGGCCATGAAGAATTCGATATCACCAAGGCCCGGTATCACAAGATCATCATCATGACGGACGCCGATGTCGACGGCAGTCACATCCGCACCTTGTTGCTGACCTTCTTCTATCGGCAGATGCCGCAGCTGATCGAGCAGGGCTATCTCTATATCGCCCAGCCGCCGCTTTACCGGGTAAAACGAGGTAATTCCGCGATCTATCGCAAGGGCGACCGCGAGCTCGACGACTACCTGATCGAGACCGGCATCGACGATTGCGCCTTCGAGCAGTTCAGCGGCGAGGTGATCGTCGGGCGCGATCTGGAAGCCATCGTGCGCGAGGCCCGCGCCATTCGCCAGCCGATCCAGCAGATCGCCCGCAAGGTCGGCAGCCTCATGCTGGTCGAGCAAGCCGCGATCGCCGGCGTGCTGCGGCCCGAGGTGCTGGCGGACGCTGAGCAGGCGGGCGCGGCCGCCGCCTATCTGGCGCTGCGCATGAACGCGCTGTCGCCCGAGGACGAGAAAGGCTGGGAAGCGGAAGCCGGGGAAAACGGCGTCACAGTGTTCCGTACGCTGCGCGGCGTCTATGAGGCGCATGTCCTTTCGCCCGACATCCTGCGCGGCGCGGAGGCACGGCGCGTAGACCAGGCGACCGCTGCACTGCAGGAGCATTTCCGCACCAGTGGCAAGCTGAAATACAAGGACAAAGAGGTCGCGGTCATTCATGGCCCGATCGGCCTGTTCGACGCGGTGATCGAGCAGGCGCGCAAAGGCCTGACCATCCAGCGTTACAAAGGCCTTGGCGAGATGAACGCCGATCAGCTTTGGGACACTACGCTCGACCCGGAAGCCCGCTCGCTGCTGCAGGTCAAGGTCTCGCATGCCGACGAGGCGGAGGAAATCTTCTCCACTTTGATGGGTGAAGTCGTCGAGCCACGCAAGGATTTCATCCAGGCCAACGCGTTGTCGGTCTCCAATCTGGACGTGTGACGCAGCTACCCCGCTCTTACGGGATTGGATTCCACCAGTCGAGCCATTTGGGTTCTTTGGCTGTTCCGATGGTTGCAAGGTAGGCAGCGATGTTCGCTGCGTCCTTGGGCTTGGCAATCCCGGCGAACGAACGCATACCGCCTTCGCGGGCGTCCCCGTTCATGGCTTCGGTAACATCGCCGCGTTCGGCGTGCTGAACGTTCGGCCCCATGCCGCCCGCGGCATTGTTCCCGTGGCAGCCGGAGCAGTTATATTTCAGCCAGACGCGGCGGCCTTCCCCGACTGAGTCCAGCTGGGCGAAGCTGATGGCCGGCGCCAAGGTGGCGACCGCCACGACGGTCGAGAGCAGAACCGGTATCAGGCGCATGTGCGATTCCTCCTGATCAATCAATGAATAATAGGTTGGGGCGAAACCGGCAGGCTCGCCGATGCGGCGGGCGGTGCCGGCATGGCAACGGTGGGAATACCGTAGTCGTGCAAGATGGCGGCGATTTCACTCGCATGGCGTTCGATTGCGACCTGAAGACGATCGCGCAAGGCGGTGTCGGCCTTGCGGACGCCCATGGCCATCGGGAAAACCAACTGAAGACCCGATGCTTGGGGATCGGAGATGATCGGTTCGATTCGCAGCGCCGCGCCATGAGGTTTGGCGAAGTAGCCGGCGAAGGGCCCCCAGACCAGGGCAACATCGATGCTGCCGTCGGCCACCGCGTCGACGATCTTGCCCTGCGGACTGGGATTATCGGGGGCGCCCCACATCTCGAACGCAGTGATGTGCTGATTGATGCCGCGCTGAGACAGTGCCACGGCGGGCGGCGTCGTTGCCCCCTCCTTGCCGACGAGTTGCAGCCCGATGCGCGCATCGCGCAGCCACGGATCGTCGAACGACGCGAAGTGGCGGCTGTCGTTCGCGCGGGTGACCGCGACATAGCTGGAGGTAAAGTAGGGCTTGGTGGTCGCGACGATCGACAGCCCCTCGGGCACGCTGATCACGACATCGCACTGGCCGTCGAGCAGGGTTCGCCGAAAGAAGCTCTTGTGCTGGGCGAACCAGAAGTAGCGCAGCTCGACATGCATGTCGTCGGCCAGAAGCTGCGCGATCTTGTTCTCGAACCCCTCCTGCCTGTCGTTCGAGTAGGGAAGATTGGCGGGATCGGCGCAGACGACCAACGCCGGTGCGGCAGTGTCGGCACAGGCGGCCTGGGCCAGGATAGCGGTCAGGACCGCGCCCGCGAGAGCGGGAAGGAAGCGCTTGCGATAGGTCACGATTGAACTCTCCCGGCCGGGGCCGCATGGCGACGTCGCCGCACGGTCCGCCATCGTCAGGGCAGCTTGAAAACGTGGACGTAGCCGCTGGTGGCGCCGCCGGCAGCGGCGGGGGCCGCTTGCGGATGGCTGGTGGCGAAGTCGGCAACCGCCTGCGTCCGCGCATTGCCCGGGCTCGCCACGTCACTGCCGAAGGTGGAACCCGCCGGACAGGCGCCGCCGGCAAAGCCGCCGTTGAGGTAGCCGAGGCCCGTGGTGATCGCCACGCGCTGCTTGCCGTCCGGGCCGGTGAAGGTCATCGGCGCGGAAGTGATGCCGCATTCCAGTGTCGTCGAGAACAGCAGCTTGCCGGTCCTGGCGTCGAGCGCTTTGAACTGCTTGTCCAACGTCCCGTAGAAGATGACGTTGCCGGCTGTCGCCAGCGTGCCGCCGAAGACCGGCAACGGCTCCTTCACCGTCCAGGCGCGCTGCCCCTTGACCGGGTCGAACGCCACGAACTCGCCCATGTTGCCGCCGGCCCCCGGCGCCATGCCGATGCTGACACCGGTGAACGGCGTCCCGGCAATATACAGCACCTCGAGCGGCTCGTAGTTCATACATAGATTGTGCGCGCCGAAGTAGAACAGCTTCGTATTCGGCGAATAGGCCGAATACTCCCAATCCTTCGCGCCAAACGCCGAGGGGCAGATATTGTTGGTGACAACACCCTGGTGCGTCAGCATCGACTGCACGATTTTCGGCTTGCCCGTAACCAAGTCGACGCCGGTCGCCCAGTTGGCGAAGCTGAACGGGTTGGCGCTGATCAGCTTTCCGGTAACGCGATCCAGGATGTAGGTGAAGCCGTTCTTGTTGAAGTGAACGATCACCTTGCGGGTAACGCCGCCGATCTGCAGGTCGACAACGGTGTCTTCGTTGACCGCGTCATAGTCCCAGTTGTCGTGCGGCACCAATTGATAGGCCCACACGGCCTTGCCGGTATCGGGGTTGCGGGCAAAGATCGTCGCCGCCCACTTGTTGTCGCCGGGACGCATGTCCGGGTTGAAAGTGCCGGGCTGGGAGGTGCCGTAGAAGATCAGGTTCGTTTCCGGATCGTATGTGATCCAGGCCCAGGACGTGCCGCCGCCCTGCTTCCACATTGTGCCGGGCCAGGTCTTCACGCCCAAGTCCTTGCCCTGATCCTTCGAATAGAAGGGATGGAAGCCGGCATCGATCAGCACATCGGCGTCGGGACCGGTGGCGTAAGCCTGCCAGGCCAGCTTGCCTGTCTTGAGATCGAGCGCGCGGACCGATCCGCGCACGCCCATCTCCGACCCTGAACTGCCGAAGATCACCTTGCCGTTGACGATGATCGGCGCGGTGTTGAGTGTCTCACCGTTCCACGGATCGGCGACCTTGGTGCGCCACACCTGTTTGCCGGTCGTTGCGTCTACGGCAACGACATTGCCGTCCAACAGCGTGTAGACAACCAGCCCGTTCGCGTAAGCCGCCCCGCGATTGACGATGTCGCAGCATGTCAGGCCGCGGGCATAACCGCCGGGGTTGGGGCTGAAGGTCCACAGCGCCTTACCAGGATGCGTCAGGTCCAGCGCGATCAGGCGATCAGGAAAGGGTGTCACGACATACATGACCTTGCCGACCACCAGCGGGCTGCCCTGGTGGCTGCCCTTCGTGCCGGTGGGGTAGGCAAACTCTTCCGTGAGCTTACCCACATTCTTGGTCGTAATGTCGGTCAGCGTGCTGTATTGCGTACCCTGCGGCACGCCACCCGCGGTCGTCCATTCCGCACCGGCCTGCGCATGGGCCGTGCCGCTTTGCGCAAGGACCGAACCGCCCAACACCAACGAGAACAACGCTGCTTGCACCCGGATGGTGCGCGTCCAGATTGTCCGATTTCCCGACATACTCGGCCCTCTCCAGCGGTAACTAAAATCAGTCGACGGCACCCTACGCACTGAACCTTACCGCTGTCTGACCGGTCACACGAATGTCACAGACCGGCCGCCGCCAGCGTAACCCTATGAACGATCAGGGGCAGACTGGACAGGTGGTCGATGCAAGGCGATAGCCGACGCCACGTACAACCTGGATGCCAACGTCGCCGCCAAGCGCCTTGATCCGCCTGCGAAGCCTGGAGACATTGGCCTCCAGTACGTTGGATCCATGTTCTTCATCCAATCCGTAGGCCGACGATTCGAGCGCCGCGCGAGTCACGACCCGCCCATTGGCACGCATCAGCGATTCGAGAATTGCCTTCTCCCGCCGGGGGACAATTAACTGTCGTTTGCCGATGCGCGCCGACGCATTCATGGTGTTGAAGATCAGCCCGTCACAGTGCAGTTCGCCGGCCAAGCCACTTGCAGGTCGCCGCAGCACGACCCGCATGCGTGCGACCAGTTCGGCGAGGTGAACCGGCTCGCCGAGGTAATCATCGGCGCCCTCTGTCAAACCTTTGACACGATCGGCGACGCTGTTGGCCGGAGACAAGACGATGACTGGGATATCGCAATTCCCACGGCGAATCTTCCGCAGCAAATCCAACCCCTCGCCGACGAGCGTTTTCAGGCTCAGCAGGACCAGATCATAGCGATTGAGCGCGAGCAGATGCGCGCCGTCGGCGACCGTCCCCGCAAGATCGACGACAAATCCCGCGTCGACGAGTCCCGGAACAATGGACCTATGGAATGGTGCCTGGTCTTCTACAGCCAGCACGCGCATGTGTTTCTCCCCTGCACACCGCGGTCACCAGTCCCTTCTTCGTACCAGTAGCCCGACCGCGCCGAAACCGAGGCAGGCTATGTCGGCGATAAGCGCCGGCCATTGATCGGAATCAACCATCGGCAGCGTGATGCCCCAGTCGTAATGAATCCGCTATAAAACTGCGCCCAACCTGTCATGGGACCGCAACCGACCCGCCATAGTCGACACCTAACCTCGACGTCTTCAAACAACGTCAGAGGTTCCTGTCATGGCCGAGACCGATCGTCGATCTTTCCTGCAGTTGCTGGGCGCCGGTGCGGCCGCCTCAGCGTTTCCCGACAGCATAGCGCGCGCCTTGGCGATCCCCGCCAACAACCGCACGGGAACGATCCAGGATATCGAGCATATCGTCATCCTGATGCAGGAAAACCGGTCGTTCGACCATTATTTCGGAACGCTGAACGGCGTGCGCGGCTACGGCGACCCGCGTCCCGCACTGCTCGATTCGGGCAAGACGGTGTTCGAACAGCCGAATGCGCTCGGCCAGCTGATGCCCTTCCACCCC
The DNA here is from genome assembly GCA_035493715.1 of Alphaproteobacteria bacterium. Taxonomy (GTDB): domain Bacteria; phylum Pseudomonadota; class Alphaproteobacteria; order BOG-932; family Roseiterribacteraceae; genus BOG-932. The sequence continues at coordinate 79,699 of DATJHU010000176.1, read as the reverse complement.
AAGGCGACGAATCTCGGCATGAGGTTCCTCGAGGACCTCGCGCATAATTGGAGCGACACGCACGCCGCCTGGAACCACGGCAAGTATGACGGCTGGGTCGCCGCCAAGGGCACGACCACCATGGCGCACCTGACCCGCGAGGACATCCCGTTCCACTATGCGCTGGCCGACGCCTTTACCGTCTGCGACGCCTATCATTGCTCGTTCCTGGGCGCGACCGACCCCAATCGCTATCACATGTGGACCGGCTGGGTCGGCAACGACGGCAAGGGCGGCGGGCCGGTACTGGACAATTCCGAGGCCGGCTATAACTGGTCGACCTTCCCGGAGAAGCTGGAGAAGGCCGGGATCAGCTGGAAGATCTACCAGGACATCGGCGAAGGCCTGGACAAGGCGCATTCCTGGGGCTGGACCGGCGACAACCCGTATATCGGCAATTACGGCGACACCTCGCTGCTCTATTTCAAGCACTACCAGAACGCCGAGCCGGGCAGCCCGCTCTATGAGAAGGCGCGCACCGGAACCAACATCCTGAAGGGCGGAACGCTGTTCGACGTCCTCAACGCCGATGTGAAGAAGAACAAGCTGCCGCAGGTGTCCTGGGTCGTCGCCCCGGAAGCCTATACCGAGCACGGCAACTGGCCGGCGAACTACGGCGCCTGGTACGTCTCGAAGGTCCTGGACGCGCTGACCTCCAACCCGGCGGTCTGGAGCAAGACGGCTTTTTTCCTGATGTTCGACGAGAATGACGGCCTGTTCGACCACATGGTGCCGCCGACTCCGCCCGAGAACGACGCGCAGGGCGCCTCGACCTATGACACGTCCCTGGAGGTGTTCCCGGGCAGCAGCAGCTTCCAGGCCGGCCCGATCGGCCTCGGCGTGCGGGTGCCGATGCTGGTGATCTCACCCTGGAGCAAGGGCGGCTGGGTCTGCTCGGAGGTGTTCGATCACACGTCGCTGATCAAGTTCATCGAGCAGCGGTTCCCCGATGCCTCGCCGTCGATCCACGAGCATAACATCACCCCCTGGCGCCGGGCAGTCGCGGGCGACCTGACGGCGGCGTTCGACTTCAAGACGCCGAACGACAAACCGGCCAAGCTGCCCAGCACGGCTGGCTATGCGCCGCCGGACCGGCTGAAACATCCCGACTACAAGCCGCAGCCGCCGCTCCACCAGGCGCTGCCGAAGCAGGAAGCCGGCCAGCGGCCGGCGCGGGCGGTTCCCTATGAGCTGCATGCGGCCGGGGCGCTGACCGCGGGCCACGGCAAATTCCAGATCGAATTTTCCAACACCGGGAAAGCCGCCGCGGTCTTCCAGGTTCGCTCCGGCAATATCGCTACCGGTCCATGGACCTATACCGTGGGTCCAAGGAAGACACTGACGGGCGAATGGAACCTCAAACAGGACAATCTGACCGCCTACGACCTGCAGGTCTTCGGGCCGAACGGCTTCTATCGCACGTTCAAGGGCCAAACGGCACAGAATGCCGGGCTATCGGCCGGGATCGACTACGATGTCGCCAAAGGCAGCGTAACCCTGACCGTGTCCAACCGCGGCAACGCGGCGGCCGGCATCACGATCAAGGACGCCTACGGCAAAAAAGTTGTCCACCACACCGTGGCCGGGCACAGCGGTTACGCCTCCGAATGGCAGCTTGATGCCAGCCACGGATGGTACGATCTGACGGTGACCGTTACGGGCGACACGGCCTTTGTGCGCCAGCTTGCCGGCCATCTCGAGACCGGCAAGGACAGCGTCACCGATCCGATGATCGGCTGAAACGGACCTAGCCGGACCAGGGGGCGCTCAGCGATGGGCGCCCCCTTTTTCGTTCGGCCTGCACGGTCCCAGGCGAAATCTTCCGTTTAGAGGTAGCCGCAACTATAGCCCCTGATATGGTGTTGCTTGAGAATGAGCCATTGAACCGCGGGAGAACATCATAATGAAGCGGGTTATCGCTGCGCTGGGTTTGGCAGGATTACTTGCGGGATGCGCCCCCGCTGCCTATGGCCCCCCGCCCGCCGTGGGGGTCGGCGTCGCCGTCGGGTATGACGGCTTCTACGACGACTATTACGGCCCGTTCTATGACGGCTATTGGGCGCGCGATAACTTCTTCTACTACTCGCGCGGTCCCGGCCTGCCGTACCGGCGTGACTATAATCGCCACTTCCGGCGGAACGCCTGGAACGGATTTCACCCGATTCGCGGCCACGGTCCGGGCACTGGGCCGTACAGGCACTGAGCCTGCGCTCACGGCTCAGTAGAGGGCGTTTACGCCCGCGATATCGTCCGGTTGCGGGTGCTGAACGTTGCTGACGTTCGGCCGCATGATCGCCTGGACGCCGGGCCTGGTTTCGTGCGCCAATCCCAATGCGTGGCCCAATTCATGGACGGCGACGCGGCGCAGGTCGACCACGTTCCCTTGCAGAGGGCCGGTATAGACGCCGAACCGCTTGGCGGCGTTGAATACCGTGCCCGCATGAATGAAGCGGTTGACGCCCGAATAGGAGTAAACCGTCACCGCCAGCGTCGCCGATCCGAATCCTTCCCCGCAGGCGGTCTGGCTGAAACCGACCCCATTAACGCCGTTCATGTTGCAGGGGAGGGCCGTGCGGTTGAGCGGCGTGAATTTGAACGGTGTCTTGCGGTTCCAATCACCCATGGCCGCCTTGAAGGCGTTGGAAAAAGCCGCACTGCGCCCCGGGATCACATAGGCGAAGCCTGTCCTCGCCCCGGTCCAGCTTGGACCCTCGAGTGTATAGGCACGGGCGCCCCCGGCCGTGAGCGTCGCCATCGAGGCCAAAGCCAAAGCCGCAATCGTTTTACCCGCCATGATAGACCCTCAGCTTGGCGACGAAATCGTCGCGGGAGATCGCGCCGCGCAGGTCGGATCCGTCGTCCGCGACGACACCCGCGGCGGATGCCGCCTCAGAAGAAACGACAGTGGCACGCGCCGACGGTTGCGCCGCCTCCGGAGTCAGCGCGGTCACCCGCCGGCCGTCCGCGGTCGTTACCTTCAAGGCTCCGCTGGCGGCATCCTTCACGATGCCGAATCGTCCCTGGTCCCACCCGATAAGCGGATTGAGCATCGGCTGATGAACCGATTCGATCAGATAGATGCCGCGCTCGCCGACCTTGGGAAACTGCATCCCGGAAACGCCATAGCCGCGTCCGCCGATCTCGCCGCCGAAGAAGCAGAGACGAACCGACTTGCCGGGGCTCGTCCCTGCGACCACCTCGGCGACCGCGATCGTGAAACAGGTCCTGGCGCCCTGCCCGCCGCCGAGAGCCTCTACCTTCTGTCCGATCACCGTACCATCGACGATCAGTTCGGCCCCTTTCGCCAGATCCGACAGCGATCTCCGCTCAAGCGTCGCGGCCGACGCAGTCGTCAGCGGTATGCTTGCGGCAAAAATCCCCAGTAGAATTAATAAGTTCTGGCGCGGCAGAATTCGACTGAACATCATCGGTAAATCCTCGCTCATAGGCTTTGAACCCGCCATGTCGGCTTTTGTGCCGTGTCCAGGAACTCCGCTTGCCGCTTCTCAACCCGTTCGGCGCTGTCTAGAAACACTGACGGGCGTGGGGGAGCATTGATGGCGTTACCAAGAATCAACACGATCGCGGCGCTCTTGTTCGGCGCGTTCATGGTCAGCGGATTGGCCGGCTGCGCACATGGCGGCCACGGCGACGATCGGGCCATTCCCTTCACCGAGGCGACCGTCACGGTCGCCGATGGCAATTCGGCCACGCTCGCCTGGAGGGCGACCGGCGTCAGTTCGGTAGCTGTCTATCCGACCGCCGACGCCACGCGGACCGAGCACGGCAAGCCGGCCGCGCAGGGTGGGGCCAGTGGAGATGCGTCCGTAACGGGCCTGGCGCCGACGCCCCGCCGGTATTTCGAATTTGTCCCGGATCGCGGCGCCGCTCTGACGGTTGCCGATCGCAGCCTGCACCTCGCGAGCGCCCCGAATTTCCGCGACGCGGGCGGCTATCGCACGACCGACGGAAAATGGGTGCGTATGGGGCTGCTCTATCGGTCCGATCAGCTCGACAGGCTGTCGCCGGCAGACCTCGACACACTGCACGCCATCGGCATCAAGCTCGTCTGCGACCTGCGCACGGACACGGAACGCAAGCAAGGGATGGACAAGCTGCCACCCGGCGCAGAGCCGCTGATCGCCGACGTCGCCGGCCCGAACAGCGCATCGAGCGACCTCGGCAAGCTGCTGAGCAAAGGTGGCGACGCACAAGCGCTGCTGGGTAACGGAAAAGCCGCGCAATTCCTGATCGACGCCAATAGGCAATTCGTCGAGGCCGAAAGCGCGAAGCAGGCCTACAAGCTTGTCTTCGAACGCCTGGCCGATCCGGCGATGCTGCCGGCCGCCTTCCATTGTTCGGCGGGCAAGGACCGTACCGGCTGGGCCGCGGCGATTTTCCTGTCGATCATGGGTGTATCGCGGGACACGATCATGCAGGACTATCTGCTGAGCAACACGTACCTTGCGAACAAGAACGCGAAGATGCTGGCGGCGCTGAAGGGCCGGATCGACCCTGCCTTGCTGCAGCCGCTGTTCGAGGTCCGGCCGGAATATCTCCAGGCCGCGTTCGATGCCGTGGACAAGGATTACGGATCGATGGATCGGTATGTCCGCGAGGGGCTTGGCCTGTCCGACGCGACGATCCAGGCCCTGCGCCGTGAATTCCTGGCGGGCTGACATGATCGTTCCCCGGACCGAACAAACCGCCGCCGCCGTCGCCCAGCACTATGACAATCTGGACCGGTTCTATCGGGAGATCTGGGGCGAGCATGTCCATCACGGGCTGTGGCGCACCGGCGCTGAAACGCCGCTCGAGGCCTGCGAGGCACTGAGCGCGGCGGTGGCCGAAAGCTTGGCGCTGAAACCCGGGGATGCGATCTGCGATGTCGGCTGCGGCTACGGCGGCACGTCGCGCATCCTGGCCGACATGGGCGCGACCGTGACCGGGCTGACCCTGTCGTCGGCCCAGATCGCTTATGCCGAGCGCGCCCATCCGCGCGCCAACCCGAAATTAATGCAGCAGGACTGGCTGGCGAACAGCTTCCCCGACGCGAGCTTCGACGGTGTCCTGTCGATCGAGAGCTCCGAGCACATGGTCGATAAACCGCGCTTCTTCGCCGAGGTCGCGCGCACGCTGAAACCCGGCGGGCGCTTCGCCAACTGCGTCTGGCTGTCGTCGGAGAATCCGAGCCCGGCCGCCATCAACCACTTGCTGGAGCCGATCTGCCGCGAAGGACGTTTGCCCAGCATGGGATCGGAGAGCGAATACCGGTCGATGATGGCGGCGGCCGGCCTCAGGGTCACCGGCTTCGAAGACCTGACGCAATATGTCTGGCGCACCTGGTGGCTGTGCCTTGTGCGTGCCGCCAAAGGCATCGCCACGCAGAAAAGCTATCGCGCCTTCCTGCTCAACGGTCGCAATTCGGACCGCAGCTTCGCGATCACGCTTCTGCGCATCCTGTGGGCCTATCGCAGCGGCGCGATGCGATATGGCCTGTTCGCGGCGCAGAAAATTTAACGCGTCGTCGAAATCCGTTCGGCCCGCGCGTCTTCGAGGCGGCGGGCGTTGTTGCCATGCCGCAACGGATGAAGGAGACAGGCGATGAAGTATCTGCTGATGATCTATGCCGAGGAAGCCGGCTGGAACACACTGACGCCGGAACAGAAGGCGCAAGGCCTGGCGGCCTATAACGCCTATACCGAGGCTTTGAATGCCGCCGGCGTGCGGCTCGGATCGAACCGGCTGCGTGATGTCGGCACCGCCACGAGCGTGCGGATCGTCAACGGCGAAACCAAGGTGCTGGACGGCCCCTATGCCGAGGCCAAGGAGCAGCTGGGCGGATACTATCTGATCGATGTTCCCGATCTGGATAACGCCCTGTCCTGGGCGGCGCGTTGCCCGGGTGCAGCCTACGGCACGATCGAGGTCCGCCCGATCTGGGAAATGTATGAGTGACGGAGCAAAACCGGCGTCCGCATGAAACCGCCGAGGCGGTTGCGCGGCGCAGCTACGGCAAGCTGGTTGCCTTTCTGGCTGCGCGAATCCGCGACGTCGCGGGGGCGGAGGACGCATTGTCCGACGCCTTCGCGGCGGCCCTGGCCGCCTGGCCCGAACACGGCATTCCGGACAAGCCGGAAGCCTGGCTGCTGACCGTGGCGCGCCGCAAGATGCTGGACGGCGTCAAGCGCCGCCGCACGGTGGAAAAAGCCGAAGACCATTTGCAGCTTTTGGCGGAGCTGGCCGAGACGGAAATCGAAACGCCCGTCATTCCCGACAACCGGCTCTCGCTGATGTTCACCTGCGCCCATCCGGCGATCGAGCCCGGCATACGAGCGCCGCTGATCCTGCAGACCATCCTGGGCTTCGACGCGGCGGCCATTGCCTCCGCTTTCCTGGTTTCGCCCGCGACGATGGGCCAGCGGCTGGTGCGCGCCAAAGCCAAGATTCGGGAAGCCAGCATCCCGTTCCGCGTTCCCGACGAGGACGAATTGCCCGAGCGGCTGGACGCGGTGCTGGCCGCGATCTACGCCACATTCTCGGAAGGCTGGTTAGACCCCGCCGGAACCGAAAGCCGGCGCAGGAACCTTGCCGAGGAAGGCCTTTGGCTGGGCCGCCTGACGGTCTCCTTGCTGCCCGAAGAACCCGAAGCGCTGGGCTTGCTTGCCTTGATGCTCCATGCCGAGGCGCGGCGCGCGGCCCGGCGCGACGCCGCCGGCCGTTACGTGCCGCTGGCGGAACAGAATCCGGACGCGTGGGACAACGGCATGATCGATGCCGCCGAGGCCTTGCTGTTTCAGGCAAGCGCGATGGGGCGCTTCGGCCGCTACCAGCTGGAAGCCGCCATCCAGTCGGCCCATGTCGTGCGACGCATGACCGGACGCGCGGACTGGGAAGCCATCGTCCAGCTCTACGACGCGCTGGCGGCCGTCACCGGCTCGCCCGTCGTGGCCATCAACCGCGCGGTCGCGCTCGCCGAGGCGCGAGGCCCCACCAATGGGATCGCCGCGCTGGACACTCTGGCGGACGACGCCAGGCTGGCCGATTACCAGCCCTACTGGGCTGCGCGCGCCGACCTGCTGGCCCGCGCCGGGCATGTGCCCGCGGCGGACGAAGCCTACGAACGCGCGATCGGCCTGGAAGCCGATCCGGCGGTTCGCGATTTCCTGATGGCCAAGCGCGCCGCGCTGACGCGGCACTAAAGACCCAGCCGCTCCTCAAGTGCAGTGAGCTTGCGTACGAACTCGGGCGGCAGCTTGTCGCCAAACCGGGCGAAATGGATCTTCACCTGTTCGAGCGTGCCGCTCCATTCCTGTTCATCAATCGCCAGCAGGCTGGCCATCGCCGCATCGGAAGCATCCAGGCCGTCGGTTTCGATTCCGTTCTTACCGGTTTCCGGCACGTAGCCGATCGCGGTCTGCCGCGCCGGAACGGCGCCGGCGCAACGGTTGAATATCCAGGCCAGAACGCGAGAGTTCTCGCCAAAGCCGGGCCACAGGAAATTGCCCTCCGGGCTTTTGCGGAACCAGTTGACGAAGAAGATCTTCGGCGCCTGCGCGCCCTCGCGCCGGCCGATCCTCAGCCAATGGGCGAAGTAATCGCCCATGTGGTACCCGCAGAAGGGCAGCATCGCCATCGGATCGAAGCGCAGCTGGCCCACCGTGCCGACCGCCGCCGCTGTCGTCTCGGAGCTCATCTGGGCGGCGAGGAACACCCCCTCTTCCCAATCGAACGCCTCGAACACCAGCGGCATCACCCGCGACCGGCGACCGCCGAACAGGAAGGCGTCGATAGGCACGCCGGCGGGGTCTTCCCATTCCGGTGCGATCGACGGGCACTGTGCCGCCGGCGTGGTGAAGCGGGCGTTGGGATGGGCGGCGGGCGTACCCGTTTCCGGCGTCCAGTCATTGCCGCGCCAATCGGTCAGGTTCGCGGGTGGCTTCTTGTCCAGGCCCTCCCACCAAATGTCACCGTCCGCCGTCTTGGCGACGTTGGTGAAGATCGCGTTGCGGCCGACGCTGGCCAGCGCGTTCGGATTGGTCTGGTCGCTGGTGCCGGGCGCGACGCCGAAGAATCCCGCCTCCGGATTGATGGCGTAGAGCCGGCCGTCCTCACCGAACTTCATCCAGGCGATGTCGTCGCCGATGGTCTCGACCTTCCAGCCGGGCAGTGTGGGGATCAGCATGGCCAGGTTGGTCTTGCCGCAGGCGCTGGGAAAGGCGCCGGCGACGTACTTCGTCTCGCCGCTGGGCGAGGTCAGCTTCAGCACGAGCATGTGCTCCGCCAGCCAGCCCTCGTCACGCGCCATGACCGAGGCGATGCGCAACGCCAGGCATTTCTTGCCGAGCAGCGCGTTGCCGCCATAGCCCGATCCGAACGACCAGATTTCCCGCGTCTCCGGAAAGTGGACGACATAGACATTGCCGGGGTTGCACGGCCACGGCACATCCGGGGCGCCGTCCGCGAGCGGCGCGCCGACCGAATGCAGGCAGGGGATGAACGTCCCGTCCGCACCCAACTGCGCCAGCGCAGCGGCGCCCATGCGGGTCATGATGCGCATGGAAACGGCGACATAAGGCGAATCGGTCAGCTGGACGCCGATCTTGGAAATCGGCGAGCCGATCGGCCCCATCGAGAACGGCACGACATACATCGTCCGGCCGCGCATCGAACCCTTGAACAGGCCGGTCAGCGTCTGGCGCATCTCGTCCGGCGGACGCCAATTGTTGGTCGGGCCGGCATCGGCTTCGTTCTCGGAGCATATGAAGGTGCGGCCTTCGACCCGCGCCACGTCGGCGGGATCCGACAGCGCCAGGAAGGATCCGGGGCGCTTGGCGTCGGACAGGCGTTGGAATGTGCCGTTATCGACAAGCAATTGGCACAGCGCGTCATATTCGGCGGCCGATCCGTCGCACCAGTGGATTCGATCCGGGTTCGTCAGGGCCGCGACGTCGTCTACCCAGGCCAGCAACCTCTCATGCTGGGTAGGCGCGGCAATACGCTGGTCCATTACGCTCTGTGCTCCATTTCCCCCGAAAGGCGCGGCCTGTCGTTCCCGCCCGAGTACGCCGACGTTAGCGCCCCCTCTGCTTTTTGGGGAGCAAAATACGTCCTGTCCAGGGGGCGCGCGCGATTGAACTGTGACGAATCACTACCGTCGCCGTGTGTGTTCCGGCTAGATAGTGACGGGCGGCCGTCGATGACACGTGGTTGCTCGACCGAGCAAAAGGCAGATTTCCAATGGACATGAAGGGCGAATTCCGTATCCCGCTTTCGCAGGATGTGGTGTGGCGCGCGTTGAACGACGCGGCGATTCTGAAAGCATCGATCCCCGGCTGCGAAGAGCTGGTGCGTGAATCGGACACCAGCTTCAAGGGGCGGATTTCCGCCGCCGTCGGGCCGGTCCGCGCCAAGTTCTCCGGACAGGCCACCCTGTCCGACATCGACGCCCCCAACGGCTATACGCTGACCGGCAGCGGATCGGGCGGCGCGGCCGGCATGGCCAAGGGTGGCGCGACGGTCCGACTGGTAACCGAAGGCGCCGAGACGGTGCTGCGTTATGAAGCGCACGCACAGGTCGCCGGTAAGCTGGCGCAGATCGGCGCACGGTTGGTCGACATGACGGCCAAGAAGATGGCCGACGATTTCTTCACCAATTTCGTGGCGCAGCTGAGCCCGGCCACGCCGGTCGCCGCCGCGCCGGAGCCCACACCGATTGCGCCTGGGGCAGCGGCCCCGGTTCGGCAACCGGAAACCGTTTCCAACCCGCGCCCCAGTTGGCTAGTCTGGGCGATCATCGTCATCGTAACCGCCCTGGCGGGTTTCCTGCTCTGGTACGCCGAACACTAAGAGGCATTTCCCAATGGCCGACACAATTCCCGTCGCCTTTTCCGTCAACGGCCACGAGGTCGCCGCCCAGGTCGAGCCGCGGACCCTTCTGGTCACCTTCCTGCGCGAACAGCTGAACCTGACCGGTACGCATGTCGGCTGCGATACCAGCCAGTGCGGCGCCTGCTGCGTCCATGTCGACGGCACGTCGGTCAAATCCTGCACCATGTTGGCTGTCCAGGCAGACGGCTGCGACGTGACCACCATCGAGGGGCTGGGCACACCGGAGGACCTGCATCCGATGCAGGTCGCGTTCAACGAGCATCATGGGCTGCAATGCGGCTTCTGCACGCCGGGCATGATCATGAGCGCGGTCAATTTCGCCAAGGGCCATCCCGACCCGACCGAGAGCGAAATCCGCGACTGGCTGGAAGGCAATCTCTGCCGCTGCACCGGCTATCACAACATCGTCGCGTCGGTCGGAGCCGGCGCGCGCGCCATGGCAAAGGGTTAGGCCCAGATGTACGCATTCGACTACCACAAGCCGCGCTCGCTGGCCGAGGCTGCCGCACTGCTCGCTGAGAAGGCCGAAGGCCGTCTGATGGCGGGCGGCATGACGCTGATCCCGACGCTGAAGCAGAGGTTGGCCGCGCCCACCGACGTGATCGACCTGGCCGGCATTCCCGGCCTGGCAGGTATCTCGGTCACTGCGCACGAAATCACCGTCGGCGCGATGACCACGCATGCGGCGGTCGCCCATTCGCCCGAGGTGAAGGCAAAGCTTCCGGCGCTGGCCGCGCTCGCCGAAGGAATCGGCGACCCGCAGGTGCGCCATCGCGGCACCATCGGCGGCTCGATCTCCAACGCCGACCCTGCGGCGGATTATCCGGCCGGCCTGGTCGGCCTGGGCGCCACGGTGGTGACCGACCGGCGAGAGATCGCAGCCGATGATTTCTTCACCGCGCTGTTCGAAACGGCGCTGGAACCTGGCGAGATCGTGCGGCAGGTGCGCTTCCCGATCCCGCTTGCCGCCGCCTATGCCAAGTTCCCGAATCCGGCCTCGCGCTATGCCGTGGCCGGCGTGTTCGTGGCCAGGACAGCGAACGGCGTCCGCGTCGCGGTAACGGGGGCCGGGCCGTCGGTCTTCCGCGTGCCGGAGATGGAAGCGGCGCTCGACGCATCCTTCACGGCCGACGCCATCGCGGGCATCGTGGTTTCTGCGGATGGGCTGAACGAAGACCCGCACGCCACGGCGGCCTACCGCGCCAATCTGGTCAAGGTCATGGCGACCCGCGCGGTCGCCCAGATATTGGAGCACTGACATGGGCTTGATGGCGAAACCGATCCGGCGGATCGAGGACAAAAGGTTCATCACCGGCCGCGGCCTTTATGTCGACGACGTGAAGATGCAGGGCACAGCGGTGGGTTACGCGCTGCGCTCGCCCTATGCCCACGCCAAGATCCTGTCGATCGATACCGAGGCCGCGAAGGCGATGCCGGGCGTGATCGGCATCATCGTCGGCGCCGAACTGGAAGCCGAAGGCGTCGGCCATCTGGGCGCCGCCTTCCCGGCTTCAATGCTGAAGAATCGCGACGGCAGCAACCGTTGGGACGGCGACCGGGCACTGCTGACGGTCGATTGTGTGCGCTATGTCGGCGAGCCGGTCGCCTTCGTCGTCGCCGAAAGCATCAATGCCGCCAAGGACGCGGCCGAACAGATCTTCGTCGATTACGAGGAACTGCCGGCGCTGGCCAGTATCGACGAGGCGCTGGCCCCGGGTGCCGTACAGATCTGGCCGCAGGCGCCCGGCAACATCGCACTGGACTGGGAGCAGGGCGACGCGGCGGCGGTTGCGGCCGCCTTCGCCAAGGCCGCACATATCAGCCGCATCGAGCTCGTCAACAACCGCATCGTCGTCAACTCGATGGAGCCGCGCGGCGCGGCGGGCAAGTACGACAAGGCGACGGACAGTTATGAGCTCTATGTCACGAGCCAGGGTTCGCACCCGATCTCGGACAATATCGCCAAGCGTGTGCTCAGGATTTCGAAGGACAAGCTGCGCGTCATCACGCCGGATGTCGGCGGTGGCTTCGGCCTCAAGATGTCGACCTTCGCCGAATATGCGCTGGTGCTGATTGCTTCCAAGCGGTTCGGTGTTCCGGTGAAATGGATGTCGGAACGCACCGAGGCCTTCCAGTCGGACAGCCACGGTCGCGACCTGAAAAGCACAGCCGAGATGGCGTTCGACGCCGATGGCCGTATCCTGGGCTACCGCGTCGAGACCAACGCCAATCTGGGGGCCTATGGCCTGGGCTTCGGCCCGGGCATCCAGACGGCGGTGCCGATGTTCGTCATCGGCGGCGTCTACAAGGTGCCGGTCGTTTACAACCACGCCCGCGCGGTCTTCACCAACACGGTGCCGGTTGAGGCCTATCGCGGCGCCGGACGGCCGGAAGCGGCCTATGTGCTGGAACGGCTGATGGACCAGGCGGCCCGCGAGCTGGGGCTGGGCCCGGACGAGCTTCGCCTGCGCAACTTCATCCCGGCGGGAGAGATGCCCTTTCGCTCCGCGGTCGGCGCGCTGATCGACAGCGGCGATTTCCAGCGTAACCTGCACGACTGCATGCGCCAGGCCGACTGGTCCGGATTTGCGGGCCGCCGGGCGGAATCAGAAAAGCGCGGGCTGCTGCGTGGCATCGGCCTTGCCTACTACATGGAAAAAACAGCCGGCGGCGCAGGGCCGGTGGAAATCTGTTTCACCCCGAACGGACGGGTCGAAGTCGGCGTCGGTACGTCGGGTCACGGCCAGGGCCACGAGACGACCTTCGCCGCGATCGTCGCCGACAAGCTGGGCGTCCCGATGGAGCTGATCGATCTTAATCAGAGCGACAGCCTGCGTGCGCCCTATGGCGGTGGAACCGGTGGTTCGCGCTCACTGTGGAGCAGCGGCAACGGCATCCTGAAAGCCGCCGACACCGTCATCGGCAAAGGCCGGACCGTTGCGGCGGCGATACTGAATGTCGCGCCGGAGGATGTTGCGTTCGAGGAAGGCGCTTTCCGCGCGCAAGGCAGCAACCGCTTCCTCCCATTGCTCGAGGTTGCCGCGGCGGCCCGGGGCGGGACGAACCTGCCGGCGGACCTTTCCGCCGGCATGCCGGACGGTCTCGACTCCTCCGGCACGCATGACGAGAACGGCGACACGTTCCCCAACGGCTGCCATATCTGCGAGGTCGAGATCGACCCGGACACGGGCAAGGTGTCGGTCGTCGCCTATAACGTGGTCGACGATTTCGGCTTCGTGCTGAACCCGCTGATCGTGGCCGGACAGGTCCATGGCGGCGTGGTGCAGGGCATCGGCCAGGCGCTGCTGGAAAACTGCCTCTATGAGCCGGGCACGGCGCAACTGCAGAGCGGCTCGTTCATGGACTACGCAATGCCGCGCGCCGACGACTTCCCGCCGATCAAGTTCACCTATAACGAGATCCTGTGCACGACCAACCCGCTGGGCATCAAAGGCTGCGGCGAGGCGGGCACGGTGGGCGCGGCGCCGGCCGTGATGAACGCGGTTCTGGACGCGCTGTGGGCGCGCGGCGTGCGCCATGTCGACATGCCGATGACGCCGATCCGCGTCTGGGAGACCCTGCAGGCGGCGAAGGGCTAGCGGCTAGTCTATGCCCCGCGCAACGCGGCGGAGCGCGGAGCCGAGGAATACAGCGACGCCCGCCCAGATGAAGGCGAAGGACACCGCGCGCAGCGGAGTCATGTGTTCGCCCGACTGCAGCCCGACGATGAATTGGAGCGTCGGCGCGATGAACTGCATGAAGCCCATGACGGTGAGCGGCAGGCGCCGCGCCGCGAAGGCGAAGGCGACGAGCGGCAGCACCGTCGCCGGACCGCACAGGATCAGCACCAGGCTGGCGTCCAGATGCCGTGCGAAGACACCGCCGGTCGTATGCTCCAGGAACACGACATAGCTGATCGCCGGCACAAGCAGGACCAAGCATTCGACCAGCATGCCGGTCTGCGCATCGGCGCTGGCGCGCTTGCGGACGACACCATAGGCACAGAAGCTCGAGGCCAGCAGCAGCGCGACCCAGGGGAATTCGCCGAGCGCCAGCCCCTGGACGACGACGCCGACGGTCGCCAGGCCGATCGCGATATATCCGGGGCGGTTGATCTTCTCGCCGAAGAAGACGGAGCCCGCCAGCACATTGAAAAGCGGATTGATGTAGTAGCCGAGGCTGGCGGACAGGGTGTGGCCGTTATTCACCGCCCAGACATAGAGCGTCCAATTGGTGGCGATCAGCAGGGCGGAAACGAGCAACACGCGAATCGCCGCCGGATTGGCGGCAAGGGCCTTGAGCCCCGCGCCGCGGCCGAACCAGAAAACGAGAAGCGCCGCCAGCGGCACCGACCAGACCGCGCGCCAGGCGACGATCTCGAAGGGACCCGCACCGAGATGCGCCGCCCAGTGGAACAGCAGCGGCAGAAGACCCCAAACGGTGTAGCACGCCAGGCCGGCGACCATTCCCCGTCTGTCATTCGTTGCAAAGAGATCCATGCTGACCGGCCGGTTTCGGGCTCGTTGGACCTCAGACTTAACCGAACGGCCACGCCCCGCACAGGCCTCTAGCCGATGGCAGGGTTACCGAAACTCGATGGACCGGGAGCCCTAATTTGCGAACAGCGCCTTGATCGCATCGGGCTCGATCGTGCGCGAACCCTGGGTCGGATCAGCGAGGCGTATGGCGCCGTCGCTTTCGGTGACGGTCTCGCCGGCGAGCGTGACGATACCGAACAGATCGGCATAGTCGGCCACCGTCCAGTCCACACGGCTGCCCTCGAGCACGTTGCGGGTGTCGGCCAGCCATTGATAGCGGGCCGGCGGCGGGACACCTTTCCTGACGACGCCGAATTCGGTGCACATCACGCGCCGCTTGTTGGCCGCCGCCCAGTCGGCCGCCAGCTTGACGCGTTTGGCGATGCGGCCCGCGTCCCAGTTGGCGCCGACATAGTCGGCCAGCGCCGCCTTGGCGTCGATCGGGTCGGCGGCCGTCGGCGCGTAGTTGGTCGCCGGCACGACCTGCGCCGACGGGTACGGCACATTGCGAAAATAGCGCAGATTACGGCCAAAATTGGAGCCTAGCTTCATGCCCTGATGGGTGAAGAGATAGGGCTCGTAGAAATGGAAGGCGTAACGGACGGTTTCCTGGGGCAATGGCGTGAACCCGTCGAACCCGTCGAGCGTCGCCTGTTTCGGCATGTCGACGATGATCGTGTTGTTGGCCGCAACGTCGTGCAGGCCCGAGACGATATCGCTGACCAGGGACCGATAGGCGGCGACGCTGTTATAGCGCGGCTCGTCCACCAGCTCGTAAGCGATCGTACCGGCCGAGATGTCCTTGTAATGCTCGGCGATGTGGTGCCAGAGCGCGATCATTGCCGGCTCGGTCCGTGGGTCCTGCTCCATTTCCGACGCCAGGCTGTCGCTTGGCTGCACATCGAGGATCACGGAGAGGCCGCGCTCGCGGGCCAGGTTGATCCCGTCGTCGAGCCCGGCGAAATCGAACAGCACCCGTCCGGTCGACGCCTCGGACACCGAGAAACCAAGCGATTCGGGGTTGAGCGGGATGCGCACATGGTCGAATCCGGCGGCCTTGATCTGATCGAAATCGTGCGCTGTCAGCGGCTGGCGCTGAAAGTCGGTGAACCAGTTGCTCAGGTTGACGCCGTGCCTGAGATTCGGCTGCGCGGCGTCGGCCGCCTTGGCCGGGCCGGGAGCGGTCCAGGCGGCGATGACGGAAGCCATCGCAACCGCGAACCCGCGACAGATCATGCCCGATCGTTTCGACAGCGCCGGCTCCTTGAAGCTCCGCGAACCAGGACGAGAAAGATACTAAGGGACGCTGTAGCGGCAGGTAAGCCCCAAGATCGCTTTATTGCCGGATGACGCTGTCAACCCTTCTCGGTCGGCCAGCTTGGCTGGGGGATCGTGCGGTAGGCTTCGCGCAGTGCCGCCGACCACCGCTCCCGCAGCATGCGAAAATACGCGTCCCCTTCTGTGATGCGCTTCTTGAGCTCGATATCCAGCGAGTCGCGGCGATAGACCAGAAGCTCGATCGGCAGCCCGACCGAGAGATTCGAGCGCAGCGTCGAGTCCATTGACACCAGCGCCAGCTTCACCCCGTCGTAAAGCTCCGTGTCGAAGCGCGCGGTGCGGTCCAGGATCGGCTTGCCGTACTTATGCTCGCCGATCTGGAGATAGGGCGTGTCCTGCGTCGCTTCGATGAAATTGCCGGCGGAGTAGATCTCGTACAGCGCCAGCTTGCCGCCCTTGATCTGCCCGCCGAGCAGGAAAGACACGTCAAAGGAGACGTGGTGATCCTCCAGCGACTTGCCGTCGATCGCATAGATCCGGCGGATCGCCGCGCCGACCAGTTCCGCGGCACGGAACATGGTCTTGACGTTGGCCATCGTCCGCACCCGGCCGTCGATCTGGATGCCCTCGTTGAGGAGGTTCACCACTGCCTGAGTGCTGGCCAGGTTGCCCGCGCCCAGCAGCACGATGACCCGGTCGCCCTTCTTCTCGAAGACGTGCATCTTCGAGAAGGTCGAGATGTTGTCGACACCCGCGTTGGTGCGTGTGTCCGACAAAAGGACGAGGCCATCCTTGAGAGCCAGTCCGACGCAATAGGTCATTGTTGCTTCCGCTTCTTGGCCGGCGGCCGAGGGCCTTGTGGAACTATCCCGTCTTGTTCGCCGGCTTCAGACCGTCGAGTCCCATCAGGACTGCCTCGCCGGTCATCGCGAGCGCGCTACCATGGCCAAGCTGATGGATATCGAAAACAGCCTGCAGCGCGGCATATTGGCCCATGATGTCCATCGTCTGGTTGACCGCCCGTTTCGCCATCGACAGCGCGAACGGATGCATGCGGGCGATCTTGTTGGCCATCGCCATCGCCTCTTCCTCAAGATTTGCCAGCGGCACGACCTTGTTGACCATGCCGAGTTGCGCCGCCTCTTCGGCGGTGATCGCACTGGCGGTGAACAGCATTTCCTTCGCCTTGCGCGGGCCGAATTCCCAGGTGTGGCCGTGATATTCGACGCCGCCGATGCCCATCAGGGCGACCGGGTCGCTGAACTTCGCATTGTCGGCGGCGATGATCAGGTCGCACGGCCAGGCCAGCATCAGGCCCGCGGCGATGCAGGCGCCCTGCACCACGGCGATCGAGGGTTTCGGGATATCCCGCCATTTGCGGCAGAAGCCGAGATAATATTTGCCCTCCCAATTGTGCAGGGTGAACAGGCCATCCTGGGACACGTCGCCCAGCGCCTCCTTCACCTTGGCGGCATAGGTCTCGTCGCGGGCGATGTCGTGCCCGGCGGAGAAATGCGGGCCGTTGGCCTTGAGCACGATCACCTTCACCTGGGGATCCTCCGCCGCCATGTCCCAGGCATGGTCGAGCTCGACCAGCAATTGCTTGTTCTGGGCGTTGCGCTGGTTCGGCCGGTTCAGTGTGATGACCCCGACCCGGTCGCGGACTTCGTAGAGGATATGTTCCATCTGGACGTCAGACATGGATGCTGCTTTCAATTCTGTTTGACGATGCCGGCCATGCGGTTTTCGGTGCTCTGCTTGATGCCCATCTTGCGGGCGTCGAACAGGTTCGCGGCCATCCAGCCGCCGTCGACCATCAGCGTGTGCCCGGTAGTATAGGCCGACATATCCGAAGCAAGGAACAGGACCGCCTTGCCGATATCGTCGGTGGTGCCCGACTTCTCCATCGGCACCAGGCTCGCCTTCATCGCCGCGCGGTGCCCCTCGGTATCGGGCAAACGGGGCGTTGAGATACTGCCCGGCGCGACCGAATTGACGCGGATTCCCTTCTCCGCCCATTCGACAGCCATCGACTTGACCAGCTGGATGAGTCCGGCCTTTGCCGCTCCGTAAGCGGCGTGGAAGGGTGCACCCTGCATGCCGTCAGTCGAGGCGATGCAGACCATCGATCCACCAGTGCCCCTGGCGATCATCGAGCGTGCGACCTCGCGCCCAACGACGAAGAAATAGCGCAGGTTGCGGCGCTGATCGAAGTCCCAATCCTCCGGCGACAGGTCGACAAGAGGCGTGAAAAGCGCTTGGCCCACGATCGTGACCAGCACGTCGATCCCGCCCAGTTGCTTTTCCGCCTCGGCCACCGCGTGCACGGCGCCCCCGTCGGTCAGCACGTCAGCCTCGATCGCCACGCTCTTGCGGCCGATGTCCCGCACCACGCCGGCGACCCGCTCGGCACGTTCGCCCAGCACATCGACGATGGCGACGTCGCAGCCTGCCTGCGCCAACAAGCGAGCACTGCTTTCGCCCATGCCCTGCCCGCCGCCGACGACGAGCGCCTTCTTTCCTTCAAGACCGAACAGATCCAATGCAGCCATGATTATTTCCCCAGGTGACGATCGAAGAATTTGACAATGACTTGATACGCATCCTGCGATTCCGGCAGGTCCGGGTCGCCGAAGAAACCGTGCGTCAGCCCCTCCCAGACATGCAGGTCGGAGTCCGCGCCGGCCTTGACCAGCTGGCTATGCGTGTAGACGGCGGCGCTGAGCGCCATGTCGCGCGTGGCGGTCAGGATCAGTGTCGGCGGGAACTTCGCGAGCACGCCCAGGTCGTAGGCCGGCGAGACCAGCGGGTCCTTGGCGTCTGTACCGGCGAAATAGCCCCCCGGCTCCTGCCCGGCATAACCCGGAGGCGGCGGCATCTGGGCGTAGGCGAAGGGCGGCGCGATATAGGCGGAATCTCCGGTAGTTCCGCGCACCGCGCCGGCGCAGAAGATGCCCGCCGCACCCGGATTGGGCAGCTTTTCCTTCTGGAGCCAGGCCAGCGCCTCGGCCGTCAGCGTGCCCCCGGCGGAGCAGCCATAAATGCCGATATTCTTCGGCTTGTAGTGCTTCAGCAGCTCCCGATAGACGGCGGCGACATCCTCGCTGGCGGCCGGGAATTTGTATTCGGGCCCTTCGCGGTAATCGAGGCTGACGACCTTGATCTTGCCGACGGCGGCGATCGGGATCGACTCCACCAGGCTCTCGGTGCGCGCGCCGTTATAGAAGGCGCCGCCATGCAGGTTGATCAGGATGCGGTTCTTGTTCTTCGGCGCGATGCCGTCCTTGGGCGTCACCACGTCGGCATAGACGCCGGCGATGGTCTCGGACCCCAGATCGACGGCAAAGCGTGCCTTGGCCCGCCGGATCACATCGGCATAGACGTCGCGGTTCAGCGCCTCCCGCCCCGCCTGATAGACCTCGATCGGGTCCCCCGCCTTCGGGATCGGCGGGTAGGGATGGGTCATGATGTCGTGCAGCGTCGCCTTGAATTCCGGACTGACATAGCCGGAGACCGGGACGGCGATGGGCGGGATATGGACCGTGCCGTCGGCGTCGACGGTCGGCTTGGGATGGGCGGTCGCGGCTGCCGCCTGATCGGCGGGCGGCGCGGCGTGCTGGGCACAGCCGGCCAGCAGCATCAGGGCCAATCCGGCGGCAAGGCGTGTCGTTGTCGAAACCATATTCCCCTCCCGATCAGGCCTTCTCGTTTTTCGAGAAACCGGCTCTCGCCGCGGTCCTGTGGCAACCCTATGATGGGGCCGATGGCGCGTCAAAGACTTGCGCCGCCCTAAGCCCACGATACCGCCATGCGACACAGCATCGTTTTCCTCGACCGCGCTACGCTGGGCGTGCCCCTTACGCCGCCCGACTTCCCGCACGATTATCGCGAATATGAAGCAACCACCGCCGACCAAGCAAGCGTTCGGTTGGCAGATGCAACCATCGCGATCAACAACAAGGTTCCGCTGCGCGCCGAGACGCTGTCGCAACTGCCGAAGCTGAAGTTGATCGCGCTGGCGGCCACCGGCAGCGATTGTGTAGACAAGGCCTATTGCGCGGTGCACGGCATCACGGTCTGCAATATCCGCGACTATGCGACCGACACCGTGCCGGAGCATGTGCTGGCGCTGATCTTCGCGCTCCGCCGCAGCCTGATCGCGTACGACCAGGATATCCGGCGCGGCAAATGGCAGACGCTGAACCAGTTCTGCTATTTCGACCACCCGATCCGCGACATCGCCGGATCGACCCTCGGTATCGTTGGCTACGGCGCGCTCGGCCGTGCCTTGGCCCGGCGCGCCGAGGCGCTGGGCATGGCGGTCATCGCATCCGGCAGCAAGCCGGGCGACGGGCTGGTGCCGCTCGACGCGCTGCTCACCCGCAGCGATGTCGTCTCGCTTCACTGCCCACTGACCGACGTCACACGCAAACTGATCGGCGCGCGCGAACTTGAGCTGATGAAGCCGGATGCGATCCTGATCAACACCGCGCGTGGCGGACTGGTGGACGAGGCGGCGCTGGCCGATGCCCTCGTGAACGACCGGATCGGCGGGGCAGGCATCGACGTGCTGCCCGAGGAACCGCCGGTGAACGGCAACATCCTGCTCGACCTGAACCTGCCGAACCTGATCGTAACCCCGCACGTCGCCTGGGCCAGCCAGACCGCGATGCGCAAGCTGGCCGATCAGCTGACCGCCAACATCCTGGCGTTCGCGGCGGGAAAGCCGCAGAACGTCGTCGTTTAACGAATTAAGAATTTCAACGCCAAGGCGCCAAGGAAATCCAGTTTATTTTTGATCCTCCAATCCGGGAGGTCCGCGCATTGCCTCGGCCGGCTCGCTGTCTTGGCGTCTTGGCGGCCTTGGCGTTGAAAATTGGTTGACGGGGTCCGCTGCGCACTAGCCGTCCTGCAAAACCAAAATGGCCCGGAAATCGTTCACATTGGTCCGGGTTGGGCCGGTTACGATCAGGTCGCCGAGCGCCGCGAAGAACCCGTAGCCG
Organism: Alphaproteobacteria bacterium; assembly: GCA_035493715.1. GTDB lineage: Bacteria > Pseudomonadota > Alphaproteobacteria > BOG-932 > Roseiterribacteraceae > BOG-932. The sequence goes on along the minus strand of DATJHU010000176.1, from coordinate 58,950 downwards.
TCATTGTCATCGAGCATCGCACGCGCATCCAGGCCGAGCGCCCGGGCGCGGTCCAGGCTGTCGGGCCGGAGGATCGCGCCGGCATTGTTCTCCGTGCCGTCGATACCGTCGGTATCGCAGGCGATGGCGTGTATCCCTGGATGGCCGCCAAGCGCGACGGCCAGGGCCAAGAGGAACTCGGCGTTGCGCCCGCCGCGTCCGTTGCCGCGCACGGTGACGCTGGTTTCGCCGCCGGAGATGATCACCTGGGGCTTGCCCGACCGCGCCAGTTCGACGGCCATCCGCACCTGATCGGCGGCCACGTCCCGCGCCTCGCCCTCGATGTCGTCGCCGAGGACGATCGGCGTGATGCCGGCATCCGCCGCGCGCTTCGCGGCAGCGGCGAGCGAGCCCGCGGCGGTGGCGATGACACGATTTTCGACGCGGGCGAAACGGGGGTCGCCGGGCTTCGGCGTCTCCGCCTTGGGATCGCCGAGATGTGCCACGATGCCGGCCGGCGGCACGATACCGTATTTCGCGAGAACTGCGCGCGCATCGGCAAGGCTGGTCGGGTCGGGAACGGTCGGGCCGGAAGCGACGGTCGCCGGGTCGTCGCCGGGCACGTCGGAGACGATCAGCGAAACCACTCGCGCCGGGTACGCGGCAAGCGCCAGTCGCCCACCCTTGATGGCCGAGAGATGCTTCCGCACGGCGTTGATCTCGCCGATCGAAGCGCCGGAACGCAGCAGGTCGCGGTTGAGCGCGCGTTTGTCCCCCAGCTGCACGCCCGGTGCGGGCAACGTCAGCAGGGCCGAGCCGCCGCCGGAGATCAGCGCGAGCAGCAGGTCGTCCGGGCCGACGCTGCTTGCCAGACGCAATATACGTTCGGCGGCCGTTCGCCCGGCCGCGTCCGGCACCGGATGGCCGGCCTCGAGCACCTCGATGCACCGGGTCTCGGCGTCATGGCCGTACCGCGTGACCACCAGACCTTCGAGCGGCCCGGTCCAATGCTGTTCCACGGCGGCGGCCATCGACGCGGCGGCCTTTCCGGCACCGAGAACGACGGTCCGGCCCTTCGGCGGATCGGGCAGCTTGGGCGGCACACGGACCGCCGGCGACGCTGCCGCGACAGCAGCATCGAACAGGCTGCGGAGAAAGTCGGTAGGATCGACCATGACGGCACTCTAGCGGGCGGCGAATGCACCTTCATCACCTTTACGATGATGCTGGCCGCCACATTGCCGCGTGCTAACATATCCTGATGAAAAATCCCCGCGCTCTTGCGTTTCTCGCGCTTGCCCTGTGCTTCGTGGCAGCGATCGCACAGGCTGCCGACGCGCCACCGATGGCTTCGCGCCTGGCCGTGCAGAACGCGTTGTTCGAAGAATACTACCAGGCGGAGCTCAAGGCCGAGCCGGAGCGCGCCACCGCCTATGGCGACTATCGCTATAACGACCAGCTCGACGATTATTCGCTCGCCGGCATTGCCTATCGTCACGCCAATGACGAGGGTTTCCTGGCGCGGCTGACCGCGATCCCGACCGACGGCTTCGCCGAGCAGGACAAGCTTTCGCACGATCTGCTGATGCGCATCCTGCAACAGCGCATCGCAAACCACGCGTTCCATGAATACGAGATGCCGGTCTCGCAGATGAACGGCCCGCATCTCGACCTTGCCGATCTGCCGCTCGCGGTGCCGTTCGACAGTGTCAAACATTACGAAGACTACATCGCCCGCCTGCACCAGATTCCCCGCGCCCTTGCCCAGACCATCGAGGTGATGCGCGCCGGGATGCGCGATCACCTGATGCCGGTGCGTTTCCTGCTGGAGAAGGTGCCCGCCCAATGCCGGGGCGTGATCAGCGCCGATCCGTTCCTGAAGCCGACGCAGAAATATCCCGCCGAGATTTCGGCCGCCGACCAGCAGCGCCTGACGCAGGAGATCACCGATACGGTGAACAACGAGGTCCTGCCTGCCTATCGGAGTTTTGCCGCCTTCGTCGCCAACGAATATGCGCCGCATGGGCGTACCGCACTGTCGGTCACGTCGCTGCCCGGCGGCATCCCGCGCTATCGCAACGACATCAAAAGCCGCACGACCATCGGCGACATGACGCCGGACCAGATTCACCAGCTGGGCCTCAAGGAGATGGCGCGGATCGAGGCAGACATGCTGGCGATCGCACACCAGGAGGGTTACGCAGACCTGGCTGCATTCCGCGACGCGCTGAAAAGCAGCCCCAAATATGCGCGGTTCAAACCGAGCTCGGCCGAAGCGATCCTCGACGATTTCCGCAGATATCTCGGCCAGATGCAGCCGAAGCTGCCGGACCTGTTCACCTTCATCCCCGGCTCGCCGGTGACGGTTGAGGCCATCCCGGATTTCCAGGCGGCCATGGCGACCCATTACCAAACCGGCACACCGGACGGGAAACGTCCGGGCCGGGTCAGCGTGGCGACCTCGAATTTTGCCGATCGCTCGATGATCGACGACGAGGCGACCGCCTATCACGAAGGGATTCCCGGCCATCACATGCAGATGTCGGTCGCGCAGAAACTGACCGGGCTGCCCAAGTTCCGGATGCATGGCGGAAATTCCGGCTATGTCGAAGGCTGGGCGCTGTATTCGGAGCAGCTCGGCAAGGAGATTGGCTTCTATCAGGACCCTGTCAGCGATTACGGCCGCCTGACCAGCGAACTGTTCCGCGCAGTCCGGCTGGTGGTCGATACCGGCATCCACGCCAAGGGCTGGACGCGGGACCAGGTCGTCGATTTGTTCCGCAAAAGCGGCGCGGTGGACGAACCGACGATCCAGTCGGAAACCGACCGATACATCGCCTGGCCCGGACAGGCGCTGGCCTACAAGCTGGGCCAGCTCAAGATCCGCGAGTTGCGCGAGAAGGCCAAGCAGACGCTGGGCCCGAAATTCGACATCCGCACCTTCCACGACGAGATTCTGAACGGCGGCGTCCTGCCGCTCGACATGCTGGAAGCACGCATGAACAGCTGGATGGCGGCCCAGCAGCACTAACATCGTTGCGGCCCGCCGCAGGCCGGGATATGGCGAGGGGCAAAGCCACCTTAAGGGGAAGACCATGTCCGCCAGCAGCCTGCCCGATCTCGAAGCCCGCATCGTCGCGTTGGAACACATCAACGCAATCAAGGAGCTGCAATACCGCTATTGGCATTCCGTCGATCGGCAGCAGCTGGACGACGTTCGCGAATGCTTCCTGGAAACGGGCGCGGTGATCGACATGGAGGGGATTCCGCCCTGCAACGACCGCGAGGATTTCATCAAGGTGCTGAAGGCCCAGGGCGGCAAGCCGGGCTTCTACAGCCTGCATAGCGGCCACAACGCCTTCGTGAAGCTGACCGGCGCCGTCCAGGCCGAGGGCAAGTGGGACGCCTTCTTCGTCGGCATCGATGTCGGCGACCGCCTGACCTACCAGCTGACCGGCCAGTACACGAACAAATACATCCTCAGGAATTATCGCTGGTACATCCAGACCCAGCATTTCCGCCAGACATCGCTGCTGATCAAGAAGATCGACGCGGACGGATCATCGAAGGTGATCACCTTCGGCATGCCGGATAAGAGCGTGTTCGATAAGTAGGGGTTACTCTTTACACAGGGCGACGCCGCCGAAGAGGCCGGTGATTATGAACGCGCCCGAGTTTTGTTTAAGCAGGGTGCGGACCTGGGCGATGAAGCCTGCCTTACGCGTCTAGCGTATATGTTCGACGTCGGTATCGGCGTATCGGTGGACAAAGCCGAGGCCATGCGATGGTACCGGCAGGCTTGGCGGCAGCGCAGTACATGCGCGGCCAACAACATCGCGATCCTCTACCGGGAACGCGGCAATCGGCGAGCAATGTTCAAATGGTTCGAACGCGCTGCCCTGGAGGGCGATGGCAGTGCAGCTGTCGCCGTCGCCAAATGCTACTTGGCTGGCATCGGCGTCCGCCGCAATCCGCAATTGGCGGTTCGTTGGTTGGCCGCCGCGCAAAACACGATCTACATCAGCGAAGAGGAACTTGAAGAAGCTGAAGCAATGCTCGCAAATCTGCGGCCGCGGCCTCTTTGACGTAACGATGAGTATGAAAAAAAATTGAAACACCAAGGCACCAAGACACCAAGGTGACCGGCACTTTGGCAGATACTGATCTCATCGCCCGCGAGATTGTCGATTCCGCATTCGCGGTTCATTCGACATTGGGTCCGGGACTCCTGGAGTCCGTCTACGAGCAGTGCCTTGCCGCTGAACTCGTCGCTCGCGGGTTGCCCATTTTGCGGCAGGTTGCAGTTCCACTTATTTATCGCGACCAGCAGATTGAAGCCGGTTTCCGGATTGACCTGCTTGTCGGTGGATCCGTGATCGTCGAAGTCAAAGCTGCCGAGCGGACATTGCCGGTCCACGAGGCGCAGCTTTGACCTACTTGAAACTCTCAGGCTACCGGCTGGGCTTCCTGATAAATTTTAATGTCACGCTGATCAAGGACGGCATCAAAAGACGAATTCGTTAAGGTCGACTTGGTGTCTTGGTGCCTTGGTGTTTCATTCTTCAAACCACCAGAGTACCGAACAATCAGGTGGTATTGGATAATTCGAAAATCGTGTGTATTCGGATATCAGATCATTGGATCCCGGTTTTCCAGGCCCATGAGCACGCCACCATAGCCGCGGCCGCTGATCTGGCTCTGGTTGGAGACGTGCTGGCGGGCGGCGATCAGGTCGGCGTAGATGCGGCCGAAGGACAGGCTGCCATAGAGGCCCGATCCGCCGGCGCCCTTGAACAGCTTGGCTGCGATCTCTAGGCACCGTTCCGCGACAACCGACGATTGATAACGGTAAAGCAGCCGCTGTTCGGTCGTCGGCAGCTTACCCTTGCGGGCGGCTTCGTCGATCTCGCCGAAATTGCGGTGCAGGATGCATTTCATCTCGTCGATCGCCGACGCCGCCTCGGCACAGGCGAGTTGCGCATCCGGGTCGTTGGCTGTCGAGCTGCCGACCGTCGTGATCCGCGCGGCGCCATAGGCGCGGAAATCGTTGAGCATCGCCTGCAGCGCGCCGATGCAGCCGTTGGTGACGGCGCGGAAGAACACCTGCACGAACGGATAGAGATAGAGGTGCCCGGTGTTCACGGCATTGCCGGGGCTGGTGCCGCCATAGGCGTCCGACGTCTTGTGGACACGATAGTCCGGAATGAAGACGTCGTTGACCACGATGTCCTGGCTGCCGGTGCCCTTCAGCCCCATCACGTCCCAGGTATCGACGATCGTGTAATCGGATTTGGGCAGCAGGAACGTGCAGTAATCCCCGCCCTTGCCGGTCGCCTCGTCCTTCACGGTCAGCCCGCCCAGGAACACCCACTCGCAATGCTCGATGCCGGAGGAGAATTTCCATTTGCCGCTGAAGCGCCAGCCGCCCTCGACCGGCGTGGCGCGGCCGGTCGGCATGTAGGTCGAGGCGATGAGCGTGGAGTTGTCCTCGCCCCACACATCCGTCGCGGCGCGGTCGTCGAACAAGGCCAGCTGGAAGGCATGGACGCCGACGACGCCATAGACCCACGCCGTCGACATGTCGCCCTCGGCCAGCGCGATCTGTACCTCGGCGAAGACCCGCGGGTCCATCTCGTACCCGCCCCAGCGCCTCGGCTGCAGCACGCGGAAAAGGCCGGCCGCCTTCATGTCGGCTACGGTTTCCGGCAGCAGCCGGCGATTGTCCGCCTGCCGCTGCGCACGCTCTTTCAGCGTCGGGATCATCGCCCGCGCGGCTGCGATCAACTGAGTTGCGGTCGGTATAGCGGTTCCGCCATCGGCGCTCATTTATTTCCCCTTCCAGCCCCAAATGCCGGTCATTGAGCCCGACTCTGTAGGACATCGACGGCAGGGCGGCAACACTTCGCTGGGGTATGAGGCTTGAGCTATTGCCGGGTGAGGCTCGTCAGGTAAGCCCCGCTCAAAATAGGGCGATGCCATCCGCGCAAGGCCGGTCTATAAAACCGCTTCCGACAAAGCCCGGGGGAAGGCATGAAGATCACAGAATTGAGTTATGTCGTTATCGGCACGCCCGATCTTGAGAAATGGCGCGCCTATGGCGCAAACGTGCTCGGCATGGCGCCGGTCGATGCCCCCGATGGCAATCTCTACCTGAAGATGGACGGGCGGGATTTCCGCTTCCTGATCCAGAAGGGCGACAAGGACCAGCTGACCGCATCCGGCTGGAGCGTCGACAGCCTCGCCGATTTCGACGCGGTGAAGGCGCGGCTGGAGAAATCCGGCACGAAGGTCACGCGCGGCACCGAAGCCGAGATCAAGCTGCGCAAGGTGCAGGACCTGTTCCATTTCCAGGACCCGGCGGGCCTGCGCCATGAAGTGTCCTGGGGGCCGATCGCGGCCTTTACCAAGTTCGTCTCGCCGATCGGCACGAAATTCGTCACCGGCGATCTGGGCATGGGCCACGCGGTTCTGCCGACGAGCGACATCGACGCCACGGTCAAGTTCTGGACGGAGGTGATGGAGTTCGGCGTGTCCGACCTGCTGCATCTGTCGCTGATGGAGGGCGTGCCGCCGATCAAAGTGTATTTCCTGCACTGCGCGGCCGGCCGGCAGCACAGCCTGGCCTATGCCGAACTCAGCGACCCCACGGGCTGCAACCACCTGATGGTCGAGGTCGATTCGGTGGACGAGGTCGGCCGCGGGCTGGACCGGGTCGACCAGAACGGCGTCAAGCTGACCTTGACGCTCGGCCGCCACGTGAACGACGACATGATCAGCTTCTACATGATGACGCCCGGCGGGTTTCAGATGGAGTACGGCACCGGCGGATCGGTCAAGGATTGGGACAACTACAAGGTGTTCGAATCCACCCGCGGCAGCCACTGGGGCCACAAATTTCTGGGAGCCGGCTGATGAGCACACCGATTCCGGTCGGCAAGTACCACACGCTGAAAAGCGGCTACCGCATGCATTACCACGAGTGGGGGACGCCGACGCCCGGCAAGCCCACCGTTGTGTTCCTGCATGGCGGCGGGCCGGGCGCCAGCGGATACAGCAATTTCAAATATAACGGTCCGTTCCTGGCGGAGCATGGCTGGCACTGCCTGGCGCCGGATTTCCTGGGCTTCGGCCTGTCGGACAAGCCGGCCGACCTCTACTATCACTCCGCAACCCACATCCTGACGATCCGCGAGCTGCTGCGTGCGCTGAACCTCAAGAGCTGCGTGCCGGTGGGCAACTCGCTGGGCGGCGGCGTGGCCCTGCACTACACGCTGAGCCACCAGGAAGAGGTGGCGAAGCTGATCCTCATGGCGCCGGGCGGCCTGGTCGACCCGCGCAAGTTCGTCGGCGTCTCGCCCGGCCTGCAGGCGATGTGGAACTGGGCCAAGACTCGCCCCGACAGCAAGGCGGAGGCCGAAGCCTCATACCGCGAATTGCTGGCCAAGCTGGTCCACAACAAGGCCGACATCACCGACGAAGCCATCGCCGAGCGCATCGACATCGCGATGGAGCAGCCGATGGTGCTCTATGAAACGCTGCAGACGCCCTACTACACCATCCCGCAGCTGCGCGAGATCACCTGCCCGGTCCTGGGCTTCTGGGGCCTGCACGACCAGTTCCTGCCCTATCAGCAGAACGAAGTCCTGAAGGAAGCGCTGCCGAATGCGCGCGTCGTGCTGTCCGACAATGCCGGCCATTGGGTGATGATCGAGGACAAGCAGCGGTTCAACGAAGAATGCCTGGATTTCCTGGAAAACGCGTAAAGCGAAAAGGATAGAAAATGGGGGACAGGCTTAAAGGCCGCATCGCGATCGTGACCGGCGGCGGGCTAGGCATCGGGCGGGCGATCGCCAAGAAATTCGGAGCGGAGGGCGCCAGGGTCGTCGTCGGCACCCGTACGGCCAAGGACGGCGAGTCCGTGGTCGCGGAGATCCGGGCGGCGGGAGGCGAGGCGGCCTTGGTGGTGGCCGATATCGGCACGCGGGCCGAGGCGACGCGCTTGGTGAACGAGGCCGTGCGCATCTATGGCGGACTGGACGTGTTGCTGCACAATGCCGCCTATTGTCCCTCGGTCGGTATCGAGGACCTGACCGATGCGGATCTCGATCGCACGATCGACGTCAATTTGAAGGCCTGCTTCTGGCTGACCCAGGCGGCGCTGCCGGCGCTGAAGGCGTCGAAGCAGGGTGGGCGTATCCTGATCACGTCATCGATCTCCGGCAATCACGCGGCGGCGCGCGGGCTGGTGCATTACTCGGCGTCCAAGGCCGGTGTCACCGGCTTCGTGCGCAACTTGGCGCTGGAGCTCGGCAAGAGCGGCATCACGGTGAACGCGGTCGAGCCCGGCATGATCATGACCGAGAAGTTGTCCACCCCCGAAATGGCGCCATTCTTCGCCGGCATGCCGGCGCGTGTGCCTCTGGGCCGGCTGGGTACGGGCGACGACATCGCCGGCGCCATGGCGTTCCTCGCTTCCAACGAAGCATCATATGTCACCGGCCAGTCCTTGCTGATCGACGGTGGCATTGCGCTGCCCAGTTCGCTGGATATCGAGGCGGTGACGGAGGGGTAAGGCGCGATGCCCGTCTCCACTCAAGGCCTCTTCTACGAAATCGACGGTGACGGTCCCTGGGTGATCTTCGCCCACGGCGGTGACGGCAATCACCTCTGCTGGCACCGGCAGGTGGCGGCGCTGAAGCACCGCTATCGCTGCCTCGCCTATGATGCGCCCGGCTTCGGCCTGACGCCCGCCGACGCCAAAGGCGATCTTCTCAGCCTGATGGACGAACTCGCGATCGACCGCGCCGTGCTGGTCGGCCATTCGATGGGCGGGCTGGCGGTCTCCGCTGTGGCGCAGGCACACCCGAACCGCGTGGCCGCACTGGTGATGAGCGACACGCCCTTCGGCTTCTTCACCCCTGCGCTGTCGCGCTGGGCGGCTGAGATGCTGGTCAAGATTTCGGCCGGTTTCAACGTGCTGGATCACCTGTTCGCACCGGATTTCGCGAAGCGCGAGCCGGAAGCGCACCATCTCTACCAGGCGATCTGCCGGATGCGCCTGCCGGCCTCGACACCACGCGAGCGGCCGGATTTCTCTGCCGCCTATATCGCCATGCGCGATGCGCCGCGCGGCGACTATTCCGCCTTTCCGGTGCCGGCCCTCTTCATCGTCGGCGACCGGGACGCGCTGACCCTACCCTGGCTGATCGAGGCAACGGCACAGGCGGTTGGCGGCTCAGATTTCGCGGTGATCGAGGGGGCGGGACATTCGCCGTTCTATGAGCGGACGGCGGAGTACAATCGGGCGCTGGACGGGTTTCTGGCGCGGGTCGTTTAACCCCGTCCGTGGCACACGCGCAGGATTCTGACCGTATCCTTATCGATGCGATAGCGCAGGCTGTACGGATGTAAGATCACCCATTCGCGCAGGTCCGTGCCCGGCACCGGGCGGCCGCGGTGGGGGAAGATGGCAAGGCTGTCGCCGGCATCGGCGGGCGCCTCGGCCAGGATCGCTGCGGCACGCGGATTGAAATCGGCAAAATAGGCGTGGATGTGGGCGATTTCGCTGAGCGCCGTGGGAGACCAGATCACCCGCATCGCTCAGACCGCTACCGGTAAGGGAGTGTCTTCGCCCTGCGCGAGTTTCAGCAGCCATTCGCGGGCCAGCTTGTGCGGCACACCTTGGCCGGCGTCGATCGCCGCCTCCGCGCGACGGATCGCCTCGGCCTCGATCTCCGGATCCATTCCCTCGAAAAGCGAAGTCGGTTCTTTCATCCCAACCCTGCGTTTTCCGCAGAATAGCACGGGTTTCCGGGTTCCGATAAGTCCGGAAGATGTACGGTGGCCGCCCTGCTGAAACGCGTGATGACCGCCGCGCCACCGCTTGCTAGAAACGCCTAAGCACACAGCATTGCGCCTGCGCGTCTTCCGCCTGCCGGAGCATCCCCTTTCCCGATGGCCATGCATCTCGACTTCGTCGTTCCCGGCTTCAGCAAGTGCGGCACCACTTCGCTGTACGACATGCTTGCGGCGCATCCGGACATCTTCATGCCGGAGAACAAGGAGCCGAATTTCTTCGTGTTCCCGCACCTGTGGGGAAACTGGGATTGGTATGAATCGCTCTTCGCACCGGGTGCGGGGATACGCGTGTGGGGGGAGGGCAGCACCTTCTATTCGGCGGCGAGCGACGAAGTTCAGGTCCGCGAGCGGATGTTGGCGCGGTTTCCCGATGTGCGCCTGATCTTCATCGCACGCGACCCGCTGGCGCGCATCGAATCGAGCTATCGCGAGTTCCACAACAGCGGCTCACGCTACGCCGTGGCGGCACCCTATTCCTTCATGGAGGCGTTTCGGGCGCTGCCGAACCTGATCGAGGACACGCGCTATTGGTCGCGGATTGAGAATTATCGCCGGCACATGCCGGAGGATCACATCCATGTCGTGTTCTTCGAAGACCTGGTCCGCGATCCGAAGGCCACGCTTGCCGGCTGCTTCACGTTCCTGGGCGTCGACCCGGACGCCGCGCCCGCCGAACTGCGCCGGCTGAATTCCGGCGAGACCAAATACTACGACACGCGCCTGATGCGCTGGCTCCGCTTGCACCCGGTATTGGGCCGGCCGCTGTCGCGAATGACGCTGGAGCAGCAGGATAAGTATGCCATCCCGCTCCGCTTCCGCCGCCGCTTCGGCAATCGCTCCCTGCTGGCCCGCGAGCCGGAGGCCCGCGCCTATGTCATGAAGGTGCTCGGCGAGGATTGCCGCCAACTGCTTGCCTGGTGCGGGAAACCGGCGGATTTCTGGCCGTCGATGGTCGCGGGATAACAACACTGCTGCCCTCGTCCCCAGCCAACCGCTAAGGTCCCGGCAGCCAATAAACGGGGAAGCAAAACGCATGCATAAACAAGGCGGAACCGCCACAACGCAGGGTGCGGGCTACACCCTCCTCATCCTGATGCTGGTCTATAGCTGCAATGTCATGGACCGGAACGTGCTGACCATGGTGCTGGAGCCGATCCGGCGGGAGTTCGTGCTGTCGGACGGGCAGCTGGGCCTGCTGTCGGGACTGGTCTTCGCGATCTTCTATGCCATTGCCGGCCTGCCGCTGGGCGCGGCGGCGGACCGGGTGAACCGGCGGAACATGATCTTCGTCTGCCTGACGCTGTGGAGCGCCATGACGGCGCTCAGCGGCATGGCCGGGAATTTCCTGCAGCTGCTTCTGGCGCGGATCGGGGTCGGCATCGGCGAGGCCGGAGGTGGGCCTCCGGCGATGGCGATGCTCTCAGACCTCTATCCCGCGCGGCGTCGGGCGACCGCGATCTCCACCTTCTATCTCGCCTCGCCGCTGGGCTCGATGATCTCCTTCGCCGGCGGCGGCTGGATTGCGCAGCATTATGGCTGGCGCTGGGCCTTCCTGGCAGCTGCCGTACCGGGGCTGATTCTCGCGGCGGTGCTGATCCTGACCGTGCGTGAGCCAATGCGTGGCCAGATCGAGGGCGGCGCGGGTGTCGAGGCTCGCCCCACCGTGGGCGAGACGCTGCGTTTCGTGCTGTCCCAACGGTCGCTGGTCCACATGATCGCCGCCACGACGCTGACCGTGTTCGTCGTCTCCGGCATCGGCACCTGGTCGGCCTCCTTCTTCATCCGCACGCACGGATTCACGCCCGCCGGCATCGGCGCGACCATGGCGGCGGTGACGGCAACGACAGGCCTCGTCGGTACGCTGGCCGGCGGGTTGCTCGTCGACTGGTTGGGCCGAGGCGACGACAGGCGGCGCTGCTGGACGCTGGCCGCTTCCATGGCGCTGACCGCACCGCTGATCGCCGGTCTGGTGTTGCTCCCGCGCGAACTTTCCGTCGGATTTTACGCCGCTTACATCATGGCGAGCTTCGTCTGGTACGGACCGGTGCACGGGCTCTGCCAATCGCTGGTCACCGTCCGGATGCGCGCCACGATTTCAGCCATCGTCAACCTGGTGTCGAACCTGCTCGGTGTCGGGCTGGGATCGCAGGCGATCGGCCTCTTGAGCGACCGGCTGGCCCCAGACCTGGGCGCCCAGTCGCTGCGCTACGCCATGCTGGCGGCAGCCCTTGTCGGCCTGTGGGCGGCGGCGCATTTCCTGCTCGCGGCGCGGACGGTGCGTGCGGATCTGGCGCGGGTCGCGGCTCAATGAATATCGATCCCCGCCTTCGCCTCGGCTATGCTCACCCCAATGAATTTGGGGAAGGAAACGGACATGCTGAATCTGACCGTCGACGAACTGCTGACCACCACGCGAACCGTGCGCAAGCGGCTGGACCTCGGCCGGCCCGTTCCGCGCGGCGTGGTCGAGGAGTGCATGAACCTGGCGCTGCAGGCGCCGAACGGGTCGAACAACCAATCCTTCGAATACATCATCGTCGAGGATGCCGCGATGCGCGCCAAGGTGGCGGACATCTATCGCGCCGGCATGCAGCATTTCGTCGACATGATCTCCAAGGATCCCGCGATCTATGCGTCTCGCGACATCGGGCGGGCACACCGGCGGGAGGAGATGAGCATTTCGACCGCCCATCTGAACGAACATATGCACGAGGTGCCGCTGTTGGTGATCCCGACGATGCGCGGGCGGATGGAAGACCAGAACATCTTCTATCAGGCCAGCATGTGGGGCTCGATCTGGCCGACGACCTGGAACTTCATGCTGGCGCTCCGCTCCCGCGGGCTGGGCACCGCGCTGACCACCGTGCATCTGTGGAAGGAGCGGGAGATGGCCGAACTGCTGGGTATCCCGTTCGCGGAATACACCCAGTCAGGGCTGATCCCGGTCGCCTATACGATCGGCACGGACTTCAAGCCGGGCGAGCGAGTGCCCGCCGGACAGGTGATGCATTGGGACCGGTGGTAGCGGAAGGCTAAGGGTAGGATGGGGGGAGCGGAGCGATACCCATCCTACGCACCCAGATGGTCATAACTCGGGTCGTCCTTGTCCCGCCGCGATAGGCTGAGCGGCGCGCCTTTCAGTTTTTCGGCGTCGAACTCATAGGGTGTGTAGCTGTCGAACACGACCTGGCGGTGGTCGATGGCCCATTTACCGTCACGTTGCGACCAGCGGTCGAGATAGCGGCCGCGCCACAGATGCTCAAGCACGCGCCCGTTCTTGGGTTCGGTTTGCAGCGAGGCGGTGAAATAGGCCTCCGATACGGCCCGGTCGCCATTCGGCTGGACCAGGATGTTGGTGATCTGGTGGCTGTGGTTGGCGAAGCTGCGGCGGGCTTTGGTGCTGCCGGGCAGATAGTCGCGGAACAGCATGTCGGGCACGCCGGACGTGGAACTGTAATTGCACGTGCCGTCCGGATGCCAGATCGACAGCGTCAATTCCTCATCCACCCGGTCCATTGCGCGGCAATAGCGGTAAAGCACATCGGCAATGGCCTGCTTGGCGAGCAGGGTTTCGATAGCCGTGTCGGTCATGCTGTGCCCCCTTCGAATGCCGGAACCGCGCGCGGCCGGCCGATGCCAGTCAGGAAAACGACGAGCGCGGTCACCAGCAGCATGCCGGCAATGACCAGAAATGCGCCATGGATACCGAGCGGCGTCAGGATCTGCATCAGGGCGGGCGCCAGGAACTGGCCCAGGAAGATGCAGCTGAAATTAAGTCCTCCCGCCGCGGCGCGCAGATGCGGCGGCGCCTCCGCCATCAGGACGGAGGCGGCGGACGGCGCCTTGAAACCGGTGCCGAAGCTGGTGATGGCGAACGCCAGCAGCAGGGGCAGCCAGGAATGAAGCGGCACCGCCAACGCAATGCCGGTCCCCATCATCACGAGCGTGACCAGCATCAGCGCCCTGTCGGTGAACCAGCGACGCATCAGGCCGTAACCTGCAGCCGTGAAGATCGCCGGGATCGCGCCGGCGCCCAATATATAGCCATGCTCGGCAATGCTGGTTATGCCGTTTTCCTTGAGCAGGAACGGGCCGCCGGACGACGAGGTGAAGGTGCCGACCGACATGATGAGCAGCACCAGATAGGTCGGCCAAAGCTGCCCGATGAGGCGCAGCATGCCGGGCGAGCCCGCCGCCCTGGCCACGGGCTCGGCACGCCGGAACGGTCCATGCACCGTCGCCCAGGCAACGGCAAGCGTGACGAAGCCCAGCAGATACATCGCGAAGGGCGCGCGCCAGCCGCCCCATTCGATCAGATTGCCGCCCAACGTCTGCGCCGCGATGCCGACGATGGCGCTGCAGGCGACGGCATAGCCCAGCACCTTCGACCGTTCCGCCCCTTCGAACCAGGCAGCGGCGAGCGCGAGATAGATCGCCATGACCGTGCCGCCGGCCAGCCCCAACAACAGCCGCATCGCCAACAGCGGAACAAACCCGTCGATCACCAGCCCGGCTGAGCCGCAGATGCCATAGGCCAGCAAGGAGACCAGCAAGGTGGCGCGATAACCGAACCGCTCGGCCAGCCAGCCGCCGAGTGGCGCGCCGACCATGATCATGAGCGACGGCCAGGAGAACAGCGCCCGTGCCAGGGCCGTGCCCTCGGTGCCGCCGCCGAAATGGGTGGCGATCGAAAGCTGCGCGATCGCGAGGCCCAGCGGCACCAGACCGCCCAGGCTAGGCCCCATGCAGATCACGAACATCCGGCCGACGCGAACCGCTCTATTGGGTGTTATTGGGTGCATGTCGGCCGCTAACATCCATTCCCATCCGTATTTCGTGTCATCCGGCCGTCAAGGCGCCGTCGATACTGAGTACCGCACCACTGACGAAAGTGGCCTCGTCGCTGGCCAGATACACCACGGCGGCGGCCACATCTTCCGGCCGGCCCCAGCGAATTGCCGCCATCGGCGTACCGGGCGGCGGCTTGATCGCGGCGATCAGCGGCGTGTCGATCGGGCCCGGCGCAATCGCGTTGACCCGGACCTGGCGGTCCTTCAGCGCCGCGGCCAGCGATTTGGTGAGGCCGACGACCCCGTGCTTCGACGCGCTGTAGGCGGCCGAGAGCGCCACGCCCCTGACGGCCGAGGACGAGGCCATGTTCACGATGGCGCCGCGCGTCTCGATCAGATGCGGCAGCGCCTGCTGCGTGACATGGAAATAACTGGTGAGGTTGATGGCGAAGACCCGTTCCCACTCGGCCTCCGCGATCTCCTCGAACGGGCCGCGCTGCATCACGCCGGCGATGTTGGCGAGGATGTCGAGCTTGCCCAGGGTTTGGACCGCCTGGTCCACCAGCGCGCGGCACGAAGCACCATCGGCGGCATCAAATCGTATTGCCGTCGCGGCCGCTCCGATCTCCGCTGCCGCCGCTTCGAGTCCGGCGTGATTGACGTCGGCGAGCACCACGCGGGCGCCTTCCGCCGCCATCATGATCGCGCTTGCCCGGCCGATGCCGGAGGCAGCGCCGGTGACAAGGGCAGCCTTGCCCTCAAGCCGCGGTCCGGCCATGCGCTTCCCCTGCTTTCTCATTGGTTCGACTTGGAAATTCTACCCGAGTTACACTCAAGATGGTATAGCCCCCGGTATCGGGGAGTTCAGAGTTTTCGCGCGTCCAAACGGCGGAAAAACAAGGGGAAGGCCCATGGAAAAGATCATCTACGCGCTGTGGCGCGACGTGCGCGACACGCGGGCGGAATTCAGCCGCAAGCTGCGCGAGGTGGCCGCGCCGAAACTGCTGGAACTGGGCGCACGCGGGCTGCAGGTCAATGTCTGCGACGACGTCGTGCTGGGCGCCAACACCTGGCGCGTCGCCACCCGGCCGCAGATGGAAGGCGTGGTTCACCTGTGGGTCGACAGCGCGATCAACATGTTCCGCAAGCCCTTCGACGAGGTGCTTGAGTCCGTCTCAGGCCGGATCGCCGGCTATCTGGTCAGCGAGTCCAACGGCGTGGTGATGCAGCCGGAAAACCGCTCCCCGCCCGGTGAGCGCACACACGGATTTTCCCAGTGCGTGTTCATCGTCCGTCCGAAGCGCACGACGCATGAGGAATGGATCGAGGAATGGCACAACAAGACCACCCCGGTCGCGATCGAATGCCAAGCCAATTTCTTCTACGCCGCAAACGTTGTCGTCCGCCCGCTGACCCATGCCGCGCCGACCTATGACGCGCTGGTCGAGGAATGCATGCAGCCCGAGGCGATGACGGACCCGACCGTGTTTTTCGACCACGGCCGTGATCCGGAAGTCGCAAAGGAAAAGGCCCGGCGGATGTACGAAGCGGCCGCCTATGTCACCGATGTCGACAAGATCGATGTCCTGGCGACCAGCCAGTACATCTTCAAATGGCCGAGCCTGTAACGCCCTAAACCATTGTGACGCGGCCGGAATCGATCTCGTAGACGCCGCCGACGACCTTGACCTTACCCTCGGTCACGAACCGGTTGATCAGGACGTCGTTGGTGGCGAGACGGTTCACGTTCTGGCGGACGTTTTCGAATGTGGCAGCCGCGGTCAGGTTTTCGTTCGGATGCAGCGCCGCCGCGACGACCGCCGGCTTGATGCTGTCGATCAGTTCCGGCAGGTGACCGGGCAGCTTGGCGTTTTCCTTCACGACCTTCACGGCGGCGGCCACCGCGCCGCAACCGGAATGGCCGAGCACCATGATCAACGGTACCCCCAGGAACTGGACGGCGTATTCCAGGCTGGCAATGCCGTCGACGTTGACCGTGTTGCCGGCAACGCGCACGACGAACAGATCGCCCAGCGCCTGATCGAACACGATTTCCGGCGAAACGCGCGAATCGGCGCAGCCCAGTATCGCGGCAATCGGGAATTGCGCCTTGGACCGGGCTACACGGCCCGCGGAGTAATCGTGCACGGTAGGCTTGTTCGCGGCGTAACGACCGTTTCCGTCCATCAGCCGTTGCAGCGCCTCATCCGGCGAGATCGCGTTCGCCGGGGGCGTATCGGCCGCCGCCCAGACGGGCAGCGTCTTGGCGGCGGAAAACAGGGCGCCGCCGGCAATCATCAGGCGGCGGCGTGTCAGAAACAGGGCGTCGAGCATGGCCAACTCCACAAAAAACCGGCAGCCGGATTATAGGCGGCACATCGGATTAACGAAGCGAATTCGACCTAGTTTGGCTGCTGCGGACGGCGGCGTCTTTCAGAAAAATACAATGACCCCTCGTCCGTTCGACGAGAGAGGGCTCTAAGAATGTAGGGCAGATTACGTCGCTCTGCGAGGCGAAATAGACGCGGGACGAATGATCCCAGTCGCCTGCGGCGTCCAGGAGAACGACCGACCGAGCGCGGAACTGCTCACCTACCGAGCCTTTGTCGCGAATGAGGCGATGCGCAAACGAGAACAGGCACCCGACGGGCGCCTGTTCGAACTGAGCGATGTTTTGAGAAAATCGTTGAAAATCAGCGGTGCCAGCCGCCGTGCCAACCGCCCCAGCCACCGTGCCAGCCACCCCAGCCGCCGCGCCAACCGCCTCCCCAGCCGAAGGAAACGCCGTAATAGCCGGGCCAGCCCCAACCGCCCCAATACGGGTAATAGCCACCCCAGGCGTACGGATATCCATAAGCGGGGTAGCCGCCTGCGTAATAGCCATAAGTCGCCGGTGGGTTATAGGCCGCCTGTTGTGTCGGCGCCTTATTGCCGTGCGCCGCCATGCACTGCGCATAGGCGATGTTGTATTGCCGCTGGATCGCATAGCTTGACGAGCCGGAATAGCCGGCCCCCAGCGCAGTTCCGGCGACCGCGCCGGAGGCCGCACCGATCGCCGCACCCACGCCGCCGCCCGCCGCTGCCCCAAGGCCTGCACCCAGCGCCGTGGTCAGCAACGCGCCGCCCACCGCCTGATTGTTCGCCTGCTGCGGCCCGTAACCGACCTGTTGATCGGCCCACCCCTTGCATACCGCCTGTTCCTGCTGGAACTGATCGAAATTCTTGTTGGCCGCCGGCATCACCGCAACGGTCGGCCCCAGCGGCCGCGTCGCGCATCCGGTTAAAACGGCAAGCAGGGCGACGCCCGCTACAGACCCGATACTCCGCTTCATCTTTTTGCCCTCAATGCTAAGCGCGAGCGGCATCGCGCACGCCCTGCTGACGATTCCACGGCGCAGCGGAACGAGTCCTGCGATGTGAGGCCGGCATGGGCTCCTCCTATCACATTTCGTGGACAGGAGCGGCCGAATGGTCCATGTTCCGCGCCGAATTTCGGCAACTCCGCGCCCCTTCGAGCGAGACCATCCATGAAGCTCCGTATCTCCGCCCCGGCCCGCATCGTCGGGACCGCGTTCGCCCTGCTGGCCGCTTCCGCGACCGCCAACGCAGCCGATACCAAGGCACCCGCCGTCCAGCCCGCCGCGCCGGTCAGCACCGAACCGCAGAACACTTCCGCGACCTATGGCGACTGGACACTGCGCTGTAGCCGGGCCGACACGCCGCAGGCTCCGCGGGTTTGCGAGATCATGCTGCCCTTCCAGATCCAGGGCCAGCAGGGCCCGTTCGCGCAGCTGGCGATCGGCCGCGTGAGCCCGAAAGATCCCTGGAAGGCGACTGTCATCGCCGTGCCGAACGTCGCCTTTCCCAGCTCGATCAAGCTGTCGCTGGACGACAAGGACACGCAGATCATCGATCTGACCTGGCGCTATTGCGTCCCGAACGGCTGCCGCGCGGATACGGATTTGAAAGAGGATGAACTGAAGCGTTGGAAGGCCGCCGCCGGCCCGGCGCGCATGCAATTCAAGGACAGTACCGGCCGCGAGATCACCGCCCCGGTGTCGCTGCGTGGCTTCACACAGGCCCTGGACGGTCTGGCAAAGAGCTAGAGCCCAGAGGGCATCAGCACCGCGCTGTCGGCCGCCTGGCCGACGATCCGGTCGGCGTCCGCCTTCAGCAGGAAGCGCTCGCCGACCAGCTTGTCGGCCGCGGCGCGCACCTGCGCCACGAAGGCCTCGTGCGTGCCGTAGCGTTCTTCCAACGACGGTCGCGGATCGCCCGCGGCCGTCCGCTCCGCTTTTGTTTTGGCGAACGGGATGTACCCGCCCGAGAAGCCGCAGCCCTGCCCTTTGTAGAAGCCGCTCGCGGTGACGTTCCAGCCGAGATAGGTGCCCAGCGGCACGAGGCTCTGCACCGACCGCACCCCCGCCGTCTCGTTGCCGTCCGCGTCGACCTTGGGTACCAGGGACGGCAGGGTCCGGCGGACCTTGGGCGGCAGCTTTCCGAACGTTCCGGAAAGGTCCGCCGCGACGAAGCCGGCACCGAAATCCTGGTCCAGGAACGCATTCAGCATCCCGTCGGGCCTGGGCTGGCCGGGAATCGCCGGGAACCCCATCGCGGCGCCTGCGGGCTGCACCAGATCGCCTGAGGCAATACGCGGATAGCGGCTGGGCGGCGGCGCGGTTCCCTTCGCCACCCAATCGATAAACGCGGCCGTCAGCGCACGGTTTGCGTCCGACGACGGGTTGGGATTGTCGGCCAAGACGCAGGTTCCGGTGATCGACTTTGCCGCCGGGCCGGGCTCGGTCGGGAAACCGCCTTTGCCGCCGCCATGCGTCACGCCGGGGAAGTAATAGCGGCGTACGTTTCCAGGCAGCGGGATATCCGCCTTGGCGTCGGTGCCGACGAGATCGGGCGACATCCGCAGACCCCAGAATTCGGATGCGCCGAACAGCTCGAACACTTTAGGGCAGGTCTTCGTGGCGCGGCAGCGGTCGAGCAAGCCGCCCTTTCCCTGGCCGTTCCGCGGCGTGTCGTCGTAATCGGCCCACCACAGCCGTCCCTCGCTGCCCGGCTCATCGATGCCGGCCGCGCCGCCGGGGGTGGCGAAGCGCAGATTCATCGCGAGCTGCCGCCCGGCGATCGTCGGCTCGATGCCATCCCAGACCATCTTCCTGTCCTCGGCCTGGTTGAAGCCGAGATTGACGAAGCTGCGCAGGAAATTGCCCGACTGCGACCCGCCGATGGCGATTGCCCAGCGGATCTTGCCGCCGATCGGGTTGGGCGCACCGGTGTCGTCCTTGTCGGCATACCGGAAGAAGGCGTTGAGATCGCGCGTCGCGGCAAAGCCGATGCCGAGTATCAGCGGGTCCTTCGCCGTGTAGCTCAGCTCGTAGAGATAGGCCGGATCGAAACCATCTTTGAGGCACAGATGGTGTGGACCCGGCGTGCCGGGAAACGGTACGGACGCGCAGTCGGCGAACGCCCAGTCGCCCGGTGCGATCTCCATCGGCTGGCCGCCCGCGCTCCGCCGGGTCAGGTGAGCGGCCTTGGTGTCCAGGCTTACCGGCTCCGGCCGTGGCGGCAGGCTGAACCCGATTCCCCCGACCAGCGGCAGCGACCTGGCGGCGGCCGGCATGTTGGTGAAGGTGGCGATCGCCAGCCCCGTGACCGGCGACCCGTCCGGATTGCGCGCGACCGGCACGGAAATCGTCTGCATGCCCTCACGCGCCGGGATATCCCCCTGCCAGCCGCTGGCCAGCGTCACATGTCCGCCCTCGTCGGGGCCGCTGAAGAACACCAGCCCGCGATTGGCCACCTGATAGGTCAGCACGCCGCTGGCCTTGGCCATGTCGATCGGCTTGATAAGCTGGAAGGTCGCCGAATATTCGACCATGCCGTGCGCGTTGCGCGGCGCCAGCGCAATATCGGTGATGATCGCGTTCAGCGGATCCTTCGGATCCAGCTCGCCGAAGGCATGGCCGCTCAGCATCTCGTACTGTCCGGCCGCGCCGAATGCCTTGCCGCCATAGGCGGGGGACAGGCGCGTGTCGACGACGATCTTCGTGATCCGCGCCTCGGCGGACAGCGACAATGCACAGGCGGCGAACAGGCCCAATAACGACAATTCGGCGCGCATCGCACCCTCCCTTTTTATCGCGTCATTCCGACCGAAGGCGGAATGACAGGCAAGGAAAATCCGCGCTACTGTGACGGCCAACAAAAGGGGGAAGGCGCAATGATCGCGACGGCACGGCTGCCGGCAACGTTCGGCGTGGAAGTGGATTTCGACCTGCGGCAGGCGCCCACACCGGCCGAGGCGGCGGAATTGCGCAACCTGATGGCCGAGCACGGGCTGCTGCTGTTTCGCGGGCACACCCTGACCGGCGCGGAGCAGATGGGCGCCGCCGCCTGTTTCGGGCGGGTGTCATGTGACGGCGGCGGCCGGCCCATGGAGATGCACGTTTCCAACACGCGACAGAGCAGCGCCCCGGCGGGCGAACTGATCTTCCATTACGACTATGCCTACGACCCCGACCCGATCACAGTCATCTCGCTCTATGGCGAGGAGATTGGCGCAGGCAGCACGCCGACCCTGTTCGCCAGTTCGGCCAAGGCTTTCGACGCGCTGCCGCCGCGTCTAAGGCATCAGGTCGAGACGCTGTCGGCGCTGCATCTGTGCGTCATGGACCGCGCCGCGCCTGCCGCCGAGCGCGCCGCGATGACCGGCGCGCGGATCGAACGCGGGCAGCCCGGCTGGGGGCCCAAGGACTGGCGCAACATCCGTCCGCTGGTGTGGCAGAGCCAAGCTGGCGTGAAATCGCTCTATGCCTGCCTGCAGCACACGATGCGGATCATGGAACTGCCGATCGGCGAGAGCGACGCATTGCTCGCCGAACTCTTCGACCATCTCTACGCGCCGAAGAACGTCTACACCCATGACTGGCAGCCGGACGATCTGGTGGTGTGGGACAACATCACGGTCCAGCATTGCCGGCCGAAGCCCAACGACGTGCCGCGCACGCTGAGGCGTTACGAGGTGTCGGACATCGACCTGACCGAGCAATATCTCGCGGTCGGCCGCGCCAACAAATTCCTATGACCACCACAATATTAGACCGCCGGCACATCCTGGACGAGGCCGCGCGGCAGGCTGGCCTCAGCGCGTTCGGGCCGGATGACTTCCTGGAGCCGATGGGACGGCTGATCGATTCCGCCAACGAAGAGGCGCGGCTGAGCCCGGAAGGTGCGGCGCTTCAGCATGGGCGCATGGTGAGCCACCTGGTCGGGCGGCTGCGCATGTTCGACGCCATCGCGCGGCATCCCGAAATCGCGGACGAGCAGGTCGATGTCGCGGCCGTGATCTGCGGCCTGCCGCGCACCGGCAGCACGATGTTCCACCGTATGCTGGCGACGGCGCCCGGATTCACCGCCATACGCTGGTGGGAGACGCAAAACTATGCGCCGTTCCCGGGCGAGGCGCGGGGCAACCCGGTCGAGCGGCGCAAGGCCGCGGAGCGGATCATGGACGGCTATGTGAAGGCCGGGCTGATGTCGATCCACCCCTTCGCCATCGATGCGCCGGACGAAGAGATCATCATCCTGGATCAGTTCTTCGTCGGCACCGCGCCCGAGGGCGCGATGTATGTGCCGTCCTACGCGGCCTGGCTGGCAACGTACGATCATCACGGCGCCTATCGCGATCTCGTGACGGTATTGAAGTTCCTGCAGTGGCAGGACCCGTCGCGCGCCGGCAAACGCTGGGTGCTGAAGACGCCCGGCCACCTACCGACCGTGGAGACGTTGTTCGACACGTTCCCCAAGGCCGCGCTGATCATGACCCATCGCGACCCGCTGGACACGGTGCCGTCCTATTGCAGCATGACGGAGGCGATCTATCGCATGTATTCCGACCGGGTCGATCCGGCGGAGCTCGGGCGGTTCACGGAACAGCGCTGGGCCGGTTTCCTGCGTCACTTCACCGAGGTCCGCGAGCGCATGGCGGAAGGCCGCTTTATCGACGTGCGGTACCAGGACCTGGTGCGCGCGCCGCTGGAGCAGGCGCGCCGCGTGCTGACGCAGCTAAATATCGGCATGTCGGCCGACACCGAAGCGGCCATGGCCGAATGGCTCGACGAAAATGCCCGCGACAAACGCGCGGCTCATCATTACGAACTGAGCCATTACGGCTTGACCGAAGACGACATACGCCGCGATTTCGCGGCTTATAGCGAACGTTTCTTGAACTAGGGATCATTTCTTTAACTGCGATAATGGGGACATTTCATGCTGCTGAAAGACAAGGTTCTGATCATCACCGGCGTCGGGCCGGGCATGGGGCGCAAGCTCGCGGTGATCGGCGCGGCCGAGGGCGCCAAGGTGGCGCTGGCGGCGCGGTCCAAGGACTATGTCGCGCAGGTGACCGAGGAGGTTAAGGCGGCCGGCGGCGACGCCATCGGCGTGCCGACCGACGTCGACAATGCCGAGCAGTGCGAGGCGCTGGCCAAGGCGACGCTCGACAAATGGGGCCGCGTCGACGGTCTGGTGAACAGCGCCTATATGCACGGCGCTTTCGCCACCTTCGACGACAGCTCGATCGAGGATTGGCAGGCGACGATGAGCGTGACCTGCTTCGGCGCGCTGCGCATGGTGAAGGCCGTGCTGCCGGCGATGAAGGCGGCGCGCGAAGGCTCCATCGTCAATGTCAGCTCCATGGGCAGCGTCCAGCCCTATCCCGGCGGCGCCGGCTACGCCACCGCCAAGGCGGCGCTGGAGGGTGCGACCCGGCAGCTGGCCAAGGAGCTCGGCGCCTTCAACATCCGCGTCAACGCCACCCGCATGGGCCGCATGGACGGCGTGCCGTGGCACGGCGCGCGCGATTACATGATGCAGCAATCCGGCCAGACCCGGGATGAGATCGAAGAGCCGTTCCGCAAGCTGATCGCCCTCGGCCAGCTGCCGCCGGACGAGGATTGCGCCAAATCGGTGCTGTTCTTCGTCTCGGACTATTCGCGGGTGATCAGCGGCACGTCGATCGACATCAACGGCGGCGAGTATATGGCGAGCTAGCCGCGCGCCATATCCATCGCGGCCAGGTACGAGAACACCATGCAGCTGCCGATGGGCGTGCCCGGGGCCGGGTAATGCTCGCCGGATGCGGCGGCCATGGTGTCGCCTGCCGCGTACAGGCCGGGAATGACCGAACCGTCGCGGCGCAGCACGCGTGAACTGGCGTCGGTCTTGAGGCCGCCCTTGCTGCCCAGATCGCCGAGCACGACTTTCGCCGCATAGAACGGCCCGCTCGTGATGGGGATCAGGCACGGGTTGGGGCTGCCGACCGGCGTGGGCGGGTTGCGGCCCATCACGACAGCGAGTTCGGTCGCGATATAGATGTCGTAGGGCGTCTCGCCGCGATGGAAATCCGTGTCCACGCCGGTCTCGCAAAAGCCGTTGAACCGCGCGACCGTGCGCTCCAGCCCATCGGCGGAGACGCCGATCTTGCCGGCCAGTTCGGCCAGCGTCGCGCCTTGCTTCCACAGGCCCGCCTGCTCATAGGTCTCGAAATCGAGCACCGGCATCGAGATGGCGGCCGACGGCACCGAGGGCCCCAGCGACGCGTCCCAGATCCACCAGGCCGGGATGTGATCGACGCCGGTCTCATGACCCGCGCGCATCTTGCGGCCGAAGCGGTCATACGGGCCGGTTTCGTTGCCGAAGCGCTCGCCCGCCGCATTGACGATGATGCCGCCATTGACCGCGGCGATGAAGCCGGTGCGGCCGTTTGGCTGGATCAGCCCGGGCATCCACCAGCATTCGCTCATCAGGTCGGTTGCCGCGCCGATCTCCATCCCTGCACGGATCGCCTTGCCGGTGCCGCCCGGCGCGCCGCATGACCAGTCCGACGAGCCGGCGACACCGAATTCGTCACGCATCTGCTGGTTACGCTCGAACCCGCCCGCCGCCATCAGCACGCCTCGGCGCGCATGGATACGGGCCGGGCGCCCTTCGTGGATCGTCATGGCGCCGACCACACGGCCGTCTTCGACAATCAGGCTTTCCAGCGAGCAGTTGAGCTGGAGCCGCACCTTCGCGTCGTCGCAGGCGAGCAGGATGCGGCCGACCAGGCCACGGCCGCCGCCCAGGAAATCCGGCTCCGGAAAGCCGGAGATGTCGGTCGGCATGCCGGAACGGACCAGAGGGGCGAAGCGCCCCGCCTCGGCAACCGGCAACGGCATGGTCAGGATGTCACGCCCACGCGGATGGGCCGGCGGACAGCCGATATCGCCGTAATAGTCCGGGAAGGCGAAGTAGAAGAACTTGACGTGCGGACTGCGCTCCAGCAGCTCGACGACGGCCGGCGCGTTGCGGACGAAGGCCTGTTGCAGCTCACGCGGCGTGCGATCGCCGACCACTGTCTGGAAATAGTCGAGCGCTGTGTCGTTCGTGTCGTCCAGCCCGTCGCGGGCCGAAGCCTGGTTACCCGGCAGCCAGACGGCGCCGCCGGAGTAGCAGGTCGTCCCGCCGAACTTGTCGGTCGCCTCGATCACCAGCGTGTCGAGGCCATGGGTGGCGGCGGCATAGGCCCCGGTCAGCGCCCCACCGCCGCTGCCGACAACAAGTACGTCGCACTCGAAATCCCAATTCATCAAAACATCCCGTCGATGCGCTTCAGCACATGCCTGCAGAATTTCGCCATGTCGTTCGGATCGTCGAAGAAATTCGCCGGCTTGATCGCGATCAGGTCGCAGCCCTGGGCGACCAGCGTGGGGAGCTGCGCGTCGAGCGTCGCATCGAAATCGGCGGGGCCGTCACCCGGAAAGGACGGCACCAGCCATCCCGCGATCTCCAATGCGTCGGCGCTGCGCCCGGCGGCGGCAAAGCTGCGGTCGAGCAGCGCCTTGTCGTCCTCGCTCAGCCCGAAGCCCATGAACAGGCCGTCGGCATGCTCGGTGATGCGCTTCAGGAAGCTCGGCCGGAATTCCATGCCGCCGAACCAGAGCTTCAGCCGGCTGCGGTCGGGCTTGGGCGAGAAATAGGTGTTGGCGAACTGGTAGAATTCGCCGTCATAGGCGGCGGGCGTGTCTTCCCACAGCACCTTCCAGATCGCCAGATGTTCGTCCAGCCGCCGGCCGCGCGAGGCGAAGTCGACCTGCATCGACTGGTATTCCTCGGTGTGCCAGCTGACCGTCGGCATCACGGTGAAGCGGCCGTTCGAGATCAGGTCCAGTGTCGCCAGGTCCTTGGCCAGCGTGATCGGATGCCTGAGCGGCGCGATCAACGCGGCGGAGATGACGCGGATGGTGGAGGTGGCGCCGGCCATCGCCGCCAGCTTGATCAGCGGGCTGGGCCACGGCGTCGCCGGGTCCTGCATGCCCGGCATCACGAACTGGCGCGGATTGTCCGGCCGGCCGAGCGAGCCGGCACTGGGCCCCATCACGACATGCTCGCTGACGAACACGCCCTCGATCCCTTCACCCTCCGCTATCTTTGCGAACTCGATATGCCGATGCTCCTCCTCGGGCGGGAGCAGCGTGAACAGCTCGCTCATGGCAAGCATCACCTTCGGCTTGGCGCCGGTCCTGTTCATTCGTCTTGTCCTTGAGCAACGTTCAGTCTTGGGTCTCGGCGATTTCCTTGGCCCACACCGCGTTGGCATAGCCGGTGTCGACCTCTTTCTCGAAATGCGCCACCGATTGCGGGCGTATCTTGTCGCGGTCGACATAAAACTGGTCGTACCAGGTGCGCAGCCGATAGACCGGGCCGTCGCTGTCGGTCACCAGGGGATTGTCGATGCGCGCCTTGCGCTGCCAGATCCGCACGTCCTGAAAGGTCGCGACCTTCAGGCCGTCGAAATTGCCGATGTGTCGGGCATGGTTCTGCTCTTCGGTGAGACCGGCTTTCTTCTTGGTCAGAACGCCCATGCCGAGACGGAACTTGCCCGGCGTGATCGGCAGGATCGATAGGAACAGCACCGAATAGAGCACGCCCACTTCCGGGAAGCGCCACCACAGATAGTCGACCGAATAGGCCGGGCCGTTCCAGGTGGATTCGGAGCGCAGGAAGCCGTCGATCTTCTCCGGATCGCCGTCGTAATGCCCGTCGCGATCATAGGTTGGCGAAACGTCGTCCGACCCGCATTCCATGTATTGGGTCGCGACATGCTTGTCGAAGACGCATTTGAAGTAGCCGGGCTGCGCGCCCTTGCGCTCGCCATGGACATAGAAGAAGTGCGGCATGTCGGCGAGGTTGTCGATCAGCTCGCGCGGGTGGTTCTCAACGATCGCCTCGGTCCAGGCCCAGTCGTCGCTCCATTCGTCGCTATAGGCGCCGGCAATGCGCGGCACCTCGATATCCGGCGGATTGCCTTCGGCGTCGTGCCAAACCAGCAGATGTTTGTTGACCTCGCGCGTGATCCAGGATCGGGTCAGCGCACCCTGCGGGATTTTCTTGGAATAGGGCACGGCCACGCATTCGCCGTTGCCGTTCCAGCGCCAATCGTGGAACGGACAGGCGACCGTGTTGCCGACGATCCGCCCATCCGACAGGTCGCCGCCCATATGCAGGCAGAAGGCGTTGAGCACGTTGAGCGTGCCGTCCTCCCCCTGGAAGACGACCAGCTTTGTGCCGAACGCCTCGACCGCGTGCGGCTTGCCGTCCTTGAACATCGAGGCCGGGCCCAGGCAGTGCCAGCCGCGGGCAAAGCGCTCCGGAATCGGGCTGGATTCGATCTCGCGAACGACCGGCTTGCGGTCCGTCAGGGCAGTGTCCGGCATGAGTTTCCCCTTTGCTGCGCCGCTTCGTTTCACCATAGTGGCGCCCGGCATTAACCACGCAACGTCGGCTCAAGGGCAAGGGGAAAGTTATGCGTTACAAGCTTCACGGCCGCTCCGGTCTTCGCGTTTCGGAGCTTTGCCTGGGCGCCATGACGTTCGGCGCGGACTGGGGCTGGGGCGGTAACGATTCCGCCAGCCGGGAGATGTTCGACGCGTTCGCCGAGGCCGGCGGCAACTTCATCGACACCGCCTATGTCTATACCGAGGGCGCCAGCGAGCGGCTGGTCGGCGAGTTCGTCGCGGCAGACCGCGACCATTTCGTGATCGCCACCAAATACACGCCGTCGACCGGGACCGACATCTCCAAGTCGGGCAACAGCCGGAAGAACATGCGGCATTGCGTCGAGACCAGCCTGAAGCGGATGAAAACCGATTATATCGACCTCTATCTGCTGCATTTCTGGGACAACACGACACCGATCGAGGAGATCATGCGTGGGCTGGACGATCTCGTCCGCGCCGGCAAGGTCCTCTATGTCGCCGTGTCCGACACCCCCGCCTGGCAGATCTCACGCGCGAACATGATGGCCGATCTTCAGGGCTGGTCGCCTTTTATCGGCATGCAGGTGGAGTACAGCCTGGTCGAGCGCACGGCGGAACGCGAGCTGTTCCCGATGGCCAAGACATTGGACATGGGCATGACCGCCTGGTCGCCGCTGGCCCAGGGTGTGCTGTCCGGCAAGTTCCTGGGCAACGGCACGACCGAGGCGACGCGCCAGCAGGCCGCGCACATTCCGCCGCGCCACAACGAAATCGCCCAGCTGGTTGTCGACATCGCCCGCGAATATGGCTGCAGCCCGTCGCAGGTGGCGCTGGCGGCGATCCGCCAGCTGTCCAAATGGGGCGACATCATCCCGATCATCGCGGGCCGCAACGCGGCACAGGTCAAGGACAATATCGGCTGCATCGACGTGAAATTGGACGAAAGCCAGTTGAAGCGGCTGGACGACGCCACCGCGATCGATCTCGGCTTCCCGCACAACATGCTGAAGCAGGGCTATGTCCGCGACATGGGATTCGGCCGCGGCAATTTCGACCTGCTGGACAATCACCACCGGTAAATCGTGTAGGGCGGGTTAGCGCAGCGTAACCCGCCAGCCGCGCGAAGCGCGGCCTTGCGATGACAGAAGCCGGCTATGCCGGCTTGGCGGGTTACGCTAGGCTAACCCGCCCTACGCCAACAGCGACCGGTCGATTTCCGCCACGGACCTGGCGCCGGTCAGCACCATGGCGACGCGCATCTCGGCCTCGATGATGCGCAGCACATGGGCGACACCGGCCTGGCCGGCGCCCCCCAGCGCGTAGGCCCAGGCACGGCCCAGCATGACGCCCTTGGCGCCCAGCGCCAGCATGCGGATCACGTCCAAACCGGAACGGACGCCGCCGTCGGCCAGAACCGTCAGCCGGTCGCCCACCGCGTCGGCGATAGGCGGCAGCGCGCGAGCGGTCGACAGCACGCCGTCCAGTTGGCGCCCGCCATGGTTGGAAACGATGAGCCCGTCCGCGCCCAGCGCGGCGACGTTGCGGGCATCTTCCGTATCCAGCACGCCCTTCAGGATCAGCGGCCCGGACCAGTTGGCGCGGACCCACTCCAGATCCTTCCAGGTGACGGAGGGATCGAAATTGGCGCGCATCCAGGCGAAGAAATCCTCGATGCCCGTGCGCCCCTTCAACACCGGCGCGACATTGCCCAGGCTGTGCGGGCGGCCGTTGAGGCCGACATCCCAGGCCCAGTCCGGCCGCATCGCTGCCTGCGCGAAACGGCGCAACTGGCCGCCAAGGCCCGGCGCGCCGGACAGGCCGGAGCGCGTGTCGCGATAACGCGTGCCCGGCACCGGCATGTCGACGGTGAAGATCAGCGCCGAGCAGCCGGCCTCGCGCGCCCGCGCCAGCAGGTCGCCCATGAAGGCGCGGTCGCGGATCATATAGAGCTGGAACCAGATCGGCTTCGTCGCCGCCTCGGTCACTTCCTCCAGCGGACAGCAGGCGACGGTTGATAGCGTGAAGGGCACCCCCGCTGCCTCGGCAGCCCGCATCGCCTGGACCTCGCCCCGCCGCGCCGCGAGGCCCGCAAGCCCGATCGGCGCGAGCGCGACCGGCAGCGCCAGGGATTGGCCGAACAGCACGGTGGAAAGATCGAGTGAGGATCCGTCGCGCAGGACGCGCTGGCGCAGCGCGACAGTCTCCAGGTCGGAGACATTGCGCCGGAGCGTCACCTCGGCGTTGGCGCCGCCGTCGATATATTCGAACAGAAAATGCGGCAGGCGGCGGCGCGCCGCTTCGCGATAGTCCAGGATCGACGCCGCTTTCATTTCTTCTCCCGTTCGGTCCAGGGTGCTTATAACAGATAGCCATGCCCGTGAAGACGCCACCTGCCCCATCGCCTACGACCGCGGAAGAGGTGCGCGCCGTGCTTATCCGCATGGGCGATCCGGCACGGGCCGGGCTGTCGCTGCGCTTCTTCAAGACCGGCCCAGGCCAGTATGGCGAGGGCGACAAGTTCCTGGGCCTGTCGACACCGCAATTGCGCGCGTTGGGCAAAACCTACCACCTGTTGCCGCTCGACCAGATCGATATCCTGCTGACCGACGAATTCCACGACGTGCGATCGCTCGCGCTGATGCTGATGGTCGAGCGCTACCGAAAGGGCGACGGGGCGGAGCGCGAGCGGGTCTTCGCGGCCTATCTGAGGCGGCTGGATTTCGTCAACAACTGGGATCTGGTCGACGGCTCCGCGCCCTATATCGTCGGGCCGCACCTGAAAGATCGCGACCGTTCGCTGCTCGACGAACTGATCGCCTCGCCCGTCATGTGGCGTCGTCGCGTCGCCGTGCTGGCGACCCTCCATTTCATCCGCGCGGGCGAGCTGGCCCCGACGCTCGATTTCTGCGACCGGCTGCTGGGCGACCGGCAGGACCTGATGCACAAGGCCTGCGGCTGGATGCTGCGCGAGGCGATGAAGCGTGACCGGAAACTGGTCGAAGACTGGCTGATCGCCCGCGCCGGCCGGGTTCCGCGCACGGCGCTTCGCTATGCGATCGAGCGTCTGCCGCCCGAACGGCGGCAGTGGCATATGGCGCTCAGGTAACCTCGACCCGCAGACGGCTCAGCCGGGTAGTCTTGATCACCCAAGCGCCGTCGATCTTTTCGTAAGTCTCGTGATAGTGGCCGAAGCCGCGCATGGTCTTGTAGGGAACCGGCGCGCCTTCACCCACCCACAGCAGATCCTCCATGGCCCATATGCCGGTCGCGGTCGTCGCCGACGTGATCTCAATTTCCGGCATATGGCCGTGATGGGTTGTGGTGATCTTCTCAAGGATCGGCGCGAGGTTCTTCACATAGAGCGCCGCGCCGTGGGTCAGCAGCGATTCGTCTCGCGTGCCGGTCGAATCGCGGAAGTCGGCGACCAGGTCCGGCGCGAACACTGCCTCCAGCCCGGCCCAATCCTTCTCGTCCATGCAACGGAAATAACGCGCCTTCAGCTGCTTGATCTCTTCGATTGCCTGAAGCCGCTCGGCCGTATCCATACGCCTTCCCCCGTTCGTTTCCGGCTCAGGAATATCGCGCCTGGGCCTGCGGGAAAAGCTTCGCGACACGGCCGTGCCGCCGCAGGCGGCTATTTCTTCGTGAGCGCCTCGCGGATGCGCTCCTCGATGGCAATGCCTTCGCTCGGCTCGAACTCTTCCAGCTCCTGCACCTGCCGGATTTCGATGATCTCGTTCGACGAGCCCGGGCAGCGCGAGGCCCAGGCGATGGCCTCTTCCTTGGACCCCACCTCGATCATCCAATAGCCGCCCAGCACTTCCTTGCTTTCGATGAACGGGCCATCGACCACCAGCGGCTTGCCGCCGGCGAAGCTGACGCGGGCGCCCATGCTCGGCGGGTGCAGCCCCTCCATGCCCAACAAGACGCCGGCCTTCATCAGATCTTCGTTGAACTTGCTCATCGCATCGACCGCCGCGGGATCGGGCATCGTTCCCGGCGCCGCGTTTTCGTAGCCCTGCGGGATCATCAGCATCATGAAACGCATCTGTCGTACTCCTGTTCGGGGTTCACGGCAGGGCTTTCGCCCTGTCGACGATACGACGAACGGCAAGAACGGCCGCCGACAAACGGCAGCGCGATTTTCGAGGAAGCGAATCAGCCAGCCTGCCGGCCGAAGCTCGAAGAGCGACGCAAAATGGCGGAGAGGGGGGGATTCGAACCCCCGATACCCTTGCAGGTACTCCGGTTTTCGAGACCGGTGCAATCAACCGCTCTGCCACCTCTCCATCCCGGTAATGCCGGCTGCGGCCGGCGCGGGGGTACATGCGGGAGCGCTCTTCTAAAGGCGTCTGGCGTCCGGCGTCAATCCGCCATGGCGAAACGGGGCGAAAAGCCCCATCTTCGCGTCATTATGGATTCTCTGACGACAACCACCGCCATCGAATGGCGCACTGCGCAGGGCCTTGTCGCCTATCCCGAGGCGGTTGCGGAAATGGAGGCGCGGGTCGCCGCGATCCGTGCCGGCACGACCTCCGAGCTGGTCTGGCTGGTCGAGCATCCGCCGCTCTACACAGCCGGCACCAGCGCCAGGGCGGAAGACCTGCTGGACAGCCGCTTCCCGGTTTTCGAGACCGGCCGCGGCGGACAGCTGACCTATCATGGACCGGGCCAGCGGGTCGCCTATGTCATGCTCGATCTCAGGCGCCGCGGCCCTGACGTCCGCGCCTATGTGCGCGGGCTGGAGGAATGGGTGATGACGGCACTGGCCGGCTTCGGCGTCACCGCCGAGCGGCGCGAAGGGCGCGTCGGCCTGTGGGTGCCGATGGAGCCTTACGGCGGCCTGCCGGGAACGGAGGCCAAGATCGCCGCCATCGGTGTGCGGGTGCGCCATTGGATCACCTATCACGGCGCGGCGATCAACCTGGCGCCGGACCTGTCTCACTATTCCGGCATCGTGCCCTGCGGTATCCGCGAGCACGGCGTCACCTCGCTGAAGGCGCTGGGAGTCGATGCGACCATGGAAGAGCTGGATGGCGCGCTGAACGCGGCATGGGCAGAGGTGTTCGGGTAAATGCAGGGTGGGGTAGCCGCAGGCGCAACCCGCTCTACGCTGGAATGAGCCTAATCCGCCGCTGCGGCCGTCAACTGGTCGCGGGCGTGGTCGGCGATGGCGGCAACCAGGATGCCGATATCCTGTTTCAGCTTGTCGTAGCCCGCCGTCCGCTCCAGCGTGTCCTCGTTCATATAGAGGCGGCGATTCACCTCGATCTGCAGCGAGTGGCGGCCGAGCCGGGGCTCGCCGAAACGGCGGACCAGTTCCACGCCCTTGTAGGGGTCGTTGATCCGCACCTCGTAGCCCAGACCCTGCAGCGTGCCCTGCACCAACCGGCGGAAACCGACGGCGCAGGTCGTGCCGTCGCGGTCGCCGAGCACGAAGTCGGCCCGTTCCCAACCGGTGCCGGAATTGCGCGGACCGCGCGTCGACGGCATCGAATGGCAATTGACGTGCCACACCGCGCCGAAGCGCGCGGCGGCGCTGTCGATCGCCCGCGTCACGGCATCGTGATAGGGGCGGTAATAGGTGTCGATGCGGTGCTTGAACTCCGCCACGGTCAGCTTCCGGTCATACATCTGCAGGCCCGGCCGGCAGATGCGCCGGACCAGCCCCATGCCGACACGCGTGCGGTCACTGGCCATGACCGGCCCGGGCCAAGGCTGGTCGAGCAGCTGCTGGTCGATATCCTCAAGCCCTCGGTTGACGTCGATGTAGCTGCGCGGGAACAAGGCGGCGATCAGCGTCGCGCCGACAGCTGGAGCCAGCCCATAAAGGTCGTCGACATGCGCGTCCTCGGCATGGCGCAGCAGCCGCGCCGGACACGCGAACTGAAAATCCTTCGGATATTCGGACCCGCTATGCGGACTGTCGAACACCACCGGAACAGGTTCGGCCTCCGGTTCGTGACAGATGAAAATGCCGGGATCGATCTGTGCCATGCGTCAGCGGCGATTCCAGCGGCCGACCGTAGCAGCGTCGATCCTGAAGCTGCCGGAGAGCGCCGCCATCGGCACCCACAACACGGCGGGGCCGACATGCAGCTGCTGCACGGCGGCGGTCGCGGCGACAGGCATGGCGAAGGTGCCGTCGAACACGCTGTCGTCCCAATCGATGTTATCGGGGCTGAGCCCGTTCACGCATTCCGACGGCAGCGGGAACGAAGCCGCGGTCGACCAGGATTCCGTGCCGGCGACGATCGGGAATTCGCCGGACCGCGCGGCGTCGAGAATCTTCTCGCGCGCGGTCCCCAGATGCGCGTGCCCGTTCGACGCGAACCGCTGCCCCAGATGGAAGGCAAGCAGACGTGCGGCGTCGCCGATGCGGATGAATTCGTCAGTGCTCAAACGCGCCGCCTCCAAGACCGGCAGTTCAGGTGTTTTGTCATATAGGCAGGCAGCCTTTCAATCCCAGAGAGCTTAGCAGCGCCGCACTGCAACATATAGCAGATAGTGGACGCCCCTAGCCCTGGATCAGGGCCGCCCATTCGGCTTCCGTCAAAACGGCTACACCCAACTCCGCCGCCGCCTTCAGTTTCGAGCCAGCCTCGGCCCCCGCGACGACGTAATCGGTTTTCTTGGATACCGAGCCCGCCACCTTGGCACCGAGCGATTCCGCCCGCGCTTTGGCCTCCTGCCGCGTCATCGTTTCCAGCGTACCGGTGAAAACCACCGTCTTGCCTGCGACCGGAGAATTCGTCTCCTGCTTTTCCAGAGGCTGCGGATCGACGCCGGCATCCTTCAACCGCTGAACGGCCTCGCGGTTATGTTCCTCGGCGAAGAAATCGACCACCGCTTCGGCCACGATCTCACCGATGCCGTCGATCGCCATCAGCTCCGCCCAGGCGGCCGATTCGCGGTCCGCCGCCTTTTCCATTTCCTCCACGAAATGGTCGAGCGTGCCGTAGGAGCGGGCAAGGAGCCGGCCGGTCGTCTCGCCGATATGGCGGATGCCGAGCGCGAAGATGAACCGGTCAAGGCCGACGGTCTTGCGGTTCTCGATCGCGGCCAGCAGGTTCGCGACGTCCTTGAAGACCGGCGCTGCTTTCTTGGCGGCCTTGGCCGCCCTCTCCGTATCGCCCTTGGCGGCCTGGCGCGCGGCGGATTGCTGTTCGCGCCGCTGCACCACCAGCCGCTTCACCGCCTCCTCATGGTCCTTGAGGTGGAAGATGTCGGCGGGCGATTTGACGAGGCCGCCTTCGTAGAACAGCTTCACGTTCTCGTCGCCCATGCCCTCGATATCGAAGGCGTCGCGCGAGACGAAATGGCGGAGTCGCTCCTTGACCTGGGCGGCGCAGATAAGGCCGCCGGTGCAGCGCCTGACCGCCTCGCCTTCCTCACGCACCGCGTTGCTGCCGCAGATCGGACAGACATCGGGAAAGACATATTCCCGCGCGCCTGCGGGCCGCTTCTCGGGCACGACCGCCACGACTTGGGGAATGACGTCGCCGGCGCGCTGGATGATGACCGTGTCGCCGACGCGGATATCCTTGCGGCGGATCTCGTCCTCGTTATGCAGCGTCGCGTTCGACACCACCACGCCGCCGACCGTGACCGGCGTCAGGCGCGCGACCGGCGTCAGCGCGCCGGTGCGGCCGACCTGGATGTCGATCGCCTCCAGCACCGTCCGCGCCTGCTCGGCGGGGAATTTATGCGCGATGGCCCAGCGCGGCGCACGGCTGACGAAGCCCAGGCGATGCTGCAGATCCAGCCGGTCGACCTTGTAGACCACGCCGTCGATATCGAACGGCAGGTCGGGCCGCAGCGCCTGGATCTTGTTGTAATAGTCCATCAGCCCGGCCGCGTCGGGCTCGCAGGCGGTCGGCTGGTTGAGCGGCAGGCCCCAATCCGCGAAGCGCTTGCGGATATGGCTCTGCGTGTCGCCCAGCGGCTCCGAATGCCGGCCCCAGGCGTAGGCAAAGAAGCGCACCGGGCGTTCCGCCGTGACGTTGGGGTCCAACTGGCGCAGGCTGCCCGCCGCCGCGTTGCGCGGATTGGCGAACACGGGCAGACCCGCCGCCTCGCGCCTGGCGTTCATCGCGTTGAAGGCTGTGCGCTCCATATAGACCTCGCCGCGGATCTCGACGACCTCCGGCCAATCCTTGCCCTTCAACTGTTTCGGGATGTCGTCGACCATGAGCGCGTTCTGGGTGACGTCCTCCCCCTCCTCACCGTCGCCCCGGGTCGCGGCCAACACCAGCTTGCCCTTCTCGTAGGTCAGCGCGCAGGACAGGCCGTCGATCTTGGGTTCGGCGACGAAATCGATATCCGAATCGGCCGCCAGCCCCAGGAAGCGTCGTATGCGGTCGACGAAGTCGGTGACGTCCTCGGCCGCGAAGGCGTTGCCCAGTGACAGCATCGGCACGGCGTGGCGCACCTTCTTGAAACCGGATGTCGGAGCCGCGCCGACCTTCTGTGTCGGGCTGTCGGCGGTCTCCAGTTCCGGGAATTGCGCGACGATCGCCTCGGCGCGGCGGCGAAGCACGTCGTAATCGCCGTCGCTCATGATCGGCGCGTCGTTCTGGTAATAGGCGGCGTCGGCCTCGGCCATCCTGGCCGTCAGCGCGGCGATTTCCGCCTCGGCCTCAGCAAGGCTCAGCTTCGCGACGTCGGTCTCGGCCATTACAGCAGTTCCCCCGTTGCCGGCCGTTCGATCAGGCGGCCGGCCGCCGCCCGCGCCTCGGCCGTGACTTCCGCGCCCGACAGCATGCGCGCGATCTCTTCCTGACGGTCGGCCTTGTCCAGCGTCACCACCTCGGTCGCCATGGCGCCGGCCTTCAGCGCCTTGCGCACCTGCCAGTGTTGCGCACCGCGCGCGGCAACCTGAGGGCTGTGCGTCACTACCAGGATCTGCCGCGTTTCGGCCAGCCGCGCCAGCCTTTCGCCGACCGCGTCCGCGGTCGCGCCGCCGACCCCGCTATCGACCTCGTCGAACACCAGCACCGGCACCGAGGAGGCGCCGGCCAGCACGACCTTGAGCGCCAGCATGAACCGCGCCAGCTCGCCGCCCGAGGCGATCTTGGCGAGCGGTCCCGGCGGCTGGCCCGGGTTGGTCGAGACGGCGAAGGCAATACGGTCGGCCCCGTTCTCGCCCCACTCGCTTTCGTTCAGTGGCGCGATCTCGGTCATGAAGCGGGCGCGTTCCAGCTTGAGCGGCTTCAGCTCCGCCATCACAGCCGCGTCCAGCCTGCCCGCCGTCTTCCGTCGCGCCGCCGTCAGCGCCTCGGCCGCCGCGACATAGGCCGCCTTGCACTCGGCCGCGCGGCGGGTCAGCGCGGCGATGTGCCCATCGCCGTCCTCCAGCCCGGCCAGCCGCCTGGCCAGCGTCTCGCTCAATGCCGCCAGATCGTCCACCGCAACGCCATGCCGGCGCGCCACGCGGCGCAGATCGAACAGCCGGTCGTCGACAGTGCCCAGGTCCTGGTCGGCCGCGTCGAATTCGGCGGCGGCGGCCTCCAGCGCGCCCAGCGCCTCACCGATCTCGATCTGCGCCCGGTCGAGCGCGGCAACGATGCTGTCGAACGAGCCGCCGGCGCGGTCGGCAACACGCTCCAGCGCGCGCCGCGCCTGGGAGAGCAAGAGTTCCGCACCCCGATCGCCCGCCAGATCGCGCTGCGCGGCAGAGAGCGCATCCAGCAGCTTCTCGCGGTTCTGCAGCCGCTGCTTGAGATCGCTGAGGCTGGCCTCCTCGCCCGGCTTGGGCGCCAGCGTTTCCAGCTCGGTCACGACCTCGCGCAGATAGGCTTCTTCGGCCTTCGCGGTCTCAGCCTCGGAAACGGCCTGGGCGCGCTCGGCCTCGGCGGCACGCCAACCGCGCCAGGCCTCCGCGACCGCGCCGGCCCGGTCTTCCAGCCCGCCATAGAGATCGAGCATCAGCCTGTGGGTGCCGGGATCGAACAGGCCGTGCGTTTCGAACTGGCCGTGGATTTCGACCAGTGTTTCGGCGAGGCGCTTGAGCAAGCCGACGGAGACCGGCTGGTCGTTGACGAAACCGCGGCTGCGCCCGTCGGCGGTCAGCGTCCGGCGAATGACGAGGGGGGATTCGGCCGGGATATCCTGCTCGTCCAGGATTGCCAGCGCGGGATGGCCCGGGGGCAGGTCGAATTCGGCTGTGACCGCGGCCTGCGGCGCGCCATGGCGCACAAGCCCCGAATCGGCGCGTTCGCCGAGTGCGAGCGCCAGCGCGTCGAGCAGGATCGATTTTCCGGCCCCGGTCTCGCCGGTCAGCACGGTCAGGCCCGGCGCGAAATTCAGCGCCAGCCGCTCGATCAGGACGATATCGCGGATCGAAAGACCGGCGAGCATCGCGGCAGGGCCTGCTAGTAGAAGAGCGAATCCCAGACGCGGGTGAAGATGCCCTTCTCTTCCCCGTGGCTGATTTCTCCACCCGTCATCAGACCGTAGGCCTGCTTGTAGTAATCCGAATTGGGATAGTTGTAGCCGAGCACGGCGGCCGCCTTCTGCGCCTCGGGCTTCAGGCCCAGCGCGAGATAGCATTCCGTCAGGCGTTCCAGCGCCTCAGGCACGTGGCTGGTCGTCTGGAAACGGTCGACCACGCCCTTGAAGCGGTTCACCGCGGCGATGTAGTTGCCCTGGGTTTCGTACCAGCGCCCGATATCCATCTCCTTGGCCGCCAGGTGGTCGCGCGTCAGGTCCAGCTTATAGCGGGCGTCGCGCGCGTATGGCGTGTCGGGGAAGCGGCGGATGACCTCGTTGAAGCCGGTATAGGCCTGTTCGCTGGCGCGCTGGTCGCGGCGCACATCGGCGATCTGCTCATAATAGCAGATGGCGCGCATGTAATAGGCGTAGTCGACATGCGGGTTGCCGGGGTGCAGTTCGATGAACCGGGTCAGCGCGTCGATCGCATCGTCGTAGCGCAGCCCCAGATAGTCGGCATAGGCCGCCATCAGCTGCGCACGAGTCGCCCACTGAGAATACGGATGCTGCTGCTCGACCTGGTCGAAGGTCTTGGCGGCGGTGCCGTAATTCTCGGCGTTGATCTCGTCCTTGCCGGACTGATAGAGCTGCGCGACCGAATGGTCGCCTCGCAGCATGTTCTCCTCGCTCCCGCAGCCCGTCAGTGCCAACGGGAAGACCAGAGCAAGCATCGCAAGCGGCGCGCGCAGGGAACGCGCGCGGAGGGAGCGGAAACAGACGGTCATAGCGAACCCGATAGACACAATCGGCCGGGAAGAACGGACCATTCAAGCTCTATAGCACGGGGATACACCGACACGGCAATGGTAGATGCAAGGGTTCGCGTTATCGCGCAAAGCCTTCCGCGGAAACAGTCAGGCGGTCGCCTGCTGGATTTCGGCATCGTGCCAATCGGCGACGATCGTCGGCACTTCGACGATCGTCCAGGCCTCCGAATCGGCGAACAGCGCACGCAGGAGCTGGTTGTTGAGCGCATGGCCCGATCGCGTGCCCGAGAAGCGGCCTTCGATCATGGCGCCGGCCAGGTAAATGTCTCCCAGCGCATCCAGCATCTTGTGGCGCACGAACTCGTCGCCGAAACGCAGGCCTTCGCGGTTCAGCACCCTGTCGGCGCCGATCACGATGGCGTTGTCCATCGAGCCGCCGCGGGCCAGTCCCGCCTTGCGCAGCATCTCCACCTCTTCGGCAAATCCGAAGGTGCGGGCGCGCGCCAGCTCACGCTTGAACGAATCGGCGGCGATATGGATCGACTTTTCCTGGCGGCCGACCGCCGGATTGGCGAAATCGAGCGCGAAATCGAGCCCTGAATAGGCGGCCGGGGTCAGCGTGACCATCGCACCCTTGCCGTCGCCGACCGTGACGGTCTTGAGAATCCGGATGCGCTTGGCCGGCGCGCTTTGCTCGACGACGCCGGCGCATTCGATCAGGAAGACGAACGCATCGGCGCTGCCGTCCATGATCGGGACTTCCGGTCCGCCGATCTCGACGGTTGCATTGTCGACGCCAAGGCCGGCGAAGGCGGCCATCAAATGCTCGACCGTACCGACATTGATGCCGTCGCCGTTACCGATGACCGTGCAAAGCCTGGTATCGACCACATGGTCCCAGCGCGCCGGGATGACTGCATCCTGGCCGGCGGGATCGGTGCGTTGGAAACGAATACCGGAATCGACGGCGGCGGGACCGATGGTCATTGTGACCCGCCGGCCTGAATGGAGGCCGACGCCGCTGCAATTGATCCGCGTCTTGAGCGTCTTCTGTCGCTGCGCCGCGGGACCGAAATCACTCATTCAAAAATCACACAAACAGTTTGGACGCACGGGCGCGTCGGCTGAGCGTGGAGATAGGAAAGCTTTCACGCATCAGCAAATCACTTCTTATTACCGATTGTTACACATACTTAAGTTTTTGTGGCGAGATTGTGGCACAGCGATTTGATTTCATTTGATTTCAATCACTTCCAAAAAAGAAGGGGCGCCTTTCGGCGCCCCAGTTTCACCCATCAATGCGACAATCCGTCAGTTCGCCTGGCGGCGAAGGAAAGCCGGGATCTCCAGGAGGTCGTCTTCAGGCGACGACGTCTTGGCTTTTGCCGGTGCGTCGATCCCGAGTCGCGGCTGGCCCATCGGGACCATCGTTGTATCGGGCTGGCGCGGCGGCGGCGTCATGCGGGCGCCGAAAGTCGGCGCCGCGCGTTCGCCTGCGGGCGCCGGCGCCGCCGGCTGGGCCGCGGCGCTTTCGCTGCGGCGAACGGCGCCGGTCACGCGTTCGAACAGGCTGAAGGCGCGCTTCTTCTCCACCGCCGGAGCCGGAGCGGGCTGTTCGGGCGCCGGCTGCGGCGCGGCCTGCTGCACCGGCTGACGCGCGAACGACTCGGCCGGACGCGGCGGGATGAACCCACCGGCGGGCTCGAAAGTCGCCTGCGCCGCCGGAGCGGCATCGTCGACCGCCTCGACCTGCGCTTCGGTAACGGCTTCGGGCGCCGCTTCGACCGGCATTTCCGGAGCCGGAACAACGGCCGTCTCCTCGATCTGCGGCTGAAGCTGTTCGGCCGTCGCGGTCATGCTCACCGGCGCCGCGACCATCCCGGGCGACATTGCCGGCCAGGCGGGCGAGGACGCCATCGCGGCGAAACCGCCGACCGACGTCTTGCGGATCGGCGAGGTGTCGGCGCCGCCGCGGATCACGTCGAGCGTCGGCTGGCGAACCGGCGGCTGCTGCATCATCGACTGCGCGTCGATGCCCGTGGCGACCACGGAAACGCGCAGGCGGCCTTCCATCGTCGGATCGAAGGTCGAGCCGAAGATGACGTTGGCGTCGGGATCGACCTCGGCGCGGACGCGGTTGACCGCCTCGTCCACTTCGAACAGGGCGATATCCATGCCGGCCGTGATGTTGATCAGCATCGCCCGGGCGCCCTTCAGCGAGACCTCGTCGAGCAGCGGGTTGGAGATCGCGGCCTCTGCGGCATCGATTGCGCGGCGCTGGCCTTCAGCCTCGCCGGTGCCCATCATCGCCTTGCCCATCTCGCTCATCACCGTGCGGATATCGGCGAAGTCGAGATTGATCAGGCCCGGCATGACCATCAGGTCGGTCACGCCGCGCACGCCGGAATGCAGCACCTCGTCCGCCATCTTGAAGGCGTCCGCGAAGGTCGTCTTCTCGTTGGCGATGCGGAACAGGTTCTGGTTCGGGATCACGATCAGCGTGTCGACATATTGCTGCAGTTCCTGGATGCCGGCTTCGGCGGTGCGCATGCGGTGCGCGCCTTCGAACTGGAACGGCTTGGTCACCACGCCGACGGTCAGGATGTTGTGCTCGCGCGCGGCGCGGGCGATGACAGGCGCGGCGCCTGTACCGGTGCCGCCGCCCATGCCGGCGGTGATGAACACCATGTTGGAACCTTCGAGATAGCCGAACAGCTCCTCGAGCGCCTCCTCGGCGGCGGCGCGGCCCACGTCGGGCCGCGACCCGGCACCGAGACCGCGGGTGATGTTGAGCCCGAGCTGGATTCGCCGCTCGGCGGCGGAATGGGTCAGCGCCTGGGCGTCGGTGTTGCAGACCAGGAACTCGACCCCTTCCAGGTTGGAACGGATCATGTTGTTGACGGCGTTGCCGCCGGCTCCGCCGACACCGATCACGGTGATGCGCGGGTGCAGCTGGCTTTCGGCTTCGGGTGCGCGGACGTTGATCATTTTGAAGGTCTCCTCGTATCGATCTCTTGATGGGTGTGGTTCAGGTATTGGCCGGCTGTGCCGTTGGTTCGGCGTGGCCGGTGGCGCGCGTTGGGGTGGTTCGTCATAGGTTTTCCTTCAGCCAGGCGCCGAAGCGGCCGAACAGGCCACCCGCCGCCTGCGGACCGGCGGTCAGGCCGGAAAGGTCCTCAACCGGTTGCTGGGCGAAGGCGAGCAGCCCGACGGCCGTCGCGAACGCCGGGCCCGACACGGCTTCCGGTTGGCCGAGCAGGCGCTTCGGCTTGCCGATGCGGACCTGCTTGTCGAGCACGAGTTGTGCGAGTTCGCGTACGCCGCCCAGCTGGCTGGCCCCGCCGGTCAGCACGACGCGGCGGCCGGCGACCTGATAGAAACCCGAGGCCTCCAGGTGCTGGCGTATCAGTTCGAACGTCTCCTCGAGGCGCGGCTGGATGATGCCGACCAGCAGCGAGCGCGGCAGGTGGTTGGCCTGGACCGGCTCGTCCTCGCCATGTTCGCCGACCTGGGGCACGTCGATCAGTTCGCGGTCGTCTGTCGAGGTGGCGACGCAGCTGCCGTAAAGCGTCTTGATCCGCTCGGCGTGGGCAAGCGGCGTGGTCAGGCCGCGCGCGACATCGCTGGTGACGTGGACCCCTCCGACCGGCACGCAGTCGCTGTGGACCAGCACGCCGTCCAGGAACACGCCGATCTCGGTCGTGCCGCCGCCCATGTCGATGATGGTGGCGCCGAGTTCCTTCTCGTCGTCGACCAGGACAGAGAGGCCAGAGGCATAGGACGAGACGCAGCAGCGGTCGACCGCGAGATGCGTGTCGGCGATGCAGGTTGTCAGGTTCTTGATGGCGCCGACATCGGCGGTGACGGCATGCAGCTGGACGCCCAGCGCCTGACCGAACATGCCGCGGGGGTCCTCGATCCCGCGATTGCCGTCGATCGAATAGCCGGTCGGGATGGCGTGCAGCAGCTCTGTCTCGCCCATGCGCTCCATGGTGCGGGCATGGGCCAGCGCCCGGCGCAGGTCGAGATCGCCCACCTGGTGTCCGGCGATCGTCACCTCGATGGTGACGCCGTGCGATTCGATATGCGTCGCCGCCAGATTGACCAGCACCTCCTGGATCGTCTCGCCGCACATTTGCTCGGCTGCGTTCACCGCCTGGCCGATGGCGTTGGTGCAGGCATGCATGTCCACGATCGTGCCGGACTTCAGCCCCAGCGAACTTTGATGGCCGACGCCGACGATCCTGAGCTCGTCGCCGTCCTCCACGCGCGCGATGAAGCACGCGACCTTGGTCGTGCCGATATCCAGCACGCCGACCAGGCTGCCGCGCGGCCTGTGGCGAATGCGTTTGGCGGCTTTCATGACCATCGCGGCTAGATTCCTTGCTGCGGTTTGGGTTTCGCCGGCGGCGGCAGTTCGTGCGCCAGCCTGACGATCATTTTTCCGCCGAGGCGGAGGTCGACCGCGACCACGTCGCGTTCCAGCAGCCGTGACGACGCCTCGGCCTCGGCCAGCTGCTTCATCGCCTCGGCGACGCCGGTTTCCGGCAACCGCACGTCGACGCCGTTGTCGAGCTTCAGGTCCCAGCGGCGCGAACCGATCCAGCTCG
This sequence comes from Alphaproteobacteria bacterium, assembly GCA_035493715.1. GTDB lineage: Bacteria > Pseudomonadota > Alphaproteobacteria > BOG-932 > Roseiterribacteraceae > BOG-932. Next base: position 15,703 of record DATJHU010000176.1, on the reverse strand, counting down.
ACGCCTGGACGCGCTTGCCGATCTCCGGATAGGCCGCCAGCAGCTGCAGCAGCTCCGACGCGTGCGCCGGGGCATCGCCGCCGACGATCAGCGGCAGGTTGGGCGCGTTCTCGATCGACACAGTTCCCAGCACCGCGCCGGCGGCATCGATCAGGCTGATCTTCTCGCTGTGCTGCCACAGCGCGATCGGCTTGCGCTCGACAATGGTGATGGCGACCGTGTCGGGCAGGCGGCGTTCGACAGCGGCGCTTTCGACCCAGGGGAGGTTCTCGATCCGACGCCGCGCCTCGGTCGGGCTGAAGGCCAGGATCGGGTCGCCGCGATTGAGCCCCGCGGCGGCGAGCAGCGCCTTGGGCTCGGTCTGCGAGCGACCGACGACTTCGACATTCTCAACCCGGAAGCCGGTCTTGGCCGACACGGCGATTACCGTCTCGTCGGCTTGGTCGAGCGCCACCTGCAGCCGGCCGGACCGCCAGGCCATGACGCCCGCGCCGGCCACGGCGAGGACGACACCGACCTTCAGCCCGCGCTTTACCCAGCGCAGCATGCCGGGCAGCTTCTTGGGCTGGCGCCGCACGGGGCGCGACGACGGATTCAGTGACGACATGCTGCCCCCTCCACGATCCATTCGACCAAATCGGCGTAGGACATACCGGCATGGCCGGCCTGTTCGGGCACCAGCGAAATCGGGGTCATCCCCGGTTGGGTGTTGATCTCGAGGAAATAGAGTCCTTCGACCCCAGGCCGGCTGTCGTCCCAGCGGAAATCGCTGCGCGTGACCCCGGTACAGCCGATCACCTCATGCGCCGCCCGCGCATAGTCGAGCGCCGTCCGGTAGACCGCCTGCGGAATATCGGCCGGCAGCACATGGGTCGCGTAGCCGTCGGAATATTTCGCGGTGTAGTCGAACAGCTCGGTCTTGTAGACGATCTCCGTCACCGCCAGCGCACGGGCCTGCTCGCCCGGACGGCTCATGACGCCGACCGTCAGCTCCCGGCCCCGGATATAGGGCTCGACCAGCAACGCCTCGTCCGGTTTCCAGCCGGTCACCGACGCGGCCGCGTTCGCCCCTTCACGCACGATGGTGACGCCGACGCTGGACCCTTCGGCCACCGGCTTCACCACATAAGGCGGCGGGATCGGATGCCCCTTGGCGAGCGCCGCCGGGGTCACGACCATGCCGGCCGGGCTGGGCACGCCGACGGTGCCGACCAGGCGCTTCGCCATCGGCTTGTCCATCGCGACGGCGGAGGCGCGCATGCCTGAATGGGTATAAGGAACGCCCAGCATGTCGAGCACGGCCTGGATCGTCCCGTCCTCACCGCCGGTGCCGTGCAACGCGTTGAACACCGCGTCGGGCGCGGGCTTCAGTCCGGCGGCAATCGCGGTCAGATCCTGCGGTGGGTCGAAGCGGGTGACAGCGTGGCCGCGCGATTCCAGCGCGTCGGCAACGCCATTGCCGCTGACCAGCGACACTTCGCGTTCCGCCGACCAGCCGCCCAGCAGCACGGTCACGCGTTTCGGCACGGTTTGCGCTGCGGCGGTCATGCCGGCACCCCGATGCGCTTGATTTCCCATTCCAGCGTGATGCCGCTCATAGCGTGCACGCGGCGGCGCACTTCCTCGCCCAGCCGCTCCAGGTCGGCTGCGGTCGCCGTGCCGGTATTGATCAGGAAATTCGTGTGCTGCTCCGACACCTGCGCCCCGCCGATGGCGAGGCCGCGGCAGCCCGCCTTGTCGACCAGCTCCCACGCCTTGGCGCCGGGCGGGTTGGCGAAGGTCGAGCCGCCGGTGCGGGCGCGAATCGGCTGGCTGGCGGCGCGGCGCGCCTGGATGTCCTGCATCCGCGCGGCGACGGTGGCGGCGTCTTCCTGCGTGGCCTTGAGCGTGGCCTCGACCACGATGGCGTCGTCGGCGACGTCGCTGTGGCGATAGGAGAGGCCCAGCGCCGGCGCATTCACGGTTCGGACCTTGCCCGAACGCGTGACGATTACGGCGGATTCGACGACGTCGACGATTTCCCGGCCATAGGCGCCGGCATTCATCTTGACCGCGCCGCCGATGGTCCCGGGGATGCCGGACAGGAATTCCAGCCCGCCGAGGCCGGCCGACTGTGCCTCCTGCGCGACGGTGAGATCGAGCGCACCGGCGCCGGCAACCACCTTGTCGCCTTCGACGCGAATCGACGCGAACGAACCGCCCAGTCGGATCACCACGCCCGGCAGGCCCCCGTCGCGGATCAGCAGGTTGGAGGCGACGCCCAGGATCGTCACCGGAATGTCGCCCGGGCAGGCCGCGAGGAAATCGGCCAGATCCTCGATATCGGCGGGCCGGAACAGGAATTCCGCCGGACCGCCGACGCGGAACCAGGTCTGCGGCGCAAGGTCGACATTCGCGCGCAGCCGCCCGCGCACCGGCGGCAGCCGGTCGATCGTCTCGGGCATGATGCGCTCGGCCGCCATCATCGCGCGGCTCCCTTGGCCTGCAACGCTTCGAGTTCGGCCGGTAGGGAAGCGGCCCAGTTGGTGATGTTGCCGGCGCCGAGGCAGACCACGAAATCGCCGGGCTCCGCCGCCGCGTTCACCATCGCCGCCAGCATCGACGGATCGGGCAGCGCGCCGACGCGGCGGTGGCCGTGACCCTGCAGTCCGGCGACCAGCGCGTCCTTGTTCACACCCTCGATCGGTTGCTCGCCCGCCGCGTACACATCCGCGACAATGACGATGTCGGCATCGTTGAAGCAGGTGCAGAAATCCTCGAACAGGCTGGCGAGGCGCGTGTAGCGGTGCGGCTGCACCACCGCGATCACCTTGGCGCCGGGCGTCCCGGCGATGGCGAGGCGAGCCGCGCGCAGCACGGCCGCGATCTCGACCGGATGGTGGCCGTAATCGTCGATCACGGTGACACCGTTCGCGACGCCGGTCTTGGTGAAGCGGCGCTTCACGCCCTGGAACTTCGACAGCGCGCCGCGGATCGCGTCGTCGTCGATCTGCATTTCGTTGGCGACGGCGATGGCGGCGCAGGCGTTCTGCACGTTGTGCCGGCCGATCATCGCCAGATGAATGCGTTCGATCCGGCGCGCCTCGCCGGCGACACGGCCGCTGATCTCGACATCGAAGACCGAGCCGTCGGGCGAGGTGTCGACATTCATCGCCCTGACATCGGCCTGTGGCGAGAAGCCATAGGTCACAAGCCGGCGGTCGGCGACGCGCGGGATCATCGCCTGCACTTCGGGATGGTCGATGCAGAGGGCGGCGAACCCATAGAACGGGATGTTCTGGACGAAGCTCTCGAACGCCGCCTTGACCCCGTCGAACGTGCCGAAATGGTCGAGATGCTCGGGGTCGATGTTGGTGACGATGGCGATCGTGGCGGGCAGCTTGATGAAGGTGCCGTCGCTCTCGTCAGCCTCGACCACCATCCAGTCGCCGGCGCCCAGCCGCGTGTTGGTGCCATAGGCGTTGATGATGCCGCCATTGATCACCGTCGGGTCGTAGCCGGCGCCTTCCAGCACCGCCGCGACCAGCGAGGTGGTCGTGGTCTTGCCGTGCGTGCCGGCGACCGCAATCGACCATTTGAGCCGCATCAGCTCGCCCAGCATTTCCGCCCGGCGGACGACCGGCAGCAAAGCCGCCCTTGCCGCCTGGAGTTCCGGATTGTCGGGCTTGATCGCGGAGGACACGACCACCACCGTGGACTCGCCAAGATTTTCCGCGCCGTGGCCGACCGCCACCGGAATGCCCAGCCCGCGCAGACGGCGCACGTTCGGATTGTCGGCGACGTCGGAGCCCTGGACCGAATAGCCCAGATTGTGCAGCACCTCGGCGATGCCGCTCATCCCGATCCCGCCGATGCCGACGAAATGGATCGTCCCGATGGAGAGTGGTAGCGCTCTCATGCCGCGACGTCCTTAAGGGTGCTCGTGGGCGGCGAGGGCAAGGTGCCCTGCCCTCCGATCTTTTCGATAACCAGGTCCGCGAAGCGCTCAGCGGCATCCGGCCGCCCCTGCTCGCGCGCGGCCTCCGCAGCACGGATCAAAGTTTCCGGGTGCGCGGCGAGCGCGGCGATGCGCTCCGCCAGAAGTTTGGGCGTCAGGATCCGCTGGCTGATCACCCAGCCGGCGCCGCCCTTGGCGAAGGCCTCGGCATTGTTGGTCTGGTGGTCGTCGGTGGCGAACGGATACGGCACCAGGATGGCCGGACGCCCCGCAACGCCGAGCTCGGCCACCGTGGACGCGCCGGAGCGGCAGATCGCAAGGTGCGCGGCGGCGAGGCGCGCCGGCATGTCGTTCAGGAAGCTCGCCAGTTCCGCCGTGACACCGGCCGCATCGAAAGCCGCCTTGGCTTCGGCCAGGTCCTCTGCCCGGCATTGCTGGACGATACGGATACGGGCCTTGAGCTCGTCGGACAGCAGCGCCATCGCGGCGGGCACGACCTCACTGAACACGCGGGCGCCCTGGCTGCCGCCGGTCACCAGGATGGAGAGGGGGCCGCCGGCCACAGGTGCGGCATAGGGCACCGCGCGCACCGACAGGATCGCCGGCCGCACCGGATTTCCGGTCAGCACCGTCGGAACGCCGGACGGAACCAGGGCGACGGTTTCGAAGGAGGTGGCGATCGCCTGGGCGCGCAGCGCGGCGCGGCGGTTGGCGCGGCCCAGCAATGCGTTCTGCTCGTGCAGCACGATCGGAACCTTGGACAATGCCGCGGCGAGGATTGTCGGGATCGAGGGATAGCCGCCAAAGCCGACCACGACGCCGGGCTTCAGCCTGCGCATCAGGCGGCGCGCCTCAAGCGCGCCCAGCCCCATCTCGAACACGGCCTTGATGCGGTCGACGGCATAGCGCGGCAAGCGGCTGGCGCGGATGCGATAGACCTCGACCGCCGGCAACGATTCGCCGAACGCCTGACCGCGTTGGTCGGTCACCAGCGCGGTGCGGACACCGCGCGCGATCAACGCCCTGGCCAGCGCCTCGGCCGGGAACATGTGCCCGCCCGTGCCGCCGGCGGCGAGGATCACCAGGGGATTCGCGGCGTTCATTGCTCGCCCCCCGGGAATCGGGTGCGCGTCAGCGCCAATGCCATGCCGGTGCCAAGGCCCAGCGCCAGCAACGACGAGCCGCCATAGGAGATGAACGGCAACGTCATGCCCTTGGCCGGCAGCAGGTGCAGCGACGAGCCCATATGGACCAGCGCCTGCAGCCCGAACTGGGTGAACAGCCCGCCGACCGCCAGGACGATGAACAGGTCGCTGTCCTTGAGCGCGCGGGCGAAGCCGCGCAGCACGATGAAACCGAACAGCGAGACGATGAAGAGCGTGGCGGCCAGGCCCAGCTCTTCCCCCGCCACCGCGAAGATGAAGTCGGCATGGGCGTCCGGCAGCGACATCTTGACGGTCCCCTGGCCCGGACCGGTGCCGGTCAAACCGCCATGGACGAAGGCCTGGAGCGAGCGGTCGACCTGATAGGTGTCGCCCGACGCGGGGTCCAGGAATCGGTCGATGCGGCTGGCGATATGGGGGAATACGAAATAGGCGCCGACCAAGCCCCCGACCGCCATGACCGCCAGCGCCAGCACGAAGACAATCGGCAGGCCGGCCAGAAAGAACTCTCCGAACCAGATCGCGGTACAGACGAAGGTCATGCCGAAATCCGGCTGGAGCATCAGCACGCCGACAACTGCGGCATAGAGGACGATCGCGAGCACATAACCCGGGAATATCTGGCCGGCCGCCCGCGCGCTGTGCTGCTTGGCGAACAGCCAGGCGGTGACCACCGCGAAGGCGGGCTTGAGGAATTCCGACGGCTGCAGCGAGAACGGGCCGGCGCCGATCCAGCGGGTCGCGCCCTTGATCTCGTGCCCGGCGACCAGCGTCAGCGCGGTCAGCAGGTAGAAGAGCAGGAATGTGCCCAGCGCAAGGCGGCGCACGCCGCGCGGACTCAGGAGCGAGACGCCCAGCATCACCGCGATGGTCGGCACCAGCATGATCGCCTGGTGGATCACGAAATAGAAGGTCGGCGCGTGGATGCGTTCGGCAACCGGTGGGCTGGCCGCTGTCACCAGCAGCATGCCGACGCCGATCAGCACGGCGAGCGCCACCAGTGTCCAGCGGTCGACGGTCCACCACCAGCGGCCGACGATCGAATGATCGGTGCGGGCGAAGGCCATGTTCATGACAGCGCTCCGGTCATGTCTGGCAGTGCGTTCACCGCCCCAACGAAAAAGCGGCCGCGCACCTCGAAATTCGGGAACTGGTCGAACGAGGCGCAGGCGGGCGACAGCAGCACGGTGCTGGCTTGGCCGTCGGTCTGCGCCATGGCGTTCGCCTCGGCGACCGCACGGTCGATGGTGCCGACGATGGTGGCCGGCGCTTTACCTTCGATCCAGCTGGCGAACATCTCCGCCGCCTCGCCGACCAGGAAGGCATGGACAACCTTGCCCATGAAGGGCGCGAGCGCGTCGATCCCGCCCTCCTTGGCCCGACCGCCGGCGATCCAATAGATGCGGTCATAGGCGGCAAGCGCCTTCTCCGCCGCGTCGACATTGGTCGCCTTGCTGTCGTCCACGAAAGACACGTTGCCGATGGTGCGGACCAGTTGCTGGCGATGCACCAGGCCGGGGAAGCTTTTCAGCGCCGCCACGATGGTCGCCTTGTCCACGCCGGAGACGCGGGAAGCGGCCCAGGCCGCGGCCGCGTTCTGCCAGTTGTGCGTGCCCGGCAGGCGGCGGATGGTCCTGAGGTCGACCTCGCGAACGGCACTGCCGTCCATGTCGTCGATCAGCCAGCCATCGATCACCGCGATCCCGCCCGGCGCGGCTTCCTCCACCGAAACGGGAATCAGCCGCGCATGACCCTGCGCCGCCAGCCGTTCGGCAACCCCCCGCGAGGCCGCGCTGTCGATGCCGACGATGGCCGCCTTGGCGCCCGCCTGATGGGCGAAAATCCGCTCCTTGGCGGCGATATAGCCGTCCATATCGCCATGGCGGTCGAGATGGTCGGGCGTGATGTTGAGCAGGATCGCCGCGTCGAAGACCAGCGTGTCGGTCAGGTCCAACTGATAGCTGGACATCTCCAGCACATAGACGCCGTCTTTGCCCAGCGCCGGAAAGGTCAGGACCGGGGTGCCCAGATTGCCGCCGACCGCGATCCGCATCCCGGCTTCCGCCAGGATATGGCCGATCAGTGCCGTGGTCGTGGACTTGCCGTTGGTGCCGGTGATCCCGACATAGCGCGCCTCGGGCTCGGCCCGGTACAGAAGCTCGATATCGCCGACGATCGGCAGCCCGGCAGCCCGCGCCCGCAATGCAACCGGGTGCGGCTTCGGGAAATAAAGCGGGATGCCCGGCGACATGGCGAGCAGGCTCATCTGGCCGAGATCGGCCGTGTTGAGGTCGACCAGGCCGATGCCCTGCGCCGCTGCGGCATCGCGGCCGCCCGGCTGGTCGTCCCACGCGGCGACATCGACGCCGGATTGCTTGAGCGCCAGCGCCGTCGCCATGCCCGACTTGCCGAGCCCCAGCACCGCGACAGGCGGACCGTCGGCCAGGAAGCCGAAATCAAGAGTTTGGTTCTGGGCGTTCATCTGAGTTTCAGGCTCGACAGGCCGACCAGCGCGAGAATGGCGGCGATGATCCAGAAGCGGATGACGACGGTAGGCTCGGCCCAGCCCTTCTTTTCGAAATGATGGTGCAGCGGCGCCATACGGAAGACGCGCTTGCCGGTCGTCTTGAAGGAGGCGACCTGGACGATGACCGACGCGGTCTCCAGCACGAACAGGCCGCCGATGATGGCGAGCACGATCTCATGCTTGGTGATGACGCTGATCGTGCCCAGCGCGGCGCCGACCGACAGCGAGCCGGTATCGCCCATGAACACCATGGCAGGCGGCGCGTTGAACCATAGGAAACCCAGGCTTGCCCCCACCATCGCGCCGGCGAAGACCGCCAGTTCGCCCGCGCCGGAGACGTGGTTCAACTGCAGGTAATGGGCGAAGACGAAATTGCCGACCAGATAGGAGATCAGCGCGAAACAGCCGGCGCTGATCATCACCGGAACGATGGCCAACCCGTCCAGCCCGTCGGTCAGGTTGACCGCGTTCGACGCCCCGACGATCACCAGAATGGCGAAGATCGGATAGAAGAGTCCCAGATTGATCAGCACTTCCTTGAGGAACGGAATCGCCAGTTCGGTCGACAGGGGCTCGCGCTGGATATAGGCGATCAGCAGCGCACCGGCGAGCGCGATGACGATCTGCCAGATCAGCTTTACCCGGCTGGAGAGGCCCTTGGAGTTGCGCTTGGTCAGCTTCAGATAGTCGTCGCCGAAGCCGATCATGCCGAAGCCGACCGTCACCAGCAGCACGATCCAGGTATAGGCGTTGCGCAGATCGACCCAGAGCAGCGTCGAGATGGTGACCGCCAGCAGGATCATGACGCCGCCCATCGTCGGCGTGCCCTGCTTCTTCAGATGCGTTTCGGGCCCGTCGGTGCGGATCGGCTGGCCCGCGCCCTGCTTGGATTTCAGCCAGCGGATGATCATCGGGCCGAAGACGAAACACAGCAGCAGGGCGGTGATCACCGCCCCACCCGTGCGGAAGGTCTGGTAGCGGAACAGGTTCGCGAGGATGAACTTGTCGGCGAACGGCCGTGCGAGGTCATACAGCATGGCGCGAACCCGTTTCTTCTTTTGCGAGCGCCCGCAGCGCGGAGACGATTACCGCCATGCGCGAACCCGCGGAGCCTTTGACCAGAACGATGTCGCCCGGCCTGACCGCGGCCGCGATCGTCGCTGCAAGCGCGTCGGAATCGGGGGCATAGCCGCCGCGCATCGCTGCCGGCAGCGCATCGTGCAGATGGCGCATCAGCGGGCCGGCGGTGAACACCAGGTCGGCCTTCGCGGCGGCAAGCGCCGGCGCCAGGCCGGCATGTTCGGCCGGGCTCGCGGTTCCCAGTTCCAGCATGTCGCCGAGCGCGACGAGGCGACGACCGCCCCGACCGGGCGCGGTCATGCCGAATACGGCAAGAACGGCCCTGACCGCGGCCGGGCTGGCGTTATAGGTCTCGTCCACGATCCGGAAGGACCCGCCCCCCGGCAGAGCGACCTCTGTCGTCACGCCGCGTCCCTTGACCGGCGCCAGCCCCTCCAGTGCGGCAGCGCCCTGGGCGATATCGCCGCCCAGCGCGGCGACGCCCAACAGGACGGCAAGCGCATTCTGCGCCTGGTGGCGCCCGGGCAGGGGCAAACGGAAGCGAACGGCCTGGCCGAACACGATCGCCGACACCAGGGAGCCGGTATCGTCCGACGCGATGTCGGTCAGCCGCGCCTCGGCGTCTTCCGCAGCGCCGAAGCCCCAGATGCGGCCGACGCCATGTTCCCGGGCGCGGAGCGCCAGCCGGTCGAAATAGGGGTTGTCGCGGTTCAGGATCGCGACGCCGTCACTGTTCATGCCGGCGAAGATCTCCGCCTTGGCGTCGGCGATTGCGGCGACGTCGGGGAAGAATTCCAGATGCACCGCCTCGACCGTCGTGACGATCGCCGCGTGCGGACGCAGCATGCCGGACAAAGGTGCGATCTCGCCGGCGTGGTTCATGCCGATCTCGAATACGCCGAAGCGCGAGGCGGCGTGCATCCGCGCCAGCGACAGCGGCATTCCGATCTGGTTGTTGAGATTGCCGCTGGAGGCATGGGTCATGCCCTGCCTGCCGAGTACGGTCGCCAGCGCCTCCTTGGTGCCGGTCTTGCCGACGGACCCTGTCACGGCGACGATCCGCGCATCGCTGCGCGCCCGCGCCGCGACGGCCAGGGCTTCGAGCCCGGCCTGCGTGTCGGGAACGGCCAGCAGGCGCGCGGGATCGGCATTGGCCGGCGCGCGCGAGACCATGGCCGCGGCAACGCCGTTGGACAACGCCGTGGCGACATAGTCGTGGCCGTCGAAGCGCGGACCTTTCAGCGCGACGAACAGATCGCCCGCCGCGACATTGCGGGTGTCGATCGACACGCCGTCGACCGACCAGGTCGCGTCGTCGGTGATCGTGCCGCCCGTCGCCAGGGCGGCCTCGCGCGCGGTCCAGAGTGCGGCCTTGGGGGCGGTCATCCCTGCACCTCCGCTGCGGCGCGCGCGACAGCGGCGTCGTCGAACGGACGGACGGTATCGCCGAAGATCTGTCCTTGCTCGTGCCCCTTGCCGGCGATGACGAAGATATCGCCGGCCTTCAGCATGCCGATGCCGGCGGCGATGGCCTGGGCGCGATCGCCGATCTCGATCGCCGCCGGCGCGCCGGCCAGGATCGCGGCGCGGATCGTCGCCGGATCTTCGCTGCGCGGATTGTCGTCGGTCACGATCGTGGTGTCGGCCATCCGGGTGGCGATCTCGCCCATGATCGGGCGCTTGCCCGGATCGCGGTCGCCGCCGCAGCCGAAGGCGACCACCAGCTTGCCGTTTGTATGCGGGCGCAGCGCGTTCAGCACCGCGACCAGCGCGTCGGGCTTGTGGGCGTAATCGACATAGATCGAGGCGCCGTTGGCAAGCGTCGCCACCCGTTCCAGCCGGCCCCGCACGCCGGTCAGCGTGGTCAGCGTGCGGGTCAGGCGACCGAACCAGGGGTCGGTCGCGGCGGCCTTCGGGTCCGTCAGTTCCGACCCGATCGCCAGCCCCAGCGCGCACAGCGCGTTCATCAGCTGGAACTTGCCGGCGAGCGGGAAATCGATATCGACCTCGCGTTCGAACAGGCTGAGCGTCACCTTCTGGCCCGTCGTGGTCGGCGTGCGCCTGTCGATGCGCAGATCGCGCCCGGCCTTGCCGTAGGACAGCACGGGATGGCCCGCCTCGCGCGCGGCCTGCGACAGGCGCGTGAATTCGGGAATATCGGCGTTCAGCACCGCGACGGCGCCCGGCTGCAGCACCTCGGAGAAGAGGCGCAACTTGGCGGCAAAATAATCGTCGACCGTGGGATGGTAATCGAGATGGTCGCGGCCGAAGCTGGTGAAACCGGCGACCCTGACCTTGACCCCATCCAGCCGGTACTGGTCGAGCCCATGCGACGACGCCTCCATCGCGGCGCGCGTGACGCCCGCCTTGGCGAGCGCGGCCAGATCGGCATGGAGCGCCACGGGATCGGCCGTCGTCAGCGTGCCGTAGCGCGAGATCGGATCGGATTCGATGCCGAGCGTGCCCAGACTGGCGGCGCTGAAACCCAGCGATTTCCATATCTGGCGGGCGAAGGACACGGTCGAGCTCTTGCCGCTGGTGCCGGTCACCGCGGCCACCACCTCCGGCTGCGCGCCGTAGAAGGCTGCGGCCATGCGCGCGAAGCGCAGGCGCGGCAGGCGATCCTCGATCAGCGCCAGTTCCGGTGCGTCGGCCGGCAGCCGCGTGCCGACATCGGCCAGCACCGCGACCGCGCCGCGGCGCGCCGCCTCAGCAATGAAGTCGGCGCCCGACTTCTTGCCGCCGGGCAGGGCGGCGAACAGAAAGCCCGGCTGAACCGCCCGCGAATCCGCGGTCAGCCCGGCAATCTCGAGCTCGCCGAGTGCGGCAAGATCGAACGCAGGCTCGGCGCTGGTTTGGGTCTGGTTCATAAGTTCACTGAGGCGGAGCAACGTGGCGACCGATCGGGTTGACCTCGATTTCCATTTTCGCCTGGATAACCGGCGATTCGGCGTCGACCGGCGGAATGCCGAGCAATGGACCCATCGAGGAGATGACGCGCGCGACGGCCGGGGCTGCGACCCAGCCCCCGGTCTCGAAACCTGCGCTTTTCTTGTTGCCGTGCGGTTCGTCGATCGTGACGAACACTGCGTATCGCGGGTCGGACATCGGGAAGACCCCGACGAACGAGCTCAAATTCGCATGCTTCTTGGCGTAGCCGCCGTTCAGCATGATCTTTTCCGCGGTGCCCGTCTTTCCGCCGACGAGGTAACCCGGAACATTGCCGAACTGCTTGGCCGTACCGCCAGTCACCACCAGCCGCATCAGCCTGCGCATCATATCGGAGGTCTCTTCCGAAATCACCCGCGTGCCCTGCGGCACTTGGCCGTCGGGGCGTTCGATCAGCGTCGCGGGTCGAAGAATGCCGCCGTTGGCGATGGCCGAAATCGCGCTGACGAGCTGCACCGGCGACACCGAGATGCCGTGCCCGAAGGCGATCGTCAGCATGTTGATCGGCCGCCACGGGTGCGGCACGCGGGGCGTACCGATCTCGGGCACCTCCAGCGCCATCTTCTTGGTGAGGCCCAGGCTGTCCATGAAGCGTTCCTGCGCCTCCGGCCCCACCTGCTGGACCATGCGGGCCGAGCCGATGTTCGACGAGATCTCGAAAATCTTGGCGACCGACGAATAGCCGGGCAGTTCGTCGCCCCTGAAATCGTGAATCGTGAACCGGCCGATCTGGATCGGATGCCAGGCGTCGAAATAGTCGTTGATCTTCACCTTGCCGCTGTCGAGGCAGAGCGCGGTGTTAAACACCTTGAAGATCGAGCCCATCTCATAGACGCCGAGCGTCATGCGGTTGAAATGCGGGTCGGGCTCGCCCGGCGCCGGCTTCGGCCCGTCGCCCGGTTGCTCCGGATCGAAATCGGGCAGCGACACCATCGACAGGATCTCGCCGGTGCGCACGTCCATGATCAGCCCGCCGCCGCCCATGGCGTGGAATTCTTCGATCTGGGCCTGCACCTCCCGATGCAGCATGTGCTGCAGACGGATGTCGATCGACAGGCGCAGCGGCTCCGTGCCCTTGCCCAGATAGTCGTCGAACGACTGCTCGATGCCGGCGATGCCGTGGCTGTCGATATCGGTATAGCCGATAACCTGCGACACCTCGCTGCCCTGAGGGTACAGGCGACGCTCGTCCGGCTGGAACTCGACGCCGGGAATGCCGAGCTGGTTCACCTCGTATTGCTGACGCGGCGTCAGGTGACGGCGCAGCCATACGAAGTGGTTCTTGCCCTGCAGCTTCTGCAGGAATTCGCCATACGCGATGTCCGGGAACAGTGTGTTCAGCTGGCGCGCCGCGTCGGGCGCGTCGATGATCTTCTGCGGGTCGGCGAACAGCGAGGCGGTGGCGATCGAGGTCGCCAGCACACGGCCGTTGCGGTCGACGATGTCGGAGCGGACCTTGAGCGGGGGCGGCGGCGCGATATGCGCCTGCTGGCTGGAGCCGTCGCCGAACACGGCAAGATCGACCAGCCTGAGGGAGACGGCGAGCAGCGCAAGGCCGAACAGGGCAGCGACCACGACCAGGCGCGTCCGCGCCTGCTCGAGCGTCTGCCGGGCCGCGCCGTCGACAGTCACGATCATCGACGCGGGTTGGCCAACGCTCTCCGGCAGGGCCGGCCCCGTGCCGATCACCCCCTCAAGCGGGACGAGGTTGCCGCGCCGCTTCATTCGTGCCGTTCTTCCCGCGCCAGGAGGAGTCCGACCGGATCGACGGCAGGCTTGGCGACGGCCGCGTGAACGACCACGGGCTGGGTCGCGGGCTTCGCAGCACGCACGGTCGCGGACGCCATCGTCGGACCCGGGAGCACACCGGGCAGCGGCGGCCTCACCGGCGTATCGGGCTTCTTGCCCGGCGCGGTCTTGGCGTTCTGCGTGGCGGTATTCAGCTTCAGAAGCTGCTCGGCCGACGGCTTCAGCGGAATCCCCTCCAGCGTCACGACACGCTGGATCGGGGTCGGCTGCAAGCTCAGGTAGCGCTTCGACAGTTCGTCGATACGATGCGGGTCGTTCAACGTGTCCCATTCGGCGCCGAGGATGCGGATCGCGTCCTGTTCGGAATGAGTCGAACGCGCCAGCTCGTTCAGGTGCTGCTGCACCCGGCGGACCTGGTAGCTGACATGCATGACGGTGCCCCCGGCGATAACCAGGAGAACAACCCAAAGCAAAGTGGTGATCCTGATCATGCGGCGTCTCCCTTGAGTGCGTCCGGCCAGGCCGGCGCGTTTGTGCGCTCGGCGGTGCGCAACTTCGCCGAGCGGGCGCGCGGGTTGCGCCGGATTTCGTCGGAATCGGCGATCACCGGCTTCCCGCCGAGGAGATGAAAGGAAGGTGGCGTTTGTTGGGCTGCGGCGGGGCGATACCGTGACCCGCCGGGCGCCTTTCCGGCGCGTTTCTGCAGGAAGGATTTGACCGATCTGTCCTCGAGGCTGTGGAAGGTAACGACCGCAAGCCGGCCGCCGGGGGCCAGCAGCCGCTCAGCCGCCGAAAGGCCGCGCGTAAGCGCGCCCAGCTCGTCGTTGACCGCGATGCGAAGCGCCTGGAACGTCCGCGTGGCGGGATCGATGCCGTCGCTCTTCTTTTGGGCCACGCGGGGGATCGCGCGGCGCACGGCCTCGGCCAGCGCGGCGGTGCGGGTAAAAGGACGGCCGCGCACGATGGCGGCGGCAATGCGGCGGGAGAAGCGCTCCTCGCCGTAACGATAGATGATGTCCGCGAGTTCTTCTTCGTCCAAGCTGTTGACGAGGTCGGCCGCGCTTTCGCCCCGTTGCGCCATGCGCATGTCCAGGGGGCCGTCGGCGCGGAAGGAAAAACCGCGATCGGCCCGGTCGAGCTGCATCGAGGAAACGCCGAGATCGAGCGCGACCCCGTCCACCGCCTCGACGCCCTCGGCGGCGAGCAGCCGGTCCATGTCGCCAAAATTGCCGGCGACGAGTGTCAGCCGGCCACCGAAGCGTTCGGCGAGGGGTGCGCCGAGCGCCAGCGCGTCGGGATCCTGGTCGATGCCCCAGACCCGGCAATCGGCGGCGCCCAGGATCGCCGCGCTGTAGCCCCCGGCGCCGAAGGTGCCGTCGACATAGCGGCCGCCGGCCTTAGGCGCGAGCGCGCCGACGACCGCGTCGCATAGAACCGGAATATGAGGCGCGCCGTTCATCGCGGCCTCGACGGGATGAGGGGCATCTTGATCTGGCCGGTCTTCAGCTTGTCGCGCAGTTCCGCGTCCTTCTGCGCGAGGGCGCCCGGTTCCCAGATCTGGAAGGTCTCGCCGCGGCCGACGAATACGAGTTCGCTCGTGATCCCCACCCGCTCCAGCAAGGCCCTGGGCAGCGAGCAGCGACCGTCGCCGTCATATTGAAGCTGTGCCGCGTTGCCGAAGATCGCGCGCTCCAGCGCGGCCCGCTCGTCCGACATCGGATCGTACTGGTCCAACGCGGCGGACATGTCCGCCATCCGCTCGGCGGTCACCCCTTCGATCGTGTTTTCAGTCAGCGAGACGAACAAGAAGATACCGCCGGACTGGCGGGCAGCGACGGCGTTCCGAAAAGGCAGCGGTAACGGCACGCGTCCTTTGCCGTCGATGCGGCATGGATGCGAGCTGAGAAACAGCTCCGAATTTTGGAACGCTGACATCGTCGTTTGCGCCCGACCGTCCCTGGTTAGTCCTCACCCCTGCGTGCGAATGCGCGAAAGCTGGGCCGTCCCAAGCGAAGCTGGGACAGACTGGGATAACATGGGCAAATTCGGGAAACAACGAGAAACTAGTAGTTACGAAGTCGTCGAACGCCGCAAAATCGCCTTTCGGCGCGTCAAAACCCGGTTCTTTCGAATCGTTAAAATCCCGGACAAGTAGACGAATCGGCTGTGTTAAATAATGGGTTCCTCTTATGTTCTCAAAAACACCATTGCCAAGCGATATAAATAGCTGATTCGGGGGTGGACCTACAGGCAGGAGGATTGCGGACCGCGACGTGGGAGTTTTGCGAGTCGGACAGG